>CAZIWL010000114.1:0-13747 GCA_964542755.1 uncultured Anaerolineales bacterium
TCAACCGGCGAAAACAGGTGCTCGCTTGGCCAAGGTCTGCCCGGCCAGAATCGGCGCCCTTCAGAATGCCTGAATCCCCTCGGTACACCAACGAGTTGAACTGCAGTGCCCGCCACGCATGGCCCTGGATCCGCGCCATACAACCCGGCCCCAGCTGGCCAGCATACAGAACTGACCATCGTTCACATTCCGTGATGTGTGAGAGGACCGCCAACGGCCGGGCATCCAACTAGACACCGGCAAATCCACCGTCTATAATCTCGGTACCGGACCGCTACCTTGAGGTGAAAGGAGAGGAGAGAAGGCCATGACTTTTGACGCACCGATCAACGTCACCGATGCCAGCTTTGACCGCGCCGTCCTTGAATCGTCGCGCCCCGTCGTCGCTGTCTTCTGGTCGTTGGCGGATCAATCCCGACGTAGGCTCGACCCCGTCCTGGAGAAAACGGCCCAGGAGTATGCCGGCGATCTTCTTGTCGTGAAGCTCAGCGCGGACGACGCGCCCGAGGCACGAGCCCGCTACGATGTCGAGACATTGCCGGAGTTCCTCTTCTTCCGCCGCGGCAAGCTCGTCGCCCGGGCCAAGGGCACACCGAGCGCTAAGGCGCTACGTCCCTGGCTCGAGTACCTTCTTCAGCGCGGGCCCAAGCCCACCACAGCTAAGAAACGCCCCGACGCCCAACCTGTCGGGGACGGCAAACCGGTGACCGTCACCGACGCTACCTTCGAACAGGTGGTCCTGGGCGCCGACCGCCCGGTCCTCGTCGACTTCTGGGCCTCCTGGTGCGGCCCCTGCCGCGCCGTTGCCCCGACCGTCGAACAGATCGCCCGCGACTACGCCGGCCGCGCCCTGGTGGCCAAAGTCGACATCGACGCGAACCAGGTCACGGCACGCCGCTACCGTGTGATGAGCGTTCCCACGCTGGCTTTCTTCAAGGATGGGAGGGAGGTCGATCGCGTGAGCGGTGTCCAACCGCCCCACGTGCTCCAGCAGCGGCTGGAGACCCTGCTCAAGCCGTGAGACGCGCTGTCAGGACCAACCTGACACCGCCAAGTCGGAGGTCGTTGAGCGCCGCGACGTAGCATCCTTCAATCCGTCTGGCCGATCTCTGACGCTCTTCATCAGCCGCGGGGCCAGACCGCCCGAACCGGCAAGAACCAATTGCGATCAGCACGCGTGGTAAGCCGTTGGCCCGTCGTCCTCCGAAATCCCTCCGGTCTCAAGCATCCCCTGCGCCAGCCCAGCGCTCAGTAGGCAAAACGGTCGGTCAACGCGCGCCCATCCTCGGACACCGCCACCCCTTCCAGCGTCAACAGCGCCCGTTTCATGCCGCACCCACCCTGGAAGCCCCCTAGTCGCCCATCGGCCCGGATCGCCCGGTGGCAGGGGATGAGAATCGGGAACGGATTGCGCGCCAATGCGTTGCCCACAGCTCTGGCCCCGCCCGGGACACCCAGGTGCCTCGCGATCCGCCCGTAGGTGCTCACCCATCCTCGCGGAATCTCCCGCTCGGCAAGCAGCACCCTCCGCTGGAAATCCGTACATCGGTCCAGAGCCAAGAGCGAGACATCGAAGAAAACCGGCTCCCCCTTGAGGAATCGGGCCATGCCATCGACCAGGTTCGCTACCGTGGGATGGTAACCGCCGGAAGCGTCGGGGTAGAAAGCCTCCGCAAGCTCTGTCGCCGAGGTGTCCGTCCCGGGCAGAAAGACGCGGTGCACTCGGACGCCGCCTTCGTCGTGTCCCCAGACGACCCTCACCTCGCCGAAGACCGATGGCACGGACCCATAGAACCGCATAGACGTACAACGTCCCGGCGCCGGACTTCGGGCTGCATCGCGCCCAACCGCCTCGCGCCGGGACCGTTCGCCCCTTGCCGCTAGACCGCTGCCCCCTGGCTTGGCCCCTTGATCTCCGTCGCCCGGAGTTCCTCGGCGGCCACTTCTGGCGGCGTCGGATTGATGTAGAACCCCGAGCCCCACTCGAAGCCGGCCACCCTCGTCAGACGCGGGATCAGCTCGATATGCCAATGGTAGTCCTCTTCGATCGTGGTCCAGTACCCGCCGCGCGGTCGACGGTAGGGCGCCTGATGGAGCACGTAATTGAAGGGCGGGTTGTTCAAGGCCTTCCGAAGCTTCCCCAGCACCTGCTTCATCATCCCGCCGAGATCCTCCATCTCCTCACCGGACACGAGGACGAAGTCCAGCATATGCCGCTTGGGTAGGATCCAGGTCTCGAAGGGAAAACGGGCCGCAAACGGAGCGAGGGCCACGAAGTGCTCCGTCTCCTCCACCAACCGCTCGCTGAAGAGCTCCGTCTCTTGCTTGATATAGTCGCAGAAAATGCAGCGGTGCTTGTACTCGAAATAGTCCTTGGCCCCGTCGAGCTTCTCCTTGACGCGTTTCGGCGTGATGGGCGTCGCGATCAGTTGCGAGTGAGCGTGCTGGAGGGAGGCTCCCGCACTGCGCCCCTGGTTCTTGAAGATCAGCACATACTTAAGCCGTTCATCCTCCTTCAGATCCACGATCCGCTGCTGGTACGTTCTCATCACGTCGCTGATCTGCGTCCTCGGTAGGTCGGCCGTGTCCTTGTCGTGGTCGGGTGTTTCCACGATGACCTCGTGGACCCCGATCCCGTTCGCCATGTCGACCATCCCCACGCCCTCCCGGTTCAGGTGGCCCTCCGAGTCGAGCGCAGGATACTTGTTAGGGATCACGCGCACGCTCCACCCCGGTGTATCGGGCGCCGTACCATCATCGCGCACACTGTAGACCTCAGGGGGAGTTTCGCCCTCGCGGCCTTCGCAGAAAGCACAGGATTCGCCCCGGGCCTCATCCCGCACGACGTCAAAGTCCGAGGGCCTCTTCGCCCGCTCCGTCGCTATGATGACCCATCGGCCCAACACCGGATCCTTCCGCAGCTCAGGCATGATGTCACCTCTCCAGCATAATCGTCACCGGGCCGTCGTTGTGGATCTCCACCATCATCATCGCGCCGAAGACTCCTTCCTCCACCGGCACCCGTCTCCGACGCAACGCGTCCGCGAAATAGGACACCAGAGGCTCGGCCACCTCCGGCGGCGCTGCGCCGACGAAGCTGGGCCTGCGCCCCTTGCTCGCGTCCGCGTAGAGTGTGAACTGCGAGACCACCAGAGCCGCGCCCCCTGCGTCCAGCAGCCCCACGTTCATTCGGCCCTCCCGGTCCTCGAAGATCCGGAGGCCGGCAATCTTCCGCGCCAGCCAGTCGGCCTCTTTCTCAGAGTCACCGTGGGTCACCCCTACCAGGACCACCACCCCGCTATCGATGGCCCCTACCGTCTCGCCATCTACGGTGACCGACGCTTCAGTCACTCGCTGCACCAGTGCCCGCATGAGACCTCCCCCTCCGTCATCCAACCGCGCCTGGCGAGACGCTACTCCCCTACCATCCCGTCGTCCCTCGCCCGGCCCCGCCACCTCGAAACGGGGAACCGTCGCGCGTTTCGCGCCATCTTCTCCCGCACCGCCGCGCTCACATCAATCGCCAGGGCATCGGCCAGCGTCAGACTGTAGATCAGCACGTCTGCCAGCTCATCCACCAGAGCCGACCGCTTAGCCTCGTCCTCGAGGAGCGCCTCCTCCTCCCCGTCCTTCAGCCAGAGGAAATGCTCCATCAGCTCCGCCGCCTCGATGGCAATCGCGCGGCTCAGATGGGATGGGCTGTGGAACTGCTGCCAGTCTCGCTCCTCCATAAAAGCAGCCAGATCTCGCCTGAGATCCGCCACCGTCGTCCGCGCATCCGTCATCTCGTCGTCCTCTTCCCCATCAGCCGACGCCCGTGCCGCCCCACGCTCTTCCGGTCGCGACAACACCACCAGGCCCGGACGCCTCCCCCCACACCGACTTCAATACGCCTGGCCCTGCGGCCCCCCGGTCTCTCGGGGCCCGGCACTAGGGAAGCTGTATGGCATCTCTCACGTCGGCCATCACCTCGGAGGCCACGGCCGTAGCCTGTTCAGCCCCCTCCCGCAGAATCCCCCACACGCGCTCCGGATCCGACGCCAACGCCTCCCGCCGCTCCCGGAATGGACCGAAGTAGTCGGCCAGGTTCTTGGCGAAGAGCCTCTTGCACTGCACGCACCCAATGCCGGCGCTCCGGCACTCCACTTCGATCTCCTCAACGTCGCCGGGGGAGAACACCTGGTGCAGCGTGAAGACGTTGCAGACCTCAGGTCGTCCGGGATCGGAGAGCCGTCTCCGCTGCGGGTCTGTGACCATCGTCATGACCAACTTCTCGATCTCCTCGGCTGTCGCCGCGATCTCGATGTAGTTCTCTCGGGACTTGCTCATCTTGTGCTCACCGTCCAGCCCGAGCACCTTTGGGATATCCGTGTATTTCGCCTGGGGCTCGATCAGCACGTCTCCGAACCGGTGATTGAAGCGTCTCACGATATCCCGCGTGAACTCCAGGTGTGGGGCCTGATCCACGCCCACCGGCACCGTGTCCGCGCGGTAGAGCGTGATATCCGCCGCCATCAATACCGGATAACCCACCAGCCCGTAGTTGATGTTCTCTGGATGCTGCCTCACCTTCTCCTTGAACGTGGGGAGCCGCGTGAGGCGCCCCAGGGGGGTCACCATCGACAGCAGGGTGTGGAGCTCAGTCACCTGGGGCACGTGGGACTGGATGAACAGAATCGTGTCCTGCTCGTCCGGATCGATCCCTGCCGCCAGCCAATCCAGGGCCATCTCGTACGTCCACTCCCGCAGCGTCGACGTGTCCTCCAACGTCGTCAGTGCGTGGAGGTCGACGATGCAGTAGACACAGTCATAGTCTTCCTGTAGTGCCACGTAATTCCGAATCGCCCCCAGGTAGTTGCCCAGATGCTGACGCCCGGTCGGTCGGGCGCCGGAGAAGACGCGGCCTTTCTTATCAGTCATTGTGCTAGGTTCCTTCCATCTCAAGCGGTTATCCGCGAAGTCAGCCGTCCCAATTGCTCAAACGATCGGTCGGCCCGATGCACGGCGAGTATCGAACCGGACGGCCGTGGAGACAACACACAGCGGATTGCCCACGCCCGCCAGGCCCACCATCTCATCTTGCGCAAGTGTACCATAGGCCCGGCCATCGGACAAGATCCCCGCGGCCGCCGCAGACGCCCTTCTGAACTGCCAACAAGATCCACCCTCGGCTGCCGGGCGCCTCAGCACGCCCGGCCTGCTGGCCCATGACGCGAGAACCCCGAGAGCAAACCACACTCCCGGGGTTCCGCTACCCTGGTCTCACCCGCACCAGCCGCTATTGCGCTATCACGAACGCGATGGCGTGCTCCCTTGTATGGCTCAAACTCACAGCCCAGTCCTCCAGACCCAACTCATCCGCCCGTTCCGCCGCGCGACCGCACAAGCGGACCAGCGGTTTTCCCCGCCCGTCCCCTAGGATCTCGGCCTCCCGCCAGCCGATCCCATCTCGGGCCATCATGCGCATCCCAACGCCCAGCGCCTTCGCCACCGCCTCCTTCGCCGCAAACCGGGCCGCCAGCTCGGCTGGCCGACGCCGCGAATAGGCAATCTCCTCCGCGGTGAAGACCCGCTCGAGGAAACGCTCACCGTGCCGCTCCAGCGCCCGCTCGACGCGCACGATCTCGATCAAGTCAACCCCTGTGCTCAACACGCGCTGTCTACTCCGCCCCTCGCCGACGACGCGTCTGGGTGTCAGCGCCCAGAGCCGTCGCCCTGTCTTCGCTCATTCCATCCTGCACAACTCAAGCCTCCGGCGGACCAGCAACCGCCAGGGCGTAGGCATCGGGGTCGAGCCACCGCCGTGCCGCTCTCCGCACATCCTCCGCCGTCACGCCCTCAATCAGTTCCCGGTACCGCTCCAGGTAGTCCAGCCCCAATCCGTACCGCTCCATACTCAGAATCGTCCTTGCCACCCCGGAGTTCGTCTCCAGTTGGAGCGGCATCGACCCCGTAAGATAGGCCTGACTGTCCCGCAGCTCATCCTCACCCACCAGTTCGTCGCACATGCGGCGGATCTCTGCCCGTATGCTCCCAATGGCCTTCTCTTCATTCACAGGATCGACGCCCGCCACCACCCGCCACGGCCCCGGCCCCGGCCCGCCGCTCAGGCTGCTGTAGGACGTATACGCCAGTCCTTGCTCGTCCCGGACCTTCTCCCCCAGCCGTCCCATAAGACCGAAGACACCCAGGATCGTGTTACAGACCCGTGCGTCCAGGAAGCCTGGATCCGTCCGCGCTGGGCCCGGATAGCCTAACACGATGTTCGACTGTGTCTTGTCCTCGACGGTCACACGCCGTTCACGAACCTCGGTCAGCTGGCGGGTCTCGGGCAGCGGTTCGCGCTCAAATGTCTGGCCGCGCCAGTCGCCCAGCGCGCGCTCCACACGGGCTCCCAACAGTTCGGCATCGACGGCGCCAACCACCACCATCGTCATGCCTTCCGAACCATACCCCTCGCGGTGGAATCCCACCAGGTCGTCGCGATCGATGGCTTTGATCGTCTCTGGGTAGCCGCTCGCGCTGATCGCGTAGGGATGCCCTTCCGGGTAAGCCAGCTCGTAGAAAGCGAGGCTCGCCATGCGGCTCGTGTCGTGAGTCCGCTCGGCCAGATCAGCCAGAATCTCCCCGCGGAGCTTCTCTATCTCGTCTCCCGGAAAGGAGGGTTCCCGGAGCACCTCGGCCAGCGTCTCCAGCAGCATCGGGACGTCCTCCGACAGGCACCTGCCCCCGAAACCGGTGGCGTGTGTGCCGCCGCTCACCCCCATACTCGCGCCGACCGACTCCAGCGCTTCGTAGATCGCGTCGAAAGACCGCCGCTCCGTGCCCCGCATCAGCCCGTCAGCGACGAAATCCGCCAATCCCGCCTTCTGCGGCGATTCGTCATAAGCCCCCACCTGCAGGTAGCCTGTCATGACCACAGCAGGATTGGCGTGATTCTCACGCACCAGAAGCGTGATCCCATTCGCAAGCTCGAATCGATCAATGTCGTGGGCTCCAGGAACAGCCATCGTCACCTCACAGCTGCCGGCGGATCGCGGGGGCCCGGCACTCGGTCCTCGCGGGCCGCCTTCGGCAGCGCTAACTCCATATCGCCTCAACAGGTCCATCACGCTAGGCAGCCCCACTGCCCACAGGCAGGTACCAGCCGACCGTACGGTTGGAAGCCGCCAGATACGTCCGCGCGGCCCTCCGGACGTCCTCGACCGTCACAGCACCAAGATTGTCCAGGTAGGCCTCCGCCCACCCCTGATCGGCGAAAATCTCACCGAACCCCAGCCAAAGCGCCTGGCCTGTGACGGACTCCTTCGAGTAGGCGTACTGTGCCTTGGCCTGTTTGATCGCCTTGTCCACCTCGTCCTGATGGACTGCGTCGCTCATCACCCGCTCCAACTCGCGGTCCAGCGCCTCTTCCACCCCGTCCGGATCCCGATCAGGTCGGACGACGACGGACAACGTGTACGGGTAGGGATCGATCGAGGGCAGGAGAAAACCGGAGACGTCCACGGCCAGCCCCTTGCCCACCAGGGCCTGATAAAGCCGACAGCTCTTGTTCGTCAAACCACTCCCCATGAACGTCATCGAGCTTGCACCGGTAAGAATCGCGTTCAGCACCGTCAGCCCAAAGAAGTCCCTATCCCTCACTGGTGGCGCGTGGAACGCCACCGTCAAGTACGGGACCAACCCTTGACGGCAAACCATCACACGGCGCTCGCCTCGCTGTGGCGGCTCCACAGCGGTGACCTCGGGAACCTCATCCCCCGCGGGCACGCCGCCGAAGTGCCGCTCGATGGCCTCCACCATAGCCTCAGCCTCGAAATCTCCTACAGCGACGGCCAGCGCGTTGTTCGGCACATAGTACGTTCGGTAGTGGTCGTACAGCTGCTCTCGAGTGATCGCCTTCAAGTCGCAGAGATGGCCCACCGTCGGGCTGCCGTAGGGATGGACACGCAGCGATGCACCCATCACCTCCTCCTCCAGCAGAAACTCGGGGCTGTTCTCCGCGCCCTGACGCTCGCTGATGATCACCGTCCGTTCCGCCTCCACCTCTTCGGGCGCGAACGCAGCATTTCCCATGCGGTCAGCCTCGATCTCCAGAGAGAGATCGATCCGATCCGTCGGAAGCGTGGCGAAGTAGGCGGTGAAATCGTGGGAGGTCGCACCGTTGAACACGCCCCCCTCGCGGGCTATCGCCTTCTCCGCAGCGCCCTTCGGGAACCTCGAGGTCCCCTTGAAGAGCATATGCTCCACCCAATGAGAGATTCCCGTCACGCCGATGTGCTCGTTTCGGCTTCCCACGCGGTACCAGACCCAGAAGCTCGCCACCGGCGCGGTATGGATCTCTTTCACCAGAACTGACAACCCGTTCGACAGGGTTTTCTCTACGACGCCGTCATTCACAGACCTCAACGCTCCCCGATTCCCTCCCTATAGCCACCGGCCGTAAGCCGGTCAACAGAGTTTTCTCTACGACACCGTCATTCACAGACCTCAACGCTCCCCGATTCCCTCCCTATAGCCACCGGCCGTAAGCCGGTCAACAGGACTCGTAGCCCCGTCCGATACCTCGATAGTAGAACCCCAGCTCCGCCATCTGATCCGGCTCATAGATATTCCGCCCATCGATAATCACGTTGCCGGCCATCAATGAGTGGATTCGGGCCAGGTCCAGATTCTTGAACTCATTCCACTCGGTGACGACGACGAGGGCGTCGCAGCCATCTGCCAGGGCATACGCGTCGGCCTGAAGCTCCAGCTTGGGAAGTGCCCGTGCGGCTACTTCGCCGGCCACCGGATCGTAGCCCCGCACGTTGGCACCCGCGGACTCCAGCATGCGGGCGATGTAGGCAGCGGGGGCCTCCCGCATGTCGTCCGTGTTCGGCTTGAAGGCCAGGCCCAGCAGCCCCACCGTCTTGCCCCGCAGGCCGCCCAGCGCCTCGTCGAGCTTCCGCACCACCTGCCGGCGCTGGTCGTCGTTGATGTCTATAACAGCCCGGAGCAGCTGAGGATGCCGCCCCTTGATCTCCGCCATGTACGTGAGGGCCTTCACGTCCTTGGGAAAACAACTCCCACCGTACCCCACACCCGCGTCGAGATAGCCGTGGCCGATGCGAGTATCGTACCCCATACCCGATGCCACTTCCTTGACGTCCGCGCCCAGCGCCTCGCAGATATTCGCAATCTCGTTGATGAACGAGATGCGCGTCGCCAGGAAGGCATTCGAGGCGTACTTGATCATCTCGGCCGTCCGCAGATCCGTGATCATGATGGTGGTCCGAAGCGGCAGATAAAGCTGCGCCACCTTCTCCGCGGCCTCCCGATTGAGGGATCCAAGAACCACGCGGTCCGGCTCAAGGAAATCGCTGATGGCCGACCCCTCTCGGAGGAACTCTGGATTGGAGACCACTGCGAACTCGACGTCGCCGTTTCGATACTGACGTATCAGGTCCGCCACCCAGTCCCCCGTCCCCACCGGCACGGTCGCCTTGTTGACAATAACCAGCGGATGGTCCATCTGGTCAGCGATCGACTGAGCCGCCATGCGCACGTACCGAAGATCGGCCTCCCCGTCCACGCCCTCGGGCGTGCCCACGGCGATGAACACGAAATCGGCATCCGTCAGCCCTTCCTCATAGGAGGTCGTGAAGCTCAGCCGCCCCGAGCGCACGTTCCGCTCGACCAGGTCCTCGAGCCCCGGCTCATAGATCGGCATCTCGCCCTGTCTGAGGCTCTCAATCTTATCCTCATCAATGTCGACACACACGACCCGGTTCCCCAAATCGGAGAGGCAGACACCAGTCACCAGGCCCACGTACCCGACACCGACAACCGCAATGTTCTTCATGATTTTGACGAACTCCCAACTTGACTCTTGATCGATTCACTCACACGCCGAGCGCAAATGATACCACGAACGACATCCTAGTCCAGAGACCACGCCTGTCGGCTCCCCGACCCGCCACGGCGCTACTTCTGGCCCAGGCAGACACGTTCGATGGTTCAAGAACCGCCTGCCCAGTCCATCGGCCCGCTAGATCAAGGAGGATCCCAGCCAGATAGCCAGCGAGGCGAAGAGCATCACCATTCCCAGCTTCACGGCTGGCGCGTTCCGCTGGAGGAAACGGGTCAGGTCCTTGGACGTGGTTCCGTAGTAGGCCAGAATGAAGACCACGATCAGCGGCATCACGAACAGCAGATTGTAGATCACCAGGTACAGTACCGCCCGCACGCGCAGCTCTGGGACGCTGGTCACGAAGATGATCGTTGGCAGGTAAACCTGCCCCGTGCACGCCAGCTCCAGGAAGGAGACCACGATACCTGTGACAAAGGCCCCCACCACGTACGTCTCCGTCTCCCGCCCCTTCCGGATCACGGTGTTGATCCGTTTCCGCAGCGCATGCGGGAGATTGAGGCTCATCTCGCCGATCTCACCCTTGCGGGCCTTGAAGAAGTCCCTCAAGCTCACCAGCGCGAGCACGGCGCAGACTGCCGCTGTCAGGCCGTAAACCCATCGGCCCAACCGCGTGAGGAGACTACCCATCATGCCCAGCAATTCGTAAAGACCGAGACCGACCCCCAGATAGGCGAGGAAAACGCCCAGCGTGAACGTCGCACCCACCGCCAGGATCTCCGGTCCCTCCCGGTTGCTCAACGTCAGATAGGAGACGAAGAAAACCAGGGTCGCAAATGCACACGGATTGAGGCCATCGACCAGCCCGGCGAATACGACGGTCAATGGCCCGAAGGAACGGAAACGCTCCACGATGCCTTGCTTCGCCGCCTCGGGGTCGAATTCCGCCCAGAACTTCTCAGCCCCTGTGGGTGCGTACCTCTCCGCCAGCTCCAGCAGCGCGTCAGATGTGATCTCCTCACCAATCAGGTAGTCGTCGCCCACAAACAGCGAGGGCGTAGCAAGGCGCTTCCTCTCGGGCACCCCGGCTCGCTCTCCCAACCACTCCTCCAGGGCGGTCCTCTCTTGAACGTCAAACTCCTCCACCACAATCTGGGGATACTTGGATTTCACGTACTTGATGTCATACTCGGCCCGGCTGCACTCCTGACAGCCCACCTGGTAGAAGTAGGCAATCCAGATCGGATTCGGCCCCTCACAGGCAGCCTCACCCTCGGGCCCGCAGGGCTCCACGTCGTCGTCGAACCCGAAGCCGGCTCCAAAATCCACGCTCGATTCCGATGCCACGCCCTCCAGTCCGGGCACGTCTGGCCACGACGTCCCGCCTGCGGCGAGACATGGATCGAGCATACACGGGAGCTCCTCCCGAATCTCATCCTCACCGACCATCACCTGTCCGTCGATGACCAGGGTCGGCAGCCCTCTCTCCTCCGGGGGAATCTCGAAGGCCTCTTCCGTCTTGATCAGGAGCTCGTAGTTCTCCGGCTCCGAGATCTCGACCATCTTGATCTCTAGCTGGTCCCCGTAGTCGGTCTGGAGAGGTTGAAGCACCTCCTCAATCACGACCCTGCAGTGGTCACAATCGAGCGCATGGAAGTAGACCAGACGCACGGTCGGCCCGTCCTCAGCCTTGACGGACACCCCGACCCCATACCACACCAGCGCCAGCGCCGCGAGCACGACCAGCACCTGCAGCCCGTACCTCGACCATCCACCGCCCAACCTCGATGTCATATGCTCTCTGAACCTCCGTGCATCGCCGCCAATTGAGGGAACACGAGCCGCCCACGTTGCCGACCCTAAGACTCTACCTGAAATCCCCAACTCGACTAGTGTCCAGGCTCGCGGACAAGAGGTCCTAGAATCACGGACCTTCCTGAAGACCTCTTAGGTCTCTCCGACCCGACTACCCTCGCAGCATACCCCGGATGATCACGTCCACGGCCTCTTCCTCTTCCAGGCCGCGCGCCATCAGTGTTTCCAGCTCCTTCTTGCCGACGCTGCCGATAGCCGCCTCGTGTGTCACCCTGGCCCGGTCATCCCGCACCACCACGATGGGGATGTTGCGCGCCTCAGCGGCGCCGCGCACAATCTCCGTGCAGTCCATGTGGCCCCGGGCCTGCGGCGCATTCCCCTCGGCCGTCGTGGTAATCTCGCTCTTCGCCCGATCCCGCACCGCCACCCGGGTCTTCGTCACGCCGCGGGCACCCTCGCCGTTCAGGCGGACGACCTCGTTCACAGAGATGTCGTCATCGTCGGACCCGTAAGCCTTGGCGATCAACTCGGCCACCCCGTGGGCCTCGACGTCCACCTCGAACTCAATCGCCATGCGCCCAACGCGTCCCTCCGTCAGATTGAACTCCGTCTCCAACCGCCCGCCCTCGCCCACCCGTGCACGGGTCGTGGGCAGTACCTCGATACCGCCCTCGGGCCCGTGGTAATGAGCCTCCCTGTAGCGCATCGTCGCCCCGGCGCCGATGTGGATCTCTGCGTCCATGATATGCTGCAGCTTCACCGCATTGGGGAATGTACAGTGCGCCAGGAATCCGACCTCGGCCCCCTCGCCGATCTCGTAGGTCGAGTTAATGCGCTGCACCCCCTCCGTCTGGGTCATCCCAAAACACAGATGGACCGGATGGTCCAACTTCGTCCCCGGCGCCACGGTGATGTGCGCCCGGACACCGTCGTCCAATCCCTCGGCCTCGATCGTCACGCCTTCCACCTCGTTGACCGAAAGCACGTCGCTGGCGCTGATGACGGCGCTGGCGACCCGTTTTCCCTGCAAGACGTCCGGCTTGCCGCCGGCCTTCTCGTAGGCATCGAGCATCGCCTCAAACTCGCCCGCCCACGCGGGGTCACGTCGTCCCGATCCCACGTCCAACCTCGCAGCCTTTGTCGCCTCACTCACCGGCAGCCTCCTCCGCGACCACGCGCTGGTACGTGCCACCGGCCAGCGTACCCCAGGGCTGGCTGCCCAACAGATCTCCGTGCGGGCGGCAGCGCCGTGCGAAGTATTGGCGCACCTCTTGGGTCTCTCCGGTCTCGACCACAGTCCCCGCACACATCAAGGAAGCCCGATCGGCCACGCTGGTCATCTCGTCACGGTGCGTGATCAACAACACCGAAGTCCCCCCGGCCGCCATGCGGCGGATCAGGGCAATCACGTCCTCCAGACAGAGCACGTCGATGCCCGAGTCCGGTTCGTCGAGGATCGCAAGGCGTGGTTCCATGGCGTAGACGGCCGCCAGCTCGATCCGCTTCCGCTCCCCGCCGGAGAGTGCCGTGTCCACCGCCCGCCCCATATAGGCGCGCGGGGCCAGCGCCACCGCTTCCAATGCCTCCTGCATGCGCTCGCGGGACGGTTCCTCCATGCCCAGCGCCAGGTAGTCAGCCACCATCAGCCCTTCAAACCGGGCCGGATGCTGCCAAGCCAGCGTCAGACCGAGCTGCGCCCGCTCTGTCACCGAGAGATCGGTGATGTCCCGTCCATCCAGGTGGATCCGGCCTTTCTCGGGCCCATACCCCTCTGCCCCCATCAACGCCAGGGCCAGGCTCGTCTTGCCCGAGCCGTTGAGGCCCAACAGGGCATGCACCTCCCCGGCGCCGACGTTGAGGTCCACATTGCGCAGCACCTCGGCGCCTGGACGGCGGACCGACAACCCCTCCACCTTAAGCATATCTCGCGTCATCAATCCTCCGAGCTATCGCGCCCCTCCAGACGCCCCGAATCCAACGTGCTAGTATAACGCTCAAAGGGGCCTGACGCAAGTTGATGACTCACTGCGGGTGCACTAACGAGTTGTCGCGGACCGACCGCGGATTGGCTAGAGATGATTC
>CAZIWL010000115.1:0-13743 GCA_964542755.1 uncultured Anaerolineales bacterium
CGTGATCTCCATCATACGCCCACCTAGTGGTCAACTGACCGAAATCACGATCCCTTCGGAACAGCGGGATGTGGAGGACGGGGATACGTGAAGGGTCGGTGGCGTGGAGGGGCGGTGGCGTGTAGAGGCGGGGCGGGATGATGTCTGGGATGTCTGGCGGGTCCCGGGCTGCGGACCTCACGTTCGTCAAGCTAGGCGGATCGCTCATCACGGACAAGAGCGAGGCCTACACGGCGCGGTTCGACGTCATTGATCGGCTGGCCGCTGAGGTGCGGGAGGCGCTCGATGCTGAGCCAGGGCGGCGGGTGCTCCTCGGCCACGGATCCGGTTCGTTCGGCCACTGGGCGGCCGAGCCGTACGCGACCCAGGCGGGCGTACGTACGGAGGCCGAGTGGCGGGGTTACGCCGAGGTGGCGGCCGCAGCGGCGCGCCTGAATCGGCTGGTGACCGATGCGTTCCTGAAGGCTCGGGTCCCGACGTTGAGCTTTCAACCATCGGCATCGGTCGTGTGTCACGACGGGGCCGTGAAGCATCTCAACCTGCGGCCTATTCGCGAGGCGCTGGCACACGGCCTGGTGCCCCTGATCTATGGGGACGTGGCGCTGGACGACATCCGGGGCGGGACCATCGCCTCCACCGAGGACCTCTTCGTCTACCTGGCTGATGCGCTGCGCCCCTCCCGCATTCTCCTGCTGAGTCGCGTGCCAGGGGTCCTGGATGACGACAGCGAGGTCGTTCCGATGATTACGCCGGACAGCTATGCCGGCTGGCGGCATGCTCTCTCAGGCTCCGACGGGGTGGACGTAACCGGCGGCATGCTGGATAAGGTGGCCCAGATGATCGACCTCGTCGGCCGACACCCGGATGCTCGTGTCCAGATCATGACGGGTTGCGAGCCCGGCCTGCTTACTCGTGCCCTCCTGGGCAAGGATGAGGATGCTGGCACCCTCATCAGCGGTTGAAACCCCCCAGTCTGGGGGTCATGCACGTCGGGCATTGGGTTTCGCGCATCGCATGCGGTGCACTGACTGGCGGTCAGGTGGGACGTGTGCTCATCGCCAGATCCCGGCGCCCTTCGCCCTGCTTCTTGCTCCCGCCTCCCACAGATTGACAGCCTGCCGCCAACTGCTATAATCTGAGCCTTGCGGGGCTTTCCTGGAAGGGCGTGAAGGCCCCGGAACCGCCAGCAGGATAGTCGTGCGACCAGCCCCCAGCTTGGGGGCGGGTTTGCGAAAGGGCGGCGTCAACCAGCTGCCCGCGAGAGAGAAAGCCCAGGCACCTTGACCGATGCATCATCTTCGTGCCGCGCTTCTCCCACGTTATGGACACGTCATGGAAAGGACATCGCATGAGCCAAGCTAGGACATGGCGCCTTGCCGCCATCATCGTCATTGCTCTTATCGCCCTCTTTGTCGCGCTCAACATCAACCACCCGGCGTGGGTGGAGAGCCTCCTCTTCTGGCAGCCAGAGGCGCAACGCGAGATCGCGCTCCGGCTGGGGCTGGACCTCCAGGGGGGGCTGAAGGTGCTGCTCGCCGCCGACCCGGCGGAGGGCCAGGAGTTTGAGGCCGGTTCTATGGAGACGGCGCGGCGCATCGTGGAAAGCCGCGTCAACAGCCTGGGACTGACGGAGCCCGTCGTGCAGGCGCAGGGAGAGCGGCGCATCATCGTGGAGCTGCCAGGCATCGAGGACCCAGAGGAGGCGGTCGAAACGATCAAGGGCACGGCTCTTCTCGAGTTCGTGGACGCCGGGTTTAGCCCGGTAACCCCGGACACTGTCATCACCACCAGCCTTGGCGGCCCGGAGGCGGCCCAAGGTGACGCGCTGACAGGCACCGCGTCGCTGACGCCGACGGCGGAGATCGTCGACTCGTTGGACGTCACGGATACGGAGGAGGTGCCCCCCACGGAGCCCACCGAACCGCAGGCGCCGGCGAGGGTCTTCGAGACGATCCTCACTGGTGCTGACCTGGCCAATGTGGGGCTGGATCGGACGGAGCAGAACCAGTACGTGATCCCTTTCGAGCTCGACCAGGATGCGGCCCAGATCTTCAGCCAGTACACGGCGTCTCACGTGGGTCAGTATCTGTGTATCGTGCTCGATAAGCAGGTCATCTCCTGTCCGACGATTCGCGAGCCCATCCCAGGCGGTCGCGGCTCTATCTCGGGCGCCTTCACCCTCGAAGAGGCGCGCCAGCTGGCGATCCAGCTGCGCTACGGTGCCTTGCCGATGCCACTGCGGGTGGAGAGCTTCAACCGCGTCGGCGCTACGCTGGGTGAGGAGTCGGTCAATCGATCGGTGCGGGCTGGCGTGATCGGGCTGAGCGTGGTGCTGCTCTTCATGCTGGTCTACTACCGGCTGCCCGGTGGCCTAGCCGATCTGGCGCTGGTCATCTACGTGCTCATCAACCTGGCGCTCTACAAGCTCATTCCCATCACGCTGACGCTGCCGGGCATCGCGGGCTTCATCCTATCGGCAGGGATGGCCGTCGATGCCAACATCCTGATTTTCGAGCGTATGAAGGAGGAGCTGCGGTCCGGACGCGGACTGGCCCGGGCGATTGACATGGGCTTTGGACGGGCCTGGCCTTCTATCCGGGACGGGCAGCTCTCGACCTTGATCATCTGCGCCATCCTCTTCTTGTTCGGCACGAACTTCGGGGCGAGCATCGTGAAGGGCTTCGCCATCACGCTGGCGCTTGGCACGATGGTCAACCTCTTCACGGCTGTCTTTGCCACACGCACTTTTGTCCGACAGGTGGCCATCGGTGCCGAGAAGTGGCTATCCGAGCGGGAATGGGTCTTGGGAGTATAGGTATGTTCAATATTGTCCAGAAACGACGCTGGTATTTCATTTTCTCCGGCATTCTGATCGCCCTGAGCATCGCGGCGATGGGGTTCTCATACGCCCGCTACGGGCAACCGCTGCGCATCGGCATTGATTTCACCGGTGGCTCGATCTTCGTGCTTGAGTTCGAGGATGCAGTGGATGAGGATCAGATTCGCGACGTCTTCGGGGAGTTCGGTCTGGAGAGCGCCATCGTCCAGCCCCTGGGGGCGCCGGACGAATACCGCTGGCAGGTCCGCACCCGCGAGGTCACCGCTGAGGAGGTTGGCGAGCTCCTAAGTGCGCTTGAGGGGGTCGGCACGCTCAATCGAGACGCACTGACCTTCGACACAGTGGAGCCAGCCATCGGCACCGAGGTGGCTCGGGCGGCAGGGCTCGCGATTCTGGTCGCCTCGTTGATTATCGTGGCTTTCATGTGGTTCTCCTTCCGCAAGGTACCGAACGCGTTCCGCTACGGTGTCTGCACCATTGCCGGGATGAGTCACAATCTGATCATCGCCTTCGGCTTCTTCGCTCTAATGGGCATCGTGGCCGGTTGGGAGGTCGACTCTCTCTTCTTGACGGCCACGCTGACGGTGATCGGCTTCTCGGTACAGGACGTCATCGTGGTCTTCGATCGCATCCGTGAGAATATCCCCAAGTACCGCCGTGAGCCCTTCGAGAAGGTCGTTAACCGCTCGATCCTGGAGACGATCCACCGCTCTCTGGCGACGCAGCTCAATGCGATGTTCGTCATGGTCGCCATCATCCTCTTCGGTGGCGAGACCATCAAACCCTTCATCTCCGTGCTGCTGGTCGGAATGGTGAGCGAGACGTACTCGGCGATCTTCATCGCCGTGCCCCTACTGGTGGTGTGGGAGAAGACGGCCCGCCAGCGGGCAGCGACGCGAGCTGCGGCCTGACCAGCAACGGTCGGATCCATGGAGGGACGTGGAACTAAGACCCACCCCAAGCTGCCGGAAGGCACGGGGGTGGGTTTTTGTTTGTGGTATGCAGCGCAGATCGTAAAGGTCTTCGTGAATGCGTCCCGTTCTGGAGGCGTCTGCTGCCAACCGTGTCTGCGATGGCAGAAGAGTTCGTTGGATTTTTTGGGTGTCAAGAGAAAGGAGCGGCGATGTCTCAAAGATCACCACACCAAGCAGCCAGAGGGATCTGGAGCGGCCTGACACAGGGGGTCGAGGATCGACCGGGGATGGCTACCATCGGCGTGCTCGGTGTTCCGTTCGATGGCGGGGTCAGTTTTCGCTCGGGCGCGGCGGCCGCCCCGGCGAGGCTCAGGGAGCTGAGCAATCACCTGGCGCGGTGCGCGGACGAGGGTCAGCCGTTGACCGTCTCGGTGCGCGACCACGGGGACGTGCCGGTGGACCTCGAGTGGACGCGTTACTTCGGCATGGTCGAGGCACGGGCTCTGGACGTGCTAGGACACCCGTTTGCGCTCTTCCTCGGTGGGGATCACTCGGTGACGATTCCCCTGATGCGCGCGTGCGATAGGGCGTGGGACCGTCCCTTCGGTGTCGTGCACTTCGACGCCCACCCGGACCTGTTCGACAGCCACAGCGGGCATCGCTGGTCCCACGCCTGCACGGAGCGCCGGGCGCTGGAGCTGGCGGGGCTGGAGCCCGAGAGACTCATCTTCGTGGGGCTGCGGTCCATCGCGGGGCAGGAGTGGAGCTTCATGGAGAACCATCCGGAGATGCGCTGGTACTCGGCGCGGGAGTGTTATCGGCGCGGGGTGGAGGCCGTGGCGGAGGAGGTGGTGGAGGCACTGGGGGATCTTGGTGCGGTCTATCTGACCGTGGACATCGACGGCCTCGATCCGGCGTTTGCGCCCGGCACCGGCTACGCGGAGGGGGGTGGGCCGAGTACGCGGGATCTACTGGAGTTGGTGCGTCCGGTCTGTCGGGAGCTGCCGGTGCGGGCCATGGATGTGGTGGAGGTCTCGCCTCCCTTGGACCATTCGGACATCACGTCCTTCGCGGCGTTGAAGGTGGTCTACGAGGCGTGGTACGGCGTCCAACAGCGGCTAACTTGATCCACAGATTGCGCAGATTACGCAGATCGGGCTTCTTTGAGGAATCTGAGTACTCTGCGTAGTGCCGCGGCTGCCATCTGTTGATCAGGGAGGGGACGAGTATGGAAAAGAACGATCCGAGGACCTAGGCGATTATTGGGGCGGCCTTGGCCGTATATCGGGAGCTAGGATGCGGCTTCCTGGAATGCGTCTATCAAGAAGCCCTCGCCATCGAGTTGGGTATTCGGGACATCCCCTGCCAGCGCGAGGTTGAGTTCCCCATTTCGTACAGAGGTCGGCGGCTGAACGCTACCTATCGAGCCGATTTCCTCTGCTATGACACCGTCATTGTCGAACTCAAGGCTCTCAAGCGGCTGAGCGGCGCCGAGATATCCCAAGTCAACAACTACCTGAGAGCGGCTGGGCTGCAAACCGGGCTGCTCTTGAACTTTGGCACGCCCTCGTTGGAACGCAAGCGCTTCGTACACTCCGGCGGTTCTAAGGGATCACGCCCCCGATCATCGCGGCAAAGGGTTAACCAATCTGCGAAATCTGCGAAATCTGCGGATGCTACTCGTAGCGGAGGGCCTCGATGGGATTGAGGAGGGAGGCCCGGCGCGCTGGATAGACGCCGAAGATGAGGCCCACAGCGGCCGAGAACGTGGTCGCCAGGATCACGGCCTGGGGCGTGACGACGGCATCGAACCCGTCAACGAGACTGGAGATGATGGACGCGCCCAGAGCCCCCAGTCCGATTCCCAGCAGGCCACCGACCAAGGAGAGGGTCATCGCCTCCAGGAGGAACTGCCCGAGGATGTCGCTGCGGCGTGCGCCGACGGCCTTGCGCAGTCCAATCTCGCGGGTCCGCTCGGTGACGGACACGAGCATGATGTTCATAATGCCGATGCCACCCACCAGCAGACTGATGCCGGCGATAGCCCCGAGGAATGTCGTCAGCACGTTGGTGATGTTGCCGAAGATGCTGATGATGTCCTCCTGGCTGATGATGGTGAAATCGTCCTCGTCCGTGAAGTCGATCTCGTGCTGATCGCGCAGGATCGTGGCCACCTGCTGTGAGGCGGCATCGATGCGGTCCTTGTTGGATGCCTCGACGATAATCTGCGAGACTTGATAGTCGCCGGACTGGCTACGCATCGAGACGAGACGGGTTTGCATGGTGGTCAGGGGTACGAGGACGGTCTCGTCCTGGCTGCCGAATGACGAGCCCCCCTTG
Source organism: uncultured Anaerolineales bacterium (assembly GCA_964542755.1). Classification (GTDB taxonomy): domain Bacteria; phylum Chloroflexota; class Anaerolineae; order B4-G1; family B4-G1; genus SKLM01. The sequence goes on from CAZIWL010000115.1 coordinate 6,094, forward strand.
CTCTCCATGACGCCGATGATGCGGAAGAGCACGTCGTTGATCTTGATCGTCTCTCCCAGCGGAAACGGATTGTCTGGGAAGAGTTCGTCGACGACGTCCTGACCGAGCACGGCGACCCTCGATCGGGCCTCCACGTCGGTCTCGCGGATGAACTCGCCCGCGGCCGGAAACCACTTGCGGATGGCAGCGTAGTCGGGTGCGACGCCCTCGACGCGAGAGACCATGTCCTCCCTGGCCGTGGCGACGATGGTCGTCTGGACGACAGTGGGTGAGACCGCGACGACGTCCGGGGCTCGGATCGGATCACGCAGGGCCTCGACGTCGTCGTTCGTCAGCTCGGCACCGCCCACGATGGTGCCGGGCTGACCAGCGGTGGCCTGCTCAGCTGCTCCGGGGACGACGAAGAGAAGGTTGGAGCCGAAACCGCGGAACTGGTCCTCCACGTAGGCGGAGACACCCTCGCCGGCCGACATGAGGGCGATGACGGCGCCCACGCCGATGATGATGCCCAGCATCGTCAGGGCGGAACGGAGCTTGTTGGCGGTCAGGGCCCGCAGGGCGATGCGAACGCTCTCTAGGAAGCTCACGAGGTGTGACCTCCCTGGGGCAGGCCCCGCTGCAGGACGGGCACGGCGTCGGACGGAGTGGACTGGGTCCCGTCGTTTGCCGCCGGGCCTTCCGGCGCCGGGCCGTCCGACGCGCCTGAGGATTCATCGGTTGGGTCCTCATCCGGCTCCGCGACCAAAGGCTCGTCAACCCTTTCGTTGTGGGTGATGGCGCCGTCGTAGAGATGAATGATACGCTCCGTGTGGCGCGCGATCTTGGGATCGTGTGTGACCAGGATGACGGTCATCTCGCTATCGCGGTTCAATCCCTGGAGCACGGCCATCACCTCGGCACCCGACTTGCTGTCGAGGTTACCCGTCGGCTCGTCGGCGAGGATGATGGATGGACGATTGACCAGGGCCCGGGCGATGGCTACACGCTGCTGCTGACCGCCCGAGAGCTCCGTCGGAAGGTGATCCAGGCGGTGTTCAAGCCCCACGGTCTCCAGGGCTTCCCGCGCCCGTTCGCGCCGCTCGCTCCGGCTCACTCCGGCGTAGATGAGGGGCAGGGTGACGTTCTGGAGCGCCGTCGTACGCGCAAGCAGGTTGAAGGTCTGAAAGACGAAACCGATGCGCCGGTTCCTGATCTCTGCAAGTTGGTCGTCGTGGAGATGGCCGACATCGTCGCCTTCAAGTAGGTAGGTGCCCGCGGTCGGCTGATCCAAGCAGCCGATGACGTTCATCATAGTCGACTTACCGGAGCCTGATGGGCCCATGATGGTCAAGATCTCACCTTGGTAGATCTCGAGCGAGACGCCTCGGAGGGCGTGCACCTCCACCTCTCCCATCTGGTAGACCTTGCTGATGTCGTGAAGCTCGATAACGGGTGCGTTCATGGCGTTCATTCGCCGAACCCCTCCCCGAAGTTGAACTGTGAGGACTCTGGCAACCGCACAACCTCGTCGCCGGCGGAGAGGCCGCTCACCACCTGAGCAACACCCTCGTGCCGCGCCCCCAACGTCACATCCACGCGCTCGAAGCCGCCCGGTGTGCGCCGACGCACATAGTACTGACCGCTCTCCCGGTCGACGTGGATGGCCCAGGTAGGTATCATCAGTGCATCAGGGATCTCCTCCACGACGATGGTGGCGCTGGCTGTCATATCGCTCTTGATGGGCGCCTCGGTGGGCGCGAGGTCGATGCGTACGTCGTACGTCACGATCCCGCTGTCCAACGCCGCGACCTCACCGATGTGGTTCACCGTGCCGGTGACCGCCGTGTCCGGCAGTGCATCGAAGGAGAGGTTGGCCCGTTGACCGATGTCGAGGCGTCCCACGTCGAGCTCATCGACCCCGATGGTCACGTGGAAGACGGAGGGATCGATCACGGTAACGATGGGCACGCCTGCCGCGGCCTGCTGGCCCACCAGGGCATCGACGGCGGCGATGACCCCGTCGAGAGGTGCCTCCAGGCGGCCCTGTTCCAGGGTAATCCTGGCTTGTTCGACAGTAGCCGCCGCCTGATCGAGATTCGACTCTGCAGTTTCGATCTGTCCGCGCGAGGCCCCTTTCACCAGCAAGTCGAGCTGGGCGCGGGTTGCATCCCGCTGCGCGGCGGCAGCCGCTACGTTCGACTGGGCAGCGCTCAGCTGGTTTACGTCGGATCCCGCCTCGGCCTCGTCCAGGCGCGCTCGAGCAGCCTCAAGAGCCTCGTCGGCGGCCTCTAGGCGGTAGCGAGCCTGTTCCTCCGGAACGCCCAGAAGGGGGCAGATGGTCCTCTCGAAACCCTGGGTCAGCGTGATCGTCTGGCCGCCGCCGATGGGAATCACGTCTCCGGCGTCCTTCTCGATCGTCCGGCACTCCATCGTTGTCTCGTGCCAGTCGTAGGCCTTCTTCTGCTGGGTCAAAGCTGAGGCGACCTCGGCCTCGGCCGATGCGATCGCGGCCTGACCGGCGCCGGCCGCAACTTGATCCCGCTCGGCTGCCGCCACGCCGACCTGCGCCTCGGCGGCCCGCACGTTGGCCTCGCTGGCCTCAACCTCCTGAGCCCCGGGGCCGGCCTTGAGCTTCGCCAGCTGGGCTTCCGCCGAGGCCAGATTGGCCTCCGCCTGCTCCAGCTGGAGCCTTGACCGTTCCGTGTCGAGTTCCACGAGGAGATCGCCTGCCTGGACCTCTTCTCCGACCTCAATCGGCACTGCCGTAACCCGTCCGCTGATGTCCAGCGCCAGATCGGCGCGATGGGCGGGTTCGATAGCTCCGCTGGCGGACACGGCGACGATCATCTCCCCTCGCTCGACCACGGCTGAACGGAGGTCGTCCGGAATCTCGCTGCGCCGCTGCCGCGAGCGCCAGACTAATCCTCCGGCGACGGCACCGATCAGAAGGAGGCTGAGTGCTGCGTACAAGATTTTCCTATTCATCCGTTATCAACCCTCTATTACGACTCAAAACCGAAGGAAGCGCCCGCTTCCAGACGCACGACCTCATCACCCTCGGAGAGGCCGCTGATGACCTGCACCACGCCGTCGTGGCGGACGCCAAGCTCCACATCGACCCGCCCAATTTCACCGTTGGCCCGACGCTGGACGTACGTGTCGCCGGTTGCCCGGTCGATCCTTACCGCCCAGTTGGGAATCTGCAGCACGTCGCTCAATTCCTCGATGACAATCGTTGCGTTGGCCGACATGTCGGCACGCAGCGGGGCCTCCGTAGGGGCTAGGTCGATCACCACGTCGTAAGCGACGACCCCCGTCTCCTGAGAGGCCACGGGGCTAATGGTGCCGACGGTACCGCCAACCTCCGCATCGGGAAGGGCCTCGACGGTGATCTCGACCTCCTGACCGCGCTCCAACTGGGAGACGTCGAGCTCGTCGACCCCTACGGTGATGTGGAAGGCCGTGTTGTCGACCAGGACCATGGGGGCCTCACGGGTGGGTGGCGTCTCTCCGGGTGTCACGTTGATCTCTGTCACTATGCCGGCAATTGGGGCACGTAGCGTGGCTCGCTCCAGGGCATGCTCGGCGATCCGGACGGCGACCTCGGCCTGCGAAACCTGGGCCTCCGCCTCGGCAATCTCCTCCTTGGAGGGGCCCGCGAGGAGCTGGTCCAGCTGCGCCTGGGCGGCGTCGCGCTGCGCGGCGGCAGCCGCTACGTTCGACTGGGCTGCCCTTAGCTCTGCACCGTCCGGGCCGGAGAGGACGTCTTCAAGTTGGGCCTGGGCAGCGGCGAGTTCCTGCTTGGCGGTGTAGAGATCGTAGTTGGCGTGCTCCTTCTCAGTACCTTCTTCCTTGATCAGGTCGAAACTGTCCTGGGCGATCTCCTTCTCGGTGTTCGCCTGCGTGACCCGGGCCTCCGCTGCGGCTATGTCCGCGTCGGTCGGTCCCTGAGCGATCCCGTTCCGATTCGCAGCAGCGGCAGCGAGCTGGGCCTCCCCTGCCCGAAGATTCGCCTCGGACTGTTCGATCTCCTCCGGCGTCGGGCCGGCCTCCAACTCCACGAGCTGGGACTCTGCACCGGACAGCGCCGCGCGAGCCTGCCTCACCTCAACTTCCAGCTGATCCGTCTTCAGTCGGGCCAGGGCCTGTCCGGCGTCTACCTCGTCTCCCTCCTCCACCAGGACCTCTGTCACACGCCCCGGGGACTCGAAGCTCAGATCGACTCGGGTAACCGGCTTGATACGGCCGGAGGCCGTGACTGCCACGACCATGGGCCCGCGTTGTGCCCGGGCGGCGCGGGCGACGTCTTCCTGGGCGTTCTGGGCTGTCCTGGTGCGCCAGACGTAGACCCCCGCAGCCGCGGCGATCAAAAGCGCACCCACGATGACGTAGTATGTCCGTCGTCTCACTGAGCCTCCTCGCTCATTGGCCTCCGAGTGGGCCTTAGGAGCGTCGTTAACCATTCGTTAAATTTATGACCGTAGCACAAAGTTGACCAGGGTCATAATTATAGCTGGGAAGGCCCAGTTGTCAAGGGGATGACCAGGATTCGTCACGACGGAAGGGGAAGACCCTACGGATTCTCAACGTCAATGTGCCACTTACAGAGATCATACGGGAGCCCACGCCCTGGGATCAATCAGCTCTGGACAGAAACCTCTAAGGTCGACGGCTCCGCCACGGCATTGAGGTTTGCGCCGCACCTTAAAGCCTGTATAATCGTTCTGAATCCGAGGCGGGTATCCGGTTCGGCAGTGGCTGTGAGAGGACCTAGGACAGACTGAATCATGAAAGAACGACGCAAAGACGAACCACGTGAGGATCAAGAGAAAGAGCCGCGCCAAAGGCGGTTCAGCATTGGTGGTTGTCGGACGAGAGGGTTGATCATCTGGGTGCTGTTGGGCCTCGCCCTGGCATCAGCGATTTGGGGACCGTTGAGCAATCAGTTCAGCGATGTTACCCAGGTCGATTACAGCGATTTCCGCGAGCAGGTCCGGGCTGGCAACGTCAGCCAGGTCACTGTCATGGGCGAAACGATTGAGGGGCAACTCAAGGAACCGGTGGAGGAGACGACTGAGTCGGGCGAGACGGTGACGTATGAGCAGTTCACCACGTACCTACCGTCCTTTGGCGACGAGCAGCTCCTCTCGCTCCTGGAGGAGCAGGACGTCCAGGTCACGACACGGCCGGAGTCGGAGTTCTCCTTCCTGGATTTGGTGATCAATTTCCTGCCGCTCATCGCGCTAATCGGCTTCGGCTATCTGGTCTTCAGCCAGATGCGCAGCCGGGGTCAGGATGCCCTCTCCATCTTCTCGATGCGGGAGAGCCAGGCCGAGCTTTACGACCGTCGGAAGGAGCGGACGACCTTCGATGACGTGGCTGGCCTCGGGGGGCCGAAGACGGAACTGCGAGAGATCATTGCTTTCCTCAAGCACCCCGATCGGTTCCAGCGCTTGGGTGGGGAGATTCCCACGGGCGTCCTGCTGGTGGGTCCTCCTGGGACGGGGAAGACGCTGCTGGCTCGAGCGGTGGCGGGCGAGGCCGAGGTGCCGTTTTTCAGCATCACGGGCTCCAACTTCATGGAGATGTTCGTCGGCGTGGGAGCCTCGCGGGTCCGTGATCTGTTCGAGGAGGCGAAGGAGGCCTCGCCCAGTATCATTTTCATCGATGAGCTAGATTCCATCGGGAGGCGGCGAGGGGCCGGCGTCGGTGGCGGACACGACGAGCGGGAGCAGACGCTAAACCAGCTCCTGGCGGAGATGGATGGCTTCGAGCCCCACCAGGACGTGATCGTCGTGGGGGCGACGAACCGTCCCGATATCCTGGACCAAGCCCTGCTGAGGCCGGGGCGCTTTGACCGGCGTATTACGGTTGATCTGCCCACACTGCGGGACCGGGAGGCGATCCTCCAGATCCACGCCCGTGACAAGACGATGGCTGAGGAGGTGGATCTGGAAAGGGTGGCGCGCGGGACGCCGGGTTTCAGCGGCGCTGACCTGGAGAACCTGCTTAACGAGGCCGCCCTGCTCGCAGCGCGACAGGACAAGGACGCCGTCGAGCAGGACGACATCGAGGAAGCCCGCGACAAGGTGATGATGGGCCTGGAGCGGGAGAGTGTGGCATTGCTGGACGAGGAGTGCGAGCTGCTCGCCTACCATGAGGCTGGGCACGCCGTGCTGGCCGCCGTCCTACCTCACGCCGATCCGATCCACAAGGTGACGATCGTGCCGCGCGGGCGGGCAATGGGGGTCACCCAGCAGTTGCCCGAACGGGAACGGTACATCTATCACCGCGAGTACATGGTCGACCGCCTGGCCGTCATGATGGGCGGACGCGCGTCCGAGGACGTCGTGCTCGACACCCACACCAGCGGCGCCGAGGATGATCTTAAGCAGGCCACGCGGTTGGCACGCAAGATGGTGTTGAGCTGGGGGATGAGCGAGAAGCTGGGTCATATGGCCTTCGGCGATCGGCAGGACCAGGTCTTCCTCGGCGAGGAGATTGGGCAGCGCCGCGAGTACAGCGAGCATACGGCCCGCGAGGTTGACCAGGAGATCAAAGCGATTCTCGATGGGGCTTATGAGCATGCCGTCACCACGCTGCGCAAGCACCGCGACGCTCTCGATCGGCTGGCCGAGGCCCTCGTGGAGAAAGAAGAAATCTCGGGCAGGGAGGTCGTGGAGATCATCGGCTTGGAGCGGAAGCCGGAGCGTGCGGCGGCGCGGAGCGATGAGGAGAAGGATAGGAATGGGGCCGAATAGCATCCCGGAACGAGCTCGTCTCGAGGGCAAGGTCGCGGTCGTCACGGGCGGCGGTCGCGGCATTGGTCGCGCAACGGCGTTCCAGTTGGCGGAGGCTGGCGCCAGGGTCGTCGTGACGGCGCGGACGGAATCCGAGATCCTGGAGGTGGCGGGGGCGATTCGAAGGGGTGGCGGTGAGGCCCGGGCCATCAGCGCCGACGTCTCGGACTGGGAGGCTGTCACTGCTCTGGTCCAGGAGACGGAGCAGACCTTCGGCGAGGCCGACATTGTCGTGGCGAACGCGGGCGTGATCGAGCCCGTGGGGCCGACCTGGGAGGTGGATGCTGAGGCGTGGGCCGACAACGTGCGTATCAACCTGACCGGGGCGTTTTTCGCGGCCCGAGCGTTCCTCCCGTCCATGGTCGTGCGGGACGCGGGGGTGCTGGTTTTCACATCCAGCGGGGCTGCGTCGCATCCGGTTGTGAACTGGAGCGCGTACTGCGCGGCCAAGGCCGGGCTTGCGCATTTCGTGCGCAACTTGCGGGCGGAGTTTGATGCGTTCGGGATTTTGGTGCGGGCCTACACGGTGATTCCCGGCGTGGTCGATACTGGGATGCAGCGGAAGATCCGTCAGAAGTCGGAGGAGGCCTTCCCGGGGGTTGAGCGGTACCGGATGTACCACGAGCGCGGGGTGCTGCGCCCGCCGGAGGAACCGGCGGAGCTGATCTGGTGGCTGGCGACGCCGATGGCAGCCGATCTCGAGGGGCACTTGGCGAACATCGACGATCCGGAGATTCGGAGACGCATGGCGGAGGATTTGCAGGTAGCGCGGCCCGGCCGGCGGGAGGGTTGAGGGATGGTTTCCTGTCTCGGGCGTGGGCAGGGCGGGCTGATGGTTGTGGTACCGTTGCACGACAACCTTGCGAGAAAG
>CAZIWL010000116.1:0-13713 GCA_964542755.1 uncultured Anaerolineales bacterium
GTTCTCCTCCCACGTTCTAGCTGGATCGCTAGATCCAGCGGGCCTCATTGCCCGCAGCCACTCTTCCTCCCACGCAGTGCGGTGGCAGACCAAGGATCCTGCGCTCAACTCGGGATCTGGCGATCCCTCCGGAACCGGGGAGGATAACCGCGCATCCCTCATGGAGTCGATACCATGCCTGTACCCAAGCCATACTTTCGTCCGGTCATAGAACCATCCTTCCATGATAGAATGGCACCATAAGCCGATCGAGGAAACGACGCAATGAGCAGCCACACCTGGCAAGTAGGATACGCAATCGGCCGGTTTCCCTTTAGGCTCGACATATCGAATAGGCGGCGCGGGGCAGGATGAACTACGACATCAGAGTGGAAGGGACCTTGGACCCATCGTGGTCGGACTGGTTGGAGGGGATGACCGTCCAGATCGAGACACGGACGGGCGGCCTTCCCATCACAGCCTTCTCTGGACCCGTCGCGGACCAATCAGCCCTCAGGGGGATCCTGAACCGACTATGGGACCTCAACCTCACGCTCGTCTCGGTGAACCGCCGAGACAAGGAGTAGATGCTATGACGATACCCTATGCCATCAGACTGGATGACGATCGGGCCACCCTCGCCAACGTTGGCGGTAAGGGCGCCGCGCTCGCGCAGATGGCCCGAAGCAGCCTTCCTGTACCACAGGGCTTCCACGTCACCACAGCGGCGTACGAGGCTTTCGTGGAGGAAAACGGACTGGCGGACGGCATCCTCGCCGCGCTGGAGGCAGCCGATCCTGACAGCCCGGCGTCTCTCCAGACGGCTTCTGGGACCATCGAGGAGCTCTTCTTGCAGGCCGAGATCCCCCCGGAGATCGCCGGGTCCGTCGCCAATGCCTACGCCAACCTGCCGGGCGCGAAGCCAATCGTGGCCGTCCGGTCATCGGCGACAGCTGAGGACCTGCCCGACGCCTCTTTCGCGGGGCAGCAGGAGAGCTTCCTCAACATAGAGGGCGCTGCCCCCGTCCTGGACGCGGTGCGGCGCTGTTGGGCATCGCTGTGGACGGCTCGGGCCATCGGGTACCGAGCCCGGCGGCAGATCGGCGTCGAGAGGCTTAGCCTGGCCGTGGTCGTTCAGTGCCTAGTGCCGGCTGAGGTTGCGGGCATCCTCTTCACCGCCAACCCGGTTAACGGACGACGGAGCGAAGCCGTGATCAACGCGGCCTGGGGGTTAGGAGAGGCTGTGGTCAGCGGGCAGGTCACGCCCGACAACTACACGGTTGACAAGGAGACGGGCAAGATCATCAATCGAGAGATCGCCGAAAAGAAGGCCATGACCATCCGCGTCAATGGAGGCACGGAGACCCAGCCGGTGGACGACGACCTCCGGCGCGCTCCGGCACTCACCGACGAGCAGGCAGCCTCGCTCGTCGCCTTGGGCGTCCGCGTCGAGAAGCTGTTCGGTGATCCTCGCGACATCGAGTGGGCCCTCGCCGATGGGACCTTCAAGGTGCTCCAGGCCCGCCCCATCACGGCCCTTCCGGAGCCGATGGCCGGGCCTCCAGAGTCTTGGCCTCTGCCAAACCCTGACGGGCACTACATGCGGGCAAGCATCATCGACGTGATGCCGGACCCGCTCAGTCCCCTGTTTGCATCCATGGCCCTGCCGGCCATTGGCGAAGGTCTCCGACGTACGCTCGACGAGATGATCGGTGGTTCGCTGAGCCTCGTGGACAACTACCTGGTTACGATCAACGACTACGCCTATATGTCAGCCAGCTTCACCGCCGGAGATCTCTGGTGGTCTCTGGTGCGCATGGTGCCGACCCTTCCTAGGCTACTGAAGAACGCAGCACGTCACTGGGAGGAGGTAGCTCTTCCCCGGTATCGCCAGCAGGTGGCACCTTGGGCAGACAAGGATCCAGAGGCCATGCAGCCCTCTGAGCTTCTTGAGGGTGCGCAGGCCCTGACGGAGGCGATGGGCCACTACTTGACAACACTGCAGATCGACACCCTGGGCATTGCCGCGGGCACCGAGATGCTCTTCACCGCGGTCTACCATAGGCTCATCGAGCGTGAGGGAGATCCGCCCGCGGCGACCTACCTCCTCGGGACGAACAGCCTTCCCATCCAAGCTGAGAAGGCCCTCTACGACCTGGCGGTCTGGTGTCGGCGGGATGAAGACCTCAGCGCGTACGTGCATCGGACGAGGCCAGCCGACCTGGCCGACACGATGAGCCGTCCCGAGCCGCCCGAGACCGTCGCGGCCCAGACGTGGACAGCGTGGCGGGAGCGCTTCGATACGCATCTCGAGGCATTCGGCCACTCCATCTACGATCTGGACTTCGTCAAGCCCATCCCGGCTGACGATCCGACGCCGCTCCTCCACACCCTCAAAATCTTCGTCCGGGACGACAAGCGGAACCCCCATGCCCGGCAGCGGCGCCTGCTGGATCGACGGGAGGAGGCGATGGAGGCCGTGCGAAACCGGGTTGGTGGACTCAGGTGGAAGATCTTCAACAACACGCAGCGCTGGGCACGGAAACACACCCGGCTCCGCGAGGACAGCATCGCCGAGATCGGCCTCGCCTATCCGGCACTGCGGAACATGCTGCTGGCGTTGGGCCGCCGACTCTCGCACCTCGGCGCCATCAGCACGGCCGAGGATGTCTTCTGGCTGGAACATGGCGAGGTTCAAGAGCTCGCCCGAGCCGTCGAACGGGGCAGGTCGGTGGAGAGCGAGAACGAGCACGTCCAGGAACGCAAGAGGCAGTGGCGAGCCGAGAAACGCGTCACGCCCCCGGCCGAGCTACCCCAGAAAGGGCGCGTGCTAGGTATCAAGACGGACGCCTTCCTCCCTACCAGCGGGGAGGCGCACACCGAGCGGACACTGAGCGGCATCGGCTGCAGCCCGGGGCGCGTCACGGGGACCGCCAGAATCTTGCACGGGCCGGAGGACTTCGACCAGATGGAGGCGGACGACATCCTCGTGGCCGACATCACGACGCCAGCTTGGACGCCCCTCTTCGCCATCGCTTCGGGCATCGTCACGAACGTGGGCGGGCCGTTGAGCCACGGCTCAATCGTCGCCCGTGAGTACGGGATACCGGCGGTGCTCGGAACCGGCGTCGCCACCAAGCGGATCGGGAGCGGCACCGAGGTCACCGTCGATGGCGACGCCGGAACGGTGACCCTTCAGGACGCCTGAGCAAAATTCCACGGGCTACCCATGACACACTACGGCCGCAAGACCATGATCCTGCTTTCCTTCACTCTCGTCGTGGTGACGTTGGGGTACGGGCTGGTGATCCCCATTTTCCCATTCTACATCGAGAGGCTGGGCGGCAGCGGCAGCGAATTGGGCATGCTGGTCGCCCTGTCTGCTCTCACAGAGCTGCTATTCGGGCCGGTCTGGGGCAGCCTTTCCGACCGGGTCGGGCGCAAGCGCGTCCTCACAGTTGGCGTGTTCGGCTACGGGCTCTCCCTCCTGCTGATGGGCCTCGCCTCCCGCCTCTGGATGCTCTTCGCTGCGCGGGCTCTTTCGGGGGTGCTTACGGCTGCGACGATGCCGTCGGCTATGGCCTACGTGGGAGACGCAACCTCCGAGGAAGACCGCGGTGGGGGCATTGGGTGGCTCGGTTCAGCGGCCGGCCTGGGCATCATCTTGGGACCAGGCGTCGGCGGGTGGCTGGGACAGGATTCTCTTTCCCGGCCATTTTTCGTGGGCGCCGGACTGGCGTGGACGGCACTCCTGTTCGTCGGTTTCCTGCTCCCGGAGACGGTGCCTTCGCCGTCAGAGTCGGCCCGGGCGCCCCGCCCTACGCTGGGCCTGGGACGTCTGCGCGAGGCCCTATCTAGTCCCATCGGGTTCCCGCTCTTCTTGCTCTTTCTAGCCAGCTTCGCCCTGGCGAACTTCGAGGCGGTCTTTGGGCTCTATGCAGCCGAGCGCTTCGGATTCGGACCCCGGCGCGTCGGGACCGTCCTGATGGTCGTGGGGACCGTGACGACATTGGGCAAAGGAGCGCTGACCGGGCCCTTGACCAGACGCTGGGGCGAAGAGAGGGTGGTCCAGGCATCGATGCTGGCCGGCGCCCTCGGGTACCTGGTGCTCCTGGCGGCCTTCGATTACGTCACCATCCTCGCCGCCACCGCTGTATTCATCCTCTCGAAGACCGTGCTCCGGCCCGCGCTCCTGGCCCTCGTCTCCCGGCGCGCCGCCGTCGGCCAGGGGGCGGCCATGGGCCTGGGCAACACCTTCCTCAGCCTCGGCCGAATCATTGGGCCGCTATGGGCCGGCTTCATCTTCGACGTCGGCCTTGCTCTCCCCTACCTGAGCGGAGCGGGGATCATGGCCGTGGGCTTCATCGTGAGTTTGTGGCATATGGGGGCCACTGACACGGAGATGGACGGCGCTCGGTCCGCGTAGTCCGCTGGCTTCTCCACCAGGCCCCCGCTCCACCTCACGCCGGGCCCCACGCCGCCGATCCTCGACTCCGTATGCGACCCTCTCCCCGACAGCCCCACCTTCCTGCCGTGCGCAGCCTTGCTCCTGAGCCCTGAGCCGAACCGTCAGATCCGGCGTTGCCCGATCTGCCCCCATGCAGCTCTCTGAGCATAGGCTGGGGAGTCGCCGATGCTTCGTCATCCTATTGTGCAAGGCAGTCTCGCTGCTCACAACAGATGACCCTCGAGGACCTCTAAGGCCCGTTTCGCCCACTCATGGTATAATGGACCGATGCGCACGATCGTCGCGCCCGCCGAACGGCCGAACGCTACTACGGCCGCGTCTCCCCCGGGCTGGTCATCAGGCTCACGCAAGAATTGGGGGTCAGACACATGCCATCAATTGAAGAGCCATGCCCCCTCGGGCAAGCGCGCGGCTCGAATCGTCTATCGTATGCGAGACCGCGGCCGCGAGCCCGACGGTGAGAAGGAGCCAGGCCGGACTACGGATCTCCTCGATCAGGTCCAAACAGTCAGCCGCAAGCGAGCCGAGAATGCCCACGTTCGTTTCGTCCGGGAGGAGAGCGACCCTCTCCCTCTCGTACCCATGGTCGCGGACCGAGTTCAACAGGTCTTCGTCAACCTGGTCCTCAACGCCATCGACGCGATGCCTGAGGGCGGCGATCTCCGCATCCGGACCAGAGTGACGGCGACACCACCCGGGGTCGAGGTCGCTTTCAAGGACACCGGGGTCGGCATCCCGCCCGAGGATCTCGAGAATCTCTTCGAAGCCTTCCACAGCGACAGGGAACACGGCCTGGGCCTCGGCCTCCACGTCAGCCGCAACGTGGTGAGGGACCACGGCGTGGTATCGGCGTGAAGAGGAAGCCGGGCTTCGGCTCGACGTTCACAGTCTCGTTGCCGCAGACCCCGAACGACGATTCCGCCGGGGCCTAAGCCCCGACCGTTCCACAGCCAATATGGCCCAAAGACGGTCAAAGAAGCAAGGCGAACAGCGGGAGAACCGGTTGATGAGTGCACCGAGGAACACCGACGACAGGGGAACAATCGTATGGAAACAGTGGCGTGGCCGCGCGCCCATTCCTTCTTGGGCGCTCCTGGTCGGTGGAACCGCGACTTGGATCCTGGGCCTGCCGATGCTAGCCGTTGGCGTCGGTGCTCTGCCCTTCGGCTTCGACGCGCCGCGGCCCGTGACGATAGGCCTCGGCTTCTACTTCCTCGGATTCGGTGGAGTGCTCGTCCTCCTGGGCCTCGAGCCTCACCTCAGAGGGGCCCGGCTAGTCGAGGGGTCTCCGTATCGATCCGATTATCCGTGGTCGTCTGATGGAATCGGCGAGGAGGTTCGGACCCGAGTGGAGAAACCGCTCCTGGGCGTCCTTACCCTCAGCGGCTTTCTCCCGCCGGCCCACTACGTGGCGTGGATCCTTCTGCCGAAGGGTGATCTGCTGGGTCGAGTGATGGTCTTCGGCTTCCTGGGGCTCTTTGACCTCGTCCTGCTGACCTATCTCCTCCAATTGACGACATTCAGCCTCCGGCGGCTCCGGTTTGGCAAGACGCGGGTGGTTTTTGACGATTTCCCGTTCTTCCTGGGGGGCCGGCTTTCGGTGACGTTCTGCGGCGATAGGCAGCTGGCACGGCGTCACATATCCGTCATATTGCGCTGCCTGGAGGAGGACGTGCGGAGCCCCTCGAAGTACCGGTCGGATACGATGATCGTGAGCTACGAGAGGCACCACGCAGAGATCACGGCCAGGACGGACGGGCACGGGCGTGCGCCCATCTCCTTCTCTCTCCCGAGCGAAGCCCCGGGCACCAGGTTGAACGCTGATCTGCCGACGTATTGGGAGCTGATCGTCAAGACACGGCCGCCCGGACCCGCGTACGAGGGCATCTTCCTGATGCCGGTCTACCCGGATTGACGTCCTGCGTTCCGACGGCCGGATAGAGATCTCTGACTCGGGTGGCCGAGCACTGAGTTTGTCCGTGCTTCGGAAATCCCCTGACCCGCCCAGCGACGATGTTCCCCTCCCCCGCGCAAGCCGTACCGCCTGGCAAATTGGCCTCGGGCGGGCATAGTCCACTCCCGACCGCCAAGGAGACACGCCGCAGGAGCATGGGATTCTCTCGCGACCCGAGCCACCGGTGCCTCCGGAAGCCATCGAGATGACCGACCAGGGCCGCCCAGAACGAAAGACCGTCAACCGGCACCTTCGGCGGCGATAGAGAAGCCCTTTGAACGACACGAGTGGAGCCGAGACGCTCGGTGGATCCAGCCAAGTTGGTTCAAGCGAAGGGACGTGGTAGAATCGACGGGAGACCCAGGTGCACTCCCCAATCCATGTCACATTTTGTGGGCGAGCGGTGTCTATACTATGAGGGACAAGCTCAAGATGAGTTTACCGCTAGTCGATTCGCTGAGGACCTGGGCCGGGCCGGATGCGACCGAGAGGGAGAGAGCGCTCGCTAGGGCCCTCGATGAGCACTGGACGTCGCTCTGCGAGGCGGTGTACTACCTGGTCGGCGACTGGGAGGATGCCCAGGACCTGGCCCTCGAGGCCTTCTGGCGGCTCCACACCCGGGCGCCCAACGACGTGAACGATCTGGCCAACGTCGGGGGCTGGCTCTACCGCGTGGCGACGCGTCTCGGCCTCAACGCTATCCGTGCCCGCCGGCGGAGGCGGACCTATGAGGAGGCCGCCGGGGCCCTCCGGCTCCAACGCGCCGCCACGGTCGATCCCGAGGACGAGGTCGAGCGGCGCGAGACTCAAGCGAGGGTGCGGCACGTCCTGTCGCATATGAAGGAGCGGAAGGCCCAGCTCCTGATCCTCCGCCACACCGACCACTCCTACGCAGAGATCGCGGATATCTTGAGCGTGGCCCCCGGTTCCGTGGGCACGATGCTCGCTCGAGCCGAGAAGGACTTCGAGCGGCGCTACCGAGCACTGGAGGACGTGGAATGAAGCACCTAAGTCATGGAACACTGCGCGCGCACTGCGATGGGGAGCTAAGCCCGGGCGAGGCTGCCGCTATCGAGGCGCACCTCACCGCCTGCCCCCGCTGCGAAACCTTGGCGGCCGCGGTGGCGGAGCGCGCGGCGCGAGTCGATGGGCTTTTTGCGACGCTGGAATCGGCGCAAGGGCTCGAGCCCTCCACGACGCAGCAGGCCCACGGTCGATTCGCCGTCTATCGGCAGCGCAGAGAGGAGGAACGTATGGCTCGCAATCCATTCTCCAAGCGGTACCGTCCGGCCTGGGGCCTGGCGGCACTGGGGTTGGTCTTGGCCGTCGCCCTTGTTTTCGCACCGGTCCGTTCGCTGGCTGGTGATCTACTCGGCATCTTCCGGGTGGAGAGCATCCAGTTCGCAACCGTGGACACGGAGACCTTACCCGACAAGGAGCGTCTCGAGGCTATGGCTCCGGAGATCGAGCGCATCTTCGGGGATGCCCTGGTCGTTGCGGCTGAGGGCGAGCCGCACGAGGTGGCGGAGACAGAGGCCCGCGACCTGACCTCCTTCCCCGTCCGCCTTCCTGAAACCGCTGAAGCCGACCGGCATCAATGGACGCCGGCTGGTACCATCGAGATGACCATCGATGTGGACGAGCTCCAGACGCTCTTCCGCGAGCTGGGCTATGCCGACCTGGAGCTCCCGTCGGCGTTGGATGGCACGACCCTGACCGCCGATCTCTCAGGCACGTTGACCAGCTTTTTCGGCCCTTGCCAGGAACAGGACACCGAGGACTGTGTGAGGCTGGTGCAGATGGAAAGTCCAACCGTCTCCGTCCCGGACGGCCTGGACGTCCAGGAGCTAGGCCGCATCTACCTGGAGCTTCTGGGCACGCCCGCAGAGGAGGCAGCAGCCCTGAGCCAGCGCATCGATTGGAGCAGCACGCTGGTCCTACCCTTCCCCCATCACGTCAATCTGACGCACGACGAGGTCGTCGTGGACGGCGTCGAAGGGACGCTGATCCATTCCGAGTCCAGCTATCGGCCCGCCAGAGAATACCTTCTGACTTGGGTCAAGGATGACGTGATCTATGCTCTCGTCGGCCGGGGGGATCACGCCGAGGCCTTGGACCTGGCGTCCGGCCTGCGTTAGGCCGGCGGTCCCTCCATGAGCTTGAGGGCGGGCTTTCGGCTTCATCCGAGGCTGGATGCCCGCCGCAGAAAGGCGCACACAAACACCTAGCCCCTTCACCACGCCACCAATGAGCACGTCACCTGCCATTGCAACGCACCATCTCACCAAGACGTTCGGGCATAAGACGGCTGTCGCCGATCTGACCCTCGCCGTCGAACGGGGCGAGGTGTTCGGCTTCCTCGGGCCCAACGGTGCCGGGAAGACGACCGCGGTCAAGATGCTCCTGGGGCTCATCGCGCCCACGAGCGGGACCGGCCGGCTGCTCGATGCCCCTTTGGGCGACCCTCAGGGCCGCCACCGGGTCGGATTCCTACCCGAGCATTTTCGGTTTCATCACTGGCTGAGGGCGCACGAGTTCCTGGCGTTCCATGCGGATCTCTACCAGGTCCCCCGGGAGGTGGCCCGGAAACGGGTGCCCGAGTTGCTCGAGCTGGTAGGGTTGACCGCCCACGCGGAGAAGAAGCTGCGCGCCTTCTCCAAGGGCATGCTCCAACGCATCGGCCTCGCCCAGGCGCTGCTCAACGAGCCGGAGCTAGTGGTGCTCGACGAGCCGACCTCCGGCCTCGACCCCGTCGGCCGCCGCCTCGTGCGGGACGTCATCCGCAGGCTGCGGGCCGACGGCACGACCGTCTTCCTTAACTCCCATCTCCTCGGCGAGGTCGAGGTCACCTGCGACCGTGTCGCCTTCATCAAGGAGGGCCACGTCGTGCAGACCCAGTCCGTGGAGTCACTGGTGGAGGGGCAGATCACCGTGGAGATACGGGCCCGAGCACCGACGGACGCCGCGCCGTCGGACTGGGAGGCGACACTCAACGGCCTCGAAGCGTTTGGCACGGACGTGAGGATCAGCGGCGACCGCGTGACGTTAACCGTGGCCACGCTGGACGTTTTGCCAGCCGTGAACCGCTATCTCGTCCAGAATAGCGCGGATGTTTACGCGTTGACCCCACAGCGGTACTCTCTGGAAGACCTGTTCATCAGAATTGTGGGCTCCGAGTCCGCCGTCAGCGGCGGGTCCCACCGGCGTATTCGATGAGGTGCCGATGAGAAGACCGCCTGCGTTGGTCATCGCCCGGCTCACGCTGAGGGAGGCAGCGCGGCGCCGGATCCTTCTGGCCGCCGTCGCCCTGGGCCTCGTCTTCCTGGCGACGTACGGGCTCGGCGTTCACTTCATCCGCCGGGACATGGCGCAGCAGCACCTCCAGCGCGTCGTCTCCGTCCCGATGTACAGTTTTCTGGCCAACAGCGGCCTCTACGTGGTCAACTTCTTGACCCTCACGCTGACGGTGCTGACCTCGGTCGATACCGTCGCTGGGGAGATCGACAGTGGGACCGTCCACGTGGTGGCCACCAAACCCATCCAGCGCCGTGACATTCTCTTGGGTAAGTGGTTGGGCTTTGTCACAATGATCACGGTGTATCTCCTCTTGATGGCCGGTGGCGTCATTGGGCTGACTCGCGTGGTGCTCGACTACGGTGTCCGGCACCCGGTGCTTGGGGTGGCCCTGGTCTGGTTGAACCAGGTGCTGATCCTCAACGTCACCCTGCTCGGTGGGACGCGCCTCTCCGCACTGGCCAACGGCGTGCTGGCCTTCGCTGCGTATGGCGTGGCCTTCATCGGCGGGTGGATCGAGCAGATTGGCGCCTTTCTGGGGAACGAGACCACGGTCGTCATCGGCATCCTCTCCAGCCTCCTGATGCCCACGGAAGCGCTGTGGAGGCGTGCGTCCTTCGAGATGCAGTCGGCCCTGGCGGAGGTGGCGCCTCCCACACCATTCACGTCGGTGCTCTCCGTACCAAGTCCCGCGATGATCGTCTATGCCCTCGTCTACGCCGCCGCGGCGTTGGCGGTGGCGGTGGTTAGTTTCGAGCGTCGGGACTTGTAGCGGGCGAGACAGACCTGCCACCGGACGGCACACGAATCGGCTAATCAACCACGCCGCTGCGGGCTACCGCCCGCCCGTGGATCTACCGATCCACGGAGAGCGTGCGGGTACGCCCACCCACCTCCGCCAGCTCCTTGAGGTTGGGGGGATCGCCATCTCCTTGCTTGTGATTCGGCATGAGCCAGGGTATACTGGCGGCGTCTTCCGGATGTTGGACGCCGTGGAAGCCAGGATGCAGGAATCGGAAGACGCGGGTAGTTTGAAACGAGAGAACCGATCTGCCCCATGCCGCGCAAGATCACCCGCGGACAGAGGGCTGTTTGACAGGCTAGGCAAGTATAATGGATCTCAACGAGACAAGAGGACAATGTACCTTCTGCAGCCGCGATATGACCATCGAGGGCATGGTAAGACACCTCCGGACCTGCACGTCGCGCCATCGAGCGGTCGAGCGCGTCGACACGGGCCCGGGAGACGACGAGCAGCTCTATCACCTTCAGGTGCAGGACGAAAGGACCGGCCTCTACTGGCTGCACCTGGAGATGCGCAGTTCAGCCACCCTCAAGGATCTGGATGACTACCTCCGCGCCATCTGGCTCGAGTGCTGTGGTCACCTGAGCCAGTATACGCCCGGGGACTGGCGTGACCCGGAGATTCCCATGGCCACCCGCGCAGAAGACATCTTCGAGCCCGGTACCGTCATCAAGCACATCTACGACTTCGGGGAGACATCCTGGACGAGGATCGAGGCGCTCCATGTGCGCACTGGGAAATCCCTCACAGGGCGCCCGATCTTCCTCATGGCCCGGAACTACCAGCCGGTCTACCCTTGCGCCGTGTGCGGAGAGCGTGCGTACTGGCTTTGTATGGAATGCCTCATCGAAGACGCTGAATGGGTCACGCTGTGCGATCTCCACGCCGCGGAACACCCGTGCGAGATGTACGGCGAGCCAGTGGAGCTCCTCAATTCCCCCCGCACCGGCATGTGTGGGTACTCCGGCCCGGACGAGCCCCCGTACCGGCCTTGAATCGCAACCGGCGCATGGGACTCGACGAAGGGGTGCGCCCGTCGAGTCAGTGTGTTTTCCCGAGCTCGACACCCACTGTGGTGGCGCGCCACGACTGCCACGGAGGAGGCATCGGTGATGCCTTGACGGAGGTCGCGACGGGCACGGGGCGCGACTAGCTATGTCCGCCTCGGATCGAGCGAACGGATCGCGTGGACGACGCCCGGGCTATGAGCCGCTGTGAGAAGAATGGGCTCCAGATGGAGGCACGCGCTGCGCTACGCCTTCCGGAAGCGAGGCCACATCGACGTCTGTGCGTTGCCACGGGTCCGATCCTGCTGGTTCGAGCTGATGATTCCAGGGACCCGGCCGCCATCCCCGCCCTGAGGCCGACACGCACGCAACACTGGGAAGCTCCTAACGTATAGGAGGGTGATTCCCGGCTGTGACGGGACTGTCCGGCGGAGCCGGGTCACTCGTTCAGACCATTGCCAAGGAGGGAGAGATGCGAAATCGATCACTGTGGATCATCGTCGCCCTAGTCGTGGTCGGCACACTACTCTGCTGCTGCATCGCGGCCGGTGCCGCGGGCCTTGCCGCCTACTTGACCGCCGCGCCCACCGTCAGGGAGGGAGGCATCGGGCGCATTGATGAGAGGACGGAGCAGACCTTCGACGTTGGACGGGCACCGATGCTTGAGGTGGATACCTTCGCCGGCAGCATTCGCGTCCTTGCCGGCGGCGGTGGGGAGATCCGGGTCAAGACGACCAAGCAGGCTGGGAACAGCAGCCAGCTGGACGAAATCTCCGTCGACGTCGTCGGGACGGAGGATGGCGTCCGCGTGCGCGCGTCTGCGCCAAGCTACGGCACCGGACGCCGCGCTGTCGATGTCGAGCTGATGGTCCCCCCGGATGCGCGGCTGCGCGTGGACACAGGGGCAGGCAATGTGGAGGTCGAGGGGGTGGTCGGCGAGATCGAAGCCCATACCGGAGCTGGCAACATCGAGGTGGAGGGTGGAGCAGGGCCGGTGAACCTGGACACAGGTGCCGGCGAGGTGGCGTACACCGGCAGCCCGGAGGGAGGATGTGTCTTCTCAACCGGGGCTGGGAACGTGACCCTCCGGATGCCTGCGGCGCTCGACGCCGAGGTGGAACTCCACACCGGCATTGGGACCATTGAGCTGGACGGCTTCGACGTCGCCGGGGAGGTCAGCGACACGGAGGTCGACGGCGTCATCGGGTCGGGCGAGCGTGCCACCATCGAAGCCCGGACGGGTGCCGGCGACGTCGACCTGGTCCAGCAGTAGCTGTATGGGAGCCGCTTCATCCGCGTGTGCTCCCGAGCCGGACGGAATTCCCATGCCTCCGGCGTGCCGCAGCCGACAGTGAACGCCGGAATCGACAGCTGCTCCCAGCCGCCAGGGACAGTTGGGGATGGAAGTGATCCAGGCGAGCGTGCTCCGACCGTTGGTGCTACGGCCTGGTCGATACGGGGTCCCAAGTAGCATACAGAAGGTGGACGACCGAACAGTGCGAAAGCAACCGACACGGATTAGCTTCCTCGCCACTGCAGCACTTCTCTTGCTCACGGGATGCAGCCTGTTCGCCCGAGAGGTCCCGGCGGGAGAGCCCTTTGATCTATTGCCTGGAGAACGCGTGTCCGTCCAGGGAGCGGGATTGATCATCGAGCTGGGGACCGTCGGTCAGGCATGGACCATGGACGGTGCCGAAATACCTTTCGCAGAGGTGTCCGTCGTGCGCGGCTTCCGCCGGCGCACTCAGGAAATGGAGACAGGGGAGGTGTGGCAGTTAGACAGCACGAGCGTCCACCTCCGTGCAGCCGATCCTTTCGGGGAGAACCGTTGCTCATTCGAGGTGACGACGGACCTCTGACGAAGGACACTGCGCTTCCGCCCTCTCAACATGGGCAAGGACCACAGGAGCGAGACGGGTCGACCTGAGGATGAACCGCCACTCTATGCGCGCCCTGATAGCCACGTGGTATGGCCGGATCCCAAGACGCCCGACCCACCGGCCCTTCTCCAGCTCGTCGTGCCCGCCTCCAAGGCCTTCGGATCGCGGAACAGGCTGTGACGTTGGCATCCGCCGATGGCAGACTTCTTGAAGGAATTCGGCCTCATTCTGGGCGCCACCCTCGTCGCGATGGTGCTATTCCTGGTCGCCACAGCCATCCTTGGTGTCTTCGAAAGAAGGAAGCAGCTGAAAGCGCGCCGCCGCAA
>CAZIWL010000117.1:0-13254 GCA_964542755.1 uncultured Anaerolineales bacterium
GAGGGCGCGGTGCGCGTGGCGCTGCTTGGATTGATCGTGCTGGCCATCTTCGGCGTCTTCACGCGCCGATTGTGGCAGTTCCAGTTCGTGCAGGGGCAGGAATACCGGGAGGAGGCTGAGGAACAGAGTACGAAGCTGATCAGCGTCCCGGCCTCTCGCGGTGTGATCTACGATCGGACAGGTGAGCAGTTGGTTCGGAACGTGCCCAGTTTCAGCGTTTCCGTCCTTCCTGCTGATCTGCCCGAGGATGAGGACGAAGCGGAGGCGGTACTGATTCGCCTGGCCATGCTACTGGACCTGCCCTACACAACTGCCGATCAAGAGACGGGTGACGATGGGGGTGGGGCAGGCGCAGCCCGCGGGATCAAGGAGATGATTGAAGAGGTCCCGTATCTGGCTCCCTATCGACCGATTGTGATCGAACGGAACATCGATCGGGAGGAAGCCCTCCTGGTGGCACAGGAAGCGGGGGATCTACCCGGCGTGTCGGTGGAGGTGGATTCCGTCCGCCATTATCCGCACCATACACTGATGTCGCAGGTGCTCGGATATCTTCTGCCCATCCCCGTGGAGACCGAGGAGGCCTATCGGGAGGCGGGTTACGACCCGGCCACGGATCGCGTGGGGACCGCCGGTATCGAGGCGACCTACGAGGACGTGCTGCGGGGGGAGAAGGGCGAGCAGATCGTGGAGGAGGATGTGCTCGGGCGGGTCCGGCGCGTTGTGGAGGAACGAGCAGCGCCGGTGCCAGGGGACAACGTCCACCTGACCCTTGATCTCGGTTTGCAGCAGGCGGCCGAGGAGGCCCTGCGGGCTAGCATGGACGAGGCGGCGTCACCGCGGGGCGTGGCCATGGCGATGAATCCTCAGACAGGGGAAATCCTGGCGATGGTGAGCCTGCCGACGTACGATAACAACGTTTTCGTCGAGGGCGTCACCCAGAGTGACTGGGAGCGCTGGCAGGACCCCCACCGGCCTCTGATCAACCACGCTGTCTCTGACGCCGTCCCACCCGGCTCCGTGTTCAAGGTGGTGGTCGCCTCGGGGTTGCTTCAGGAAGGCATCGTGATGCCCCAGACTCAGCTGCACTGTCCAGGGCGGATCATTGTTCCCAACAGATATTACCCCAACGATCCCGGCCAGGCCCAGACGTTCTATTGCTGGAACGAGGCCGGTCACGGCGCACAGGACGTGGTGGGCGCGATCGCCCATTCCTGTGACGTCTACTTCTACAAGGCCGGCGGGGGTTTCGAGGAGACGAGCTTCAAGGGTCTCGGTGTGGAGCGTATCGCCGAGTATGCCAGGCTTTTTGGAATGGGTGAAACGACCGGGGTCGAGTTGCCGGCCGAGCGCGAGGGTCTGGTACCGACAGCCGACTGGAAGCGGCACACCTACGGGGAGAGCTGGTCGACGGGGGATACGTACAACTTGTCTATTGGGCAGGGTTTCCTGGAAGTGACGCCTCTCCAGATGCTTAACGCCGTCAACGTCGTGGCGAACGGGGGCAGGCTCTACCGGCCCACCATCGTCCACCATACGACGGACGCCCAGGGTGAGATCTCGGAGCCCTTCGAACCGGAGCTGATTCGGTCCGTGCCCGTGGAGGAGGGACATCTCTCCCTGGTGCGAACTGGCATGGAGGGCGTGGTTGCCTACGGCACGGCGGCGAAGCGCGGTCAGATGGAGGGGGTAGGCGTCGCCGGTAAGACTGGGACGGCGCAGTTCTGCGACGATATCATGTGCGGCGTGGGGTACGAGCAGCCAGAGCACGCGTGGTTCGCGGCCTACGCCCCACTCGACGAACCCGAGATCTCGGTCATCGTCTACCTCTATAACGGGGGTGAGGGCTCGGTGGCCGCTGTGCCTGTGGCCCGGGAGATGCTCAGCCACTATTTCGGTATCACACCCGGGGAGGCTGAGACCTCGTCCTGACCGGGGATGACGCTTGAACCTCTCTAGCGATCCTCCAGTGGGCCGCGGCGCCGCCCCCTCCCTCGTTCCGGCGGGTCGGGCGGTCGCCGTGGCGGTGCCGGGCGCTGTCTGGGGGCTGGGGTTGGCCCGCTTCCTGGCCGAGTGGCTCCTCTGGCGCCCCGCCTTCGCCTCGCTCCCCCTCGTGATGGGTGTAGGGTTGGCCTGCGCTGCCGCTGCCATCGTGGCGTGGCGCCGGGCCCGTTCCAGCCCAGGTTCATCAGCCTCGGACGGGGCTGCATACCTCGCCCTCGCGCTGCCCCTTCCCTACGTGCTGGGCATTGCGCCGGCGCCGTTGGCGGGGACGGTCCTCCTGGCCGGCTCCTTGATGCTGACGTGTCTGGTGATGTGGAAGGACCGACCGGCCTGGTCGCTGGCGGGTCTGGCCGCACTCATCTCGTTGGGAATCTATGTGCACACGCTGCTCCCCTCGGTGGGCGTGGCGGACACGTTTGAGTTCCAGGTCGTGGCGCCCACCCTGGGCGTGGCGCATCCGACGGGGTATCCGCTCTACGTGCTCCTGGCGAAGGTGTTCACGTTCCTGCCGATAGGGAATGTGGCGTGGCGGGTGAGTCTCTCGGCCGCGGTTTTCGGGGCGGGCGCGGTGGTGATGGTGTTCTTCGTGACGCGGGAGTTGAGCCAGGCAGCGTGGCGGGCGGAGAAAGCCGGACGACGCGCACAGGGTGGGCGTGACGTGTTCGCGCTTCTGACTGCGCTGGCGGTGGGCTTTTCCGCCACGTTCTGGTCGCAGGCGACGGCGGCTGAGGTGTATACACTGCACAATGCACTGGTGATGGGGATTCTCCTCCTCCTCATCCGGGTGGCCAGGGGCTCGGCTCCATCGGACCCGTCCTCACTCCGACGATGGTACGGTGTCTTCTTTCTGACAGGCCTAAGCCTGACGAACCACCTCACGACGGCGCTGCTGGCTCCGGCGTTCATGCTGGCCCTCGTGTTTGGTCGGCCTAGGGCGAAGGTCCGCCAGTGGCTGGCGGCTGCTGCGCTATTTGCCCTTGGTCTGGGGCTCTACCTGTTCATCCCCTTGCGGTGGCCAGCCTTGAACGAGGGTGCCAGGATGTCCGCGCGGGAGTTTGTGCGCTACGTCACCGGGGGGCAGTTCCACGGCGCGCTGCGCCTCTACGCGTGGCGAGATCCGGCTCGCTGGCGCATCGTGGCGCGCCTCTTCCAACAGCCTTTCGGATGGCCCGGCCTGGGGTTGGCCCTGGTAGGCGTAGTAAGCCTGGCGCTCGCGCGCCGGCGCGCCCTGATGCTTACGGGCACCACGTTTCTTGCCTTCTTCGCCTACGGCCTGACCTACCACGTGGCAGATGTGGCGGTCTTCCTGCTGCCCGCCCATCTGATCCTGGGGGTTTGGATGGGTTTCGGTGCGCTCGTGCTCGCCAACTTGCTTTCAGAACTCCTGCCCGGCCGGGGAGCCTCATGGCGGCTCGTCGCAGCAGTCCTATTCGCCTTGATCCCTCTGAGCGGACTATGGGGGAATCTTCCGTCCGTGGACCGGAGCCGAGATCGGGGCGGCGTGGCGTGGGGCCAGTACGCGCTGGAGCAGCCCTTGCGTCCGGGCAGCGCCATTCTTGCCGACACGACGAAGTTCGCTCCCCTCTATTACCTCCAGCAGGTCGAGGGTGTGCGCCCAGATCTTGAGCTGGTCCTGCTGGGGACCGAGGCGCAGTACCAGAGTGACCTACGACGCCGGCTGGGCGAGGGTCAGACGGTGTATTTGGCTCGCTACTTGCCGCAGCTGGATGGACTCTTCGTGCGCTCCGTGGGGCCGCTGGCGGAGGTTCGCTATGATCCGCCTGAGGCCGACGGCCCGACTGGACCGGTGCTGGCAGAGTCGACGGATACCATCGACCTGCTCGATGCCAGCGTAAGACGGGATCCCTTCGGCAGGCCGCTGCGTCACGTGACTCTGGAGTGGCAGGCGGCCGAGCCCGTGGCCCGGGATCTGGTGGTCCGGATGCGGATAGTGGATGAAGAGGGGCGCATTCTGTGGGCGAGGGAGGGGGCGCGGCCAGTGAACGGCCTCTATCCGACCAATGCTTGGCCGGAAGGTGCGACGGTGACGGATTATCACGAAGTGATGATGCCGCCGTGGCTTCCCAGCGGCCACTTCTGGCTTGAGGTGGGGGTTGGGGCACCTTTTGCCAGTGAGGATTCGGCGGCCGGCGAAAACCCTCCCGCGTGGACACCGCTGAGCATCATCGACGTGGAGCAGCGGCCTGACCATGAGACACTTCCAAAACGTCGCCTGGCGGCCTTCGACGCGGGGGGATGGTTGACCGGGTTGGATGTGGCCGATGAGGTGATGCCCGGTCGTCCGGTGGCGGTGGAGCTCTCGTGGAGAGGTATCGACGAGAACGAGCAGGTCCTGCTCTCGTGGGAGAGCGCTCAAGAAGACCATGTCCCGACCCAAGCCTCGCCGCTGACTGCCGGGAGCGTACGGAGCCGGCACACCGTCTCCGCACCGATGCAGACCGGGGAGCCGGTGCTGAGGTTGGCGATGGCCGGGAGCCGGGTCCGCTGCGGCTGGTTAGGTACACCTCAAGAGAGCTGCCCCATCGCACGTCCTGACGTAAGCCTTGCGGAGGAGGCGCTGGCCAACTTTGGGGGTAAGGTACTTCTGCGCCAAGCTGAGCTTGGGACACGGAGAGCGAGACCGGGCGACGTCATCCCCGTGTCGCTGTACTGGCGCGGGCTGCGCTCGATGACTGTTGACTACACGGTCTTTGTTCAACTCATCGGACCTGATGGGCGGCTGCACGGGCAGGTCGACAGTTGGCCCGTCCAGGGGACCTATCCGACCAGGGAGTGGATCCCTGGCAAGGATGTGTCGGATCCGTACGAGGTACGCTTGATGCCCGACGCCCCCGAGGGTGAGTATCGGGTGGTGGTGGGTCTGTACGAGTTGGCGACGATGGAGCGACTCCACGTGTTCAGCCCCGACGGAAAGCCAATGGCGGACTCGTACGTCGTGGGGAGGCTGGAGGTGCGGCCCTAGGCCGCATGCCAGCCGGCGTGCGCTCTATGGGCCGGGTTTCGGCTGTACGAGGAGGGTGCGCTCGTTCCGGTAGGTGACCAGCCCCGGGCGGGAGCCGGTGGCACGCCTCACGTACCGGCGCTCTGTGACGTCCACATTGGCGTTGTCGCTCTCCCGCGCCGCCGAATAGTAGGCTGCGATCTGCGCTGCACGCTGGAGCACCTCCTCCGGCACGCGGCGCCCCCCGCTCTTGATAATGACGTGTGCACCCGGTAGGCCACGCACATGGAGCCAGAAATCGTCGGGGCTACCGCGGTCGAAGGTCACCTCCTCGTTCTGGGGCGCGTTCCGGCCCACGAAGACGGGGAAGTCACCAAGGTCGAAACGTCGCGGTCGCTTCGCCATACCGCTGCTGCTCTGTTTCGGCTTTCGGGGCGCCCAACCTGCGTCGGCCAGGGCCTCGTGGACGGCGTCGATCTCCGGTCGGTCCTCGGCCAGCCTCAAGTCCATGCTCAGTTGCTCGAGATAGGAGAGATCGGTCCGCAGGGTTCTTATCCGCGCCGGGATCTCCTTGGCGCCGCGCTGTGCCTTCCGGTAGCGACGGAAAGTCGCCTGGGCGTTCTCCACGGGTGTCAGAGCGGCGTCGAGATCGATGGTCATTGGCTCGCCGTCGTAACCGGGAACGGTGACGCTCTCATCCCCTGGTTCAATCCGGTGCTGATAGGCGAGGATGAGCTCCCCCGCCTGCCGCAGGCGTTCCACTTCCTCCTGATCGACCTCTTGGCGCCGCACCTGCTCCAGGGCGTGTTCCACAGAAGAGCAGGCCTTCTCAATGAGCTTCTCCACACGCCGCCGGACGGCGGCATAGCTATCGGTGGCTAGCCGCTCCTCGAAGTAACGCCACATCGCCTGGCTGATGGTTGCCACGGGTTCCACTTTCTTGAACTGGTGGAGCCTGTACGGGGCGAAGGCCACCACGGTCCCCTCATCATCGAGGGCCACGTGAGGGGCCCAGCTGCCGTCCTCGAGTGGCGAGAAGATATGCGCGAGGGCCTCGGCCACGCCAGCCGGCGGGACCTCCCGCACCTCAGCCTCGGGGTCGCCAACGGCGCGCGCGGCGACCTCGCGGGCCGTCGTAGGACTGACACCGAAGAGCTGGCTGGTGAGCACCCGATGAAGCGGCCGTTCAGCCTCGACGGAAGCGAGGATACCGGCCCAATCCTGGACGGTGACCTCTGTGGGTGGGCGGCGCCCCGGCGGCTGTGGCGGGGGCTCGTAAGGGTGAGCAGGCAGGGTGACGCGGTAGCGGTTGATGTCCGGACCGACGTGCTTGACGGCCTCCAGAACGTCACCGCGGTCGCTGACCAGGATGAGGTTGCTGTAACGCCCGATGAGCTCGGCGATGAGCCGGCATGGACCGGCTTCCCCCTCGAAGTGGAGGATGAGGATGCGCTCCCAGGGTGGCTGGCTGACGTCAACCAGCCGACCCCCACCAACCCACTTCCGCAGAAGCTGCAGGAGGGGCGTAGCCGTCTGAACGCCCCGACGAAGCTTGTGGGGCACGACGAGGGCGCGTGGATGCTGGGTGTTCGCGGAGAGGAGCAGCTGGAACCGCTTGCCCGCATAGAGCTCCAAGCCAACGGCCCGCTCGTCGGGAAGCACGATGCGCTGGACCCGCGCGCCCAGTAACGTGTCGAGCCGATCGCGGAGGCAGGCCAGCGTCAGATGATCGACGTGCATAACGGACCGCTCACAACAGAAAACGTCGTTGCATCACGCAACGACGCTCTGACGGCGGCTCTGGAAGCGACGCTGCTTTGTTGTCCGAGCCTACGATGCCGGCTGTGCCTGCTCTTCGAGCTCGTTCAGCTGCTGCATAAGGCGCGATTTGCGGCGGGCAGCCTTGTTTTTGTGGATGACGCCCTTCTGCGCCGCCTTATCAAAAGCGGCCTGGGCCTCGTGGACGGCCTCGCGGGCTTCCTCAAGGCGACCCTCTGCGATCAGGCGGCGGGCCTTCTTGTCGGCGGTGCGGGCTCGTCCACGGTGAACTCGATTGACCGCTTCCTTGCGCCTCGAACTGCGTACGCGCTTTGCGGCTGATGGCTTGTTAGGCAAAGTCACTACCTCCTATGTGTCGTCACTCATTCCACGTCTATGATGCCTGGGCTCGCCTCCAATCGGGCAGCCCCGACTCGAGGCGTCGGCCGGATACGAAACGGCCCGAATACGCTTCAACCTGCTAAGAGCAGGGCGTACTGGGCCGGCAACGCCAGCTGGCGTATTGTACAGGGAGTCGCGCGATTTGTAAAGCCCATCGGCTCGTTCTATAATCTGGGAGATGGCGGCGATGAGTCAGGGGCAGGCTCCGGAAGGGAGCGGACCACGCCGCGAGAACAACGCGCAGTGTGCCAGACGCAGGGGTTGGGGGGCGCTGACTGGTAGGCTGTGCAGCAGGTGAAAGGACAAGCATGGATCAAGACAGGATTGCGATCGTCTCTGGTTTGCCGCGCTCGGGAACTTCGATGATGATGAAGATGCTCGAGGCTGGTGGGCTCGAGGTTCTGACGGACAACATCCGCGAGGCGGACAAGGACAACCCCAAGGGCTATTACGAATTTGAACGGGTTAAGAAACTGGAACACGACAGAGCCTGGCTGGACGACGCGGAGGGGAAAGTCGTGAAGATTATCTCCCAGTTGCTGCGCCATCTCCCGGCAGGCCACGGCTACAAGATCGTCTTCATGCGGCGCGAGATGGAGGAGATTCTTGCCTCTCAGAGGAGAATGCTGGCGCGGCGGGGCGAGGCCACCGACAAGATCTCGGACGACAAGCTGGCGGCGCTCTTTCGACAGCACGTTCAACGCGTCGAGGACTGGCTCGCCGATCAGCCCAACTTCGAGGTCCTCTACGTCAGCTACAACCGAGTCCTGGAGGCCCCGCAGGAGGAAGCCCAGCGCATTGCAGCGTTCTTCGAGAGATCCCTCGACGTTTCGGCTATGGTGCACGTCGTCGACCCCACGCTTTACCGGCAGCGCACCTGACGGGCCACCATCCCCCTCCTCGGAAGGCCATACGGCCCACGGGCGCGCTGGGAGGGCTCCGACAAGACCCTTCTCCCCTCCTCACGTTCGCCAGATTGCATGACGAGGGGGGATGGCCTCCAACGGACGGATAGCGCGGGCTGACGGCGCGCCGCAGCGACGGCGCATCGTCCAACCCTAATCGCGCGCCTCCCCGGGGCAGGATCGGGCTTTTGTACCCAGCGCTTGACAGGTGGGGATTTCGACGTATACTATTGAAAATGTTTTTCATTATCGTCAGGGGCGGGGCGTCTGGGAGGGGTTTGTGGTGAGTTGGGAGGACCGGCTGACTGAGGCCGGGTTCCGTATCACGGCACCGCGCCGGGCCGTCATCCAGGTACTCCAGGAGGCGGATGCGCCACTTGCGCCCCAGGACATCCTCGAGCGTGGCGGAGGGCTCCATACGGAGCTGGGTCTCACCACGGTCTACCGGACGGTCGCTTTGCTGGCTGAGCTCGATTTGGTGCGCCGCGTGCACTGGAGCGACGGGTGCCACGCTTACATCGCGGCGTCGCCCGGGCATCGCCACCACGTGGTCTGTCGGAGATGCGGGAGAACGGTCGAGTTCCCCGGTTCCGAAGAGGTGGCGGCGCTAATCGCCGATGTGGAACGGGCCACGGACTATCGGATTGAGGAGCACCTGCTCCAACTCTTCGGGCTCTGTCCGCTGTGCCGCGACGATGAATAGTGCGGAGGTGGTTCCTATGTTGGGGAAGTCGCTTTTCGGCCAGGAGGGTTGTTCGATGGGGTATGGAAGGATGGAAAGAGCGGTTCTAGTCGTCTTGGGGCTGGCTCTCCTGGTCGGCCAGTTTGGCTGTGCGCAGGGCGGTACGCAGCAGACGGCGGCCGCGCTGAACGTAACGGTGAGCATTCTGCCTCAGCGGTACATCGTGGAGCGCATCGGCGGGGAGCACGTCGACGTCAACGTGATGGTGCTGCCCGGCGAGTCCCCAGCGACGTATGAGCCGAACCCAGAGCAGCTCCGAGCCCTCAGTGAGGCCGACCTCTACTGCAGCATTGGCGTTCCCTTTGAGAACGCCTGGTTGAACCGGATCGGCTCGGCAAACGACGACATGGTGATGGTGGACACGACCCAGGGTATCGAGCGAATTGAGGAGGGCGGCAATCCGGATCCTCACATCTGGCTATCGCCGTCCTTGGTGCGGGTCCAAGCTGCCACAGTTGCCGAGGCCCTGACATCGGCGGACCCTGCCCATGCCGAAGCCTATGAGGAGAACCTGGGGGCTTTTCTTGATGATATTGGCGAGCTGGACGCTGAGATTCGTGAGACCCTGGACGGCGAGGGTTCGGCGAACAGGGAGGGACGACGGTTCATGGTCTTTCATCCTTCGTGGCGGTACTTCGCGCGGGATTACAGGCTGGAGATGATCGCCATCGAAGTGGGAGGGCAGGAGCCCAGCGCGGCTGAGCTGGCCCGGTTGATCACCACGGCGAAGGAAGAGGAGATCCGGGTGATCTTTGCGCAGCCGGAGTTCAGCACGGAGGCGGCCGAGACAATCGCGGATGAGATCGGGGGTGAGGTGTTGCTGATCAGTCCGTTGGCAGAAGACTGGTTGGAGAACCTGAGGCGCGTGGCCGAGACCTTTGCCCAGCACCTGGAGTGAGGCCGGTCCACCGGGACGATCCTAAGGCAGGCTAAGAGCAGCATCGTGCTTGAGGGGGGGATATATGGCCGATGAAGCGAGGAAGACGGGGTCGCGGGAGGTGATCGCTGTGCGACACCTATGGGCCGGCTACGACGGCGAGATGGTGCTCCAGGACGTCAACCTCTCAGTGCAGGAACTCGATTTCATCGGGATTGTGGGCCCGAACGGCGGGGGGAAGACGACGCTTCTGAAGGTGCTTCTGGGCTTGATCCATCCAACTAGGGGCCAGGTGCGCATCATGGGTAGGCCCATCGAGGAGGGGCGCCGCCACGTGGGGTATGTGCCCCAGTTGACGGAATTCGATAGCGATTTCCCCATCAACGTCTGGGACGTGGCCTGCATGGGGCGGTTGGGCGACCGGGGCCTGCTCCACCGCTATACCAAGGAGGATGAGGGAATTGTAGCCACGGCCCTGGAACAGGTCGACATGCTTGATCAACGGCATCGGCCCTTCGGGGACCTCTCCGGCGGTCAGCGGCAGCGGGTGTATGTGGCCCGCGCGCTGGCGACGGAGCCGGCGGTCCTGCTTCTCGACGAGCCATTGGCAAGTGTCGATCCCCGGGTCAGCTCCAACATCTACGACCTTCTGAAACGGCTGAACGATAAGGTGACCATCGTGATGGTCTCTCACGATGTGGGGGCGATCTCCTCGCACGTCAAGACCGTGGGCTGCCTTAACCGGCGTCTCTTCTATCACGGTGGTGACGCGCTGACCCAGGAGATGCTGGAGCTGGCCTATCAGTGTCCCATCGACCTCATCGCCCACGGTGTCCCCCACCGGGTCTTCCCTGACCACGCAGCTCACGGGGGCGACAAATGATCGATGCGGTCTTGGAGGCTCTGCAGTTTGTCTTCATGCGAAACGCGCTACTGACCGGACTGTTGGTCAGCGTCGCATGCGGCGTCATCGGCACGTTCGTGGTGGTGAAGCGCATCGTCTTCGTCAGTGGGGGCATCGCCCACGCGGCGTACGGCGGCATCGGCCTGGGCTACTTCCTGGGCCTGGATCCGGTGCTGGGTGCCGTCGTCTTCAGCCTTGCCGCGGGGCTGGGCATGGGAGCGGTTCAACGGCGGACGGGGGAGCGTGCGGACACGCTCATCGGCGTGATGTGGGCCATCGGCATGGCGACAGGTATCATCCTCGTTGATCTTTCACCGGGTTACAAGGCCGACTTGCTTAGCTATCTCTTCGGGAGTATCCTGGCGGTGCCTACCAGTGACCTGATGGTGATGGTGGTGTTGGACGTGTTGATCGTGGGGTCCGTGCTCATCTTCTACAAAGAGTTGCTAGCCATCTCGTTTGACGAGGTGTTTGCCACGGTAGAAAACGTGCCGGTCGGGGCGATGTATCTGGTGCTGATGGGGCTGGTCGCCCTGACTGTCGTGATGCTGATGCGGGTGGTGGGGCTCATTCTGGTGATCGCCATGCTGACCATTCCGGCGGCCATCGCCGGGCGCCTGGTGAAGGATATGAAGCACATGATGATTCTGGCGAGTGGATTCGGTATGTTCTTCATGACTGCGGGCCTCTGGCTTTCTTACTTCCTGAACTTGACGTCGGGGGCGACCATCATCCTGCTCGCCGGCCTGGGATACCTTGTTAGTCTCAGCCTCCAATGGCTGGGCACACGGTCGCGCCGGTTGAACACTCCAGCCAAGGGGTAGGAGCTCTCCGTGGCGAAGGGGACGGAGCGCTACACGGCAGCAGGTGGGGTCATCGCTCGGGATGAGCGTGTCTTGGTGCTCCGCTGGCCTAGCCGCGACGAGGTTCGGCTCCCGAAGGGGCACCTGGAGCCGGACGAGACGGTGCGCGAGGCAGCCTTGCGCGAGGCAAGCGAGGAGACGGGTTACTCAGACCTGGACATCGTGGCGGACCTGGGCACACAGCGGGTAGCCTTCGAGGATCGGGGCCGCCACGTGGTGCGCACGGAGCGGTACTTCTTGATGACCCTGCCGGAGTGCCGTGTCGATGCCCGAGGGCGGGGCGAGGCGAAGTTCGACCCTGTGTGGCTGGGTTGGGACGAGGCGCTGGGGATGCTCACGTTCGAAGCGGAGCGGGAGTGGTTGCGGCGGGCGAGGCGGTTGGTTAGTGACCGGAGAGGCGATATCAAGAGGCACGCTACCGGGTAGCGGGACGCGGCGCCATTAGCATCATGCGGAGGTGAGGGATGCCAGCGGAAGGACGGAAGCGGAACATCCTGGTGGAGGAGGTGCCCAACCTCCCGATGGAGGAGCAGCCCACGGAGTTGGTGGAACGGAAGGGCGTAGGTCACCCCGATTCCATCTGCGACGCCGTGGCGGAGGCGGTCAGCGTGGAGCTATCGCGGGCCTATGGGGATCGATTCGGGCGAGTCCTCCACCACAACATCGACAAGGGGCTGCTCGTGGCCGGTGGGGCGACGCCGATGCTTGGCGGCGGCCGGGTGGACGAACCGATGCGCCTGATCTTCGGAGACCGGGCCACGTATGAGTACAAGGGAGTGCAGCTTCCCGTTGGCGAGATCGCCGAGGCAACGGCCAAGAGCTGGATGCGGGGAAATCTGCGTTTTGTGGACCCGGACGTGCATATGGTGTTCGAAAATCAGATCAAGCCGGGTTCGCCGGAGCTCATGGACATTTTCGAGCGTGAGGAGGTCGGCGCCAACGACACGTCGGCCGGGGTGGGTTATGCGCCGCTCTCGGAGATGGAGAAGTTGGTGCTGGATGTCGAGCGGTATTTGAACTCAACGGCCTTCAAGGCAGCCCACCCGGAGGCCGGCGAGGACATCAAGGTGATGGGCTACCGCTTTGGCCGGGACGTGACCTTGACCGTTGCCCTGGCTTTCGTCGACCGTTTTCTCGCCGACGAGGCGACCTACTTCGAGCGAAAAGGGACGATCCACGACGACCTCAAGGCCTTCGTCGGCCGCCAGCCGCATGCCATGGAGAATGTGACCATCGACATCAACACGCTGGACGAGAGGGGGCGGGGCACGGGGGGCATGTATCTGACGGTGCTCGGTACCTCGGCGGAGGGTGGCGACTGCGGTCAGGTGGGGCGAGGGAATCGCGTGAATGGCGTGATTGCCTTCAACCGGCCGGCAACCACGGAGGCGGCCGCGGGGAAGAACCCGGTCAGCCACGTGGGCAAGATCTACAACCTGTTGAGCCACGAGATCGCGGAGCGGATCTACGTGGAGATCGACGGGCTCTGTGAGGTGACGGTCTACCTCTGCAGCCAGATCGGCCATCCGATTGATGAGCCGCTGGTGGCCGCAGCCCAGTTGATACTGTGCGACGGCGCCGAGCTGGGGGACGTTAGATTGGATGTGCAGGAGGTGATTGACCGGGAGCTGGCGACCGTTGATCGCTTCATCGAAAGGCTGATTCAGGGCGAGCTGAAAGTCTGGTAGTCAGCGAGGAGGACAATGGCTTCGGGGCAGGACGCGGGGGGGCGGGGCGAGGGCCTTGGAGGGGATGGAGCGCGGTGAGGGGCTTTGGGGGCGGGCGAAATCACGATCCCTTCGGAACAGCGGGATGTGGAGGACGGGGATACGTGAAG
>CAZIWL010000118.1:0-5396 GCA_964542755.1 uncultured Anaerolineales bacterium
GACCGTGACCATAGTTGTGTTCGAAGTTGTAGCCTTGGTTCTTGAGCACATTGAATCCCTCGTTCTCCACCTTCCATCGGCTACGCCCGCTGGCTACCGCCTCAACCACCGACTCCTCGTCGAGAGTACAGTCGGTTGCCCAGCCGCAATGATAGATCTGCTTTCCTGTTTCTTCGTTAGTGATGGTGAGTTCACACCAGTTAACCATCAGCGACTTCAGATTTGCGCGCAACGGCAACTGCTCGGCCCAGCGATAGACCCAGCGTTCGTGATAGCGCCCGTTCCATTTGCGCACAACCTTGGTCGAAATTGCACCGTCTACCCGCTCAAGCAGGGCTAACTCCTCATACAGCGCCTCATGCGACTTTGGCTTGCAGGTTAGGACAAAATGCAATTCGTGCTTCAGTAGCAACTCACAGAAGGGCTGATGACAATGTAGGTCGTCAGCCAGGATCGTCATACTCCACGGCTCGAAGCGCTTTGCATTACGCTCCACCCATCGTTTGCTGGCCTGTTGTTCACAATCCTGCTTCTCGTGACCGTCTTGGGGGGTAATGAACTCTGGATCCAAACAAATCACATGCTCCTGCTCAGGGGCACACACGACCGCCATCATCACCATATGTGCGTAGTATGCTTCTTCGTCCCGAACGGACACCCGACAATTCGGACAATGTATCTTCTGAGAGGAGAAGTATTGCGAGCCGTCCAGCGAGATCAACCGCGTGCCGGCTATCCCCCGATACTTCTCCAAGTGCCCACGCTCGTCTAGATGGTGGTAGACTTCCCAGAACGTTCCATATAGGGCGCTTGGTTCGACAGGGTCCAATAGGTTTCGTATCTGTCCATCACTCGGTATCTCCTCTACGCCAAACAGACCCTGCGCATTGTTTTGACCCTTCTTCCGTTGCATGTCTCGCTGGTGCGCCAGAAACGACGGCGACTGCATATAGAATACCGAGAACGCACTTAGCCCGGCATCGGCAATCTCGTAGCGAGTATTGCTCCCTGTCCGGTGCTCAGGCACTCTACCCAGATCCTGACGCAAACCCTCCAGCATCTCCTGAAACTTCAGTCGCTTCCCAATCTGGCTCTCCTCCTCTCTCTCAATCCATTTCCTCTCGCGCTTCCGCCACCAATAGTATACTACCCTGTCGCCATATTGAGAATTGCTGCTCCGTGCCTCTCTGTGCTCCTCCGTGCGCCTCTGTGTCACGCCTTTTTCCCTCGCCTCTCTCTGTGGATCTCTGCGCTCCTCTGTGCCTCTCTGTGTCACGCCTCGCCGCTAAACGTTGACGACTTCCCCGTTCCCAAGTATAATCGGCTCGGGTTGACTGGCGTGGGCGGTTAGCTCAGTTGGTCAGAGCGCCTCTCTTACACGGAGGAGGCCATAGGTTCGAGTCCTATACCGCCCACCAGAGGCCTTCCCTCCAAGGGACCGACGGCGTCCCCTCCGGGACCTCCGACTCGTCCCTTCGCTCGACCTGAGCGTGTCGCGTCCCGCGGCGCCGAAGGGGAGACCCAATCAACAGCAACAGCTCACTACTCACAAACTATCCACACAAAAAGGAGCGTAACGATGAAACTGGATCCGGAAGCACGCTACACCGAGAGCCACGAGTGGGCGCGCATGGCGGACGACGAAATCGTCTGCGGTGTCTCCGATCACGCCCAGGAAACCCTCTCCGACGTCGTTTACGTCGAGCTCCCCATGGTCGGCGACGTCTTTGAGGCCGGCGATCCCTACGGCATCGTCGAGTCCGTCAAGGCTGCCTCGGACCTCTACGCACCCGTCGGCGGCGAGGTCGTCGCCGTCAACGAGGAGCTGGAGAGCGCACCCGAGCTGGTCAACCAGGACCCGTACGGCGACGGCTGGATGATCCGGCTCGAGCCCTCAGACGCGGATGAGCTTGGCGATCTGATGGATGCCGACGAATACGAGAAGTTTGTAGAAGAAGAGGAGGGATAGCTCTTGAGGAGAGACGCCTGAGACGCGCCGACGCCGGCGCGCACTGCTCGCGTCTCGCACTCCAGGGGTCACCTATGCCATACATTCCTCATAGCGACGCCGACCGGAAGGCCATGCTGGAGACCATCGGCGTCTCATCCCTCGAAGAACTCTTCGAGGACATTCCCGCGCGCGCCCGCTTCCCGGATCTAGAGATACCACCGGCCCTCTCAGAGATGGGCGCCCGTTGGGAGCTGGAATCCCTCGCCGAGGCGAACCTGACCGCGGCGGAGGGCTCCTGCTTCCTCGGTGCCGGCGCGTATCGCCACTTCGTGCCCGCCGTCGTGGACGCGGTCATCAGCCGCGGCGAGTTCTTCACGGCCTACACGCCCTACCAGCCGGAGGTCAGCCAGGGGACGCTCCAGGCCATCTTCGAGTACCAGACGATGATCTGCGAACTCACCGGCATGGACGTCTCCAACGCCTCCCACTACGACGGGGCCACCTCGACCGCCGAGGCCGTCATCACGGCCATTAACGTGCATCGGATGCGGCGGAAGAAGGTCATCATGGACCGCTTCGTCCACCCCGAATATCGGAACGTGGTGCGCACGTACACCCAGGGTATGGGCCTCGAGATTGTGGAGAACGGGGCCGGGTGCCCCAGGGCCGACGGCCCCGGGGCCGACGGCCCCGAGGCACCCGGCCGCGAGACGGCCGGCCGCAATGCGGCCGAGCTGCTGGACAAGGAGACAGCCTGTCTCATCGTCCAGTACCCGGACTTCCTCGGGCAGTTCGAGGACCTGACCCACCTGGGCGAGGCGTGCCAGGAGGTCGGAGCGCTGCTCATCGTCGTCACCGACCCGATCGCCCTGGCGCTGCTCAAGCCGCCCAGCGCCTTCGGCGCGGACATCGTCACCGGTGACGGGCAGGGCCTCGGTCTGGGCCTCAGCTTCGGCGGACCCTATCTCGGGTACTTCGCCGCCAACAAGAAGCACGTGCGCCGAATCGCCGGTCGGCTCGTCGGTCAGACGGAGGACGCGGAAGGCGAGCGCGGGTTCGTGCTCACCCTCTCCACCCGCGAGCAGCACATTCGGCGCGAGCGCGCGACGTCGAACATCTGCACCAACCAGGGTCTGATGGCCCTGGCAACCGCCGTCTACATGTCCGCCCTCGGCAAGTGCGGCATGCGGCAGGTCGCTGACCTCTGCTACCACAAGGCCCACTACGCCGCGGACGAGATCGACGCGCTCGACGGCTTCTCGGTGCTCAAGGACAAGCCCTTCTTCAAGGAGTTCGTCGTCCGCTGCCCGAAGCCCGTGGCGGAGATCAACCGGAGCATGCTGGACCAGCGGGCCATCATCGGCGGCTACGACCTGGGTGAAGCCTACGCGGATATGGAAGATCATATGCTGCTGTGCGTGACGGAGATGAACCCGCGCCAGGAGATCGACCGCCTGGTGCAGACGCTTGAGGAGGTGACATCGTGACCCGGCCCCTGATCTTCGAGATTTCCAAACCCGGCCGATGTGCGACGTCGCTCCCCGGGCTGGACGTTCCACGGGCGGACATGCCGGAGGAGCTGCTCCGCGACGACCTCAAGCTGCCCGAGGTGAGCGAGGGCGACTTGATCCGGCACTACACCCACTTGTCGCAGATCAACTACGGCGTGGACAGCGGTTTCTATCCCCTCGGTTCGTGCACCATGAAGCACAACCCGAGGATCAACGAGGCCGTGGCGCGGCTGCCCGGCTTCGCCCACGTCCACCCGTATCAGGACGAGGAGACCGTGCAGGGTGCCCTCTTCCTGATGTACACGCTCCAGGAGCTCCTCAAGGAGATCGGCGGCTTCGCCGGCGTCAGCCTGCAGCCGGCCGCCGGTGCCCACGGCGAGCTGACGGGCGTGCTCATCATGCGCGCCTATCACATCGACCGCGGCGACGAGGAGCGGAACGTGGTCCTCATCCCGGACTCGGCCCACGGGACGAACCCGGCCAGCACGTCGATGAGCGGCCTCGAGGCGGTGGAGATTCCCTCCAATGAGGAGGGCGACGTCGACCTGGAGGCCTTGAAGGCAGCCTGCGAGGAGCACAGCGACCGCCTGGTGGGCATGATGCTCACCAACCCGAACACGCTGGGCCTGTTCGAGAAACAGGTCGAGGAGATCTGCCACGTCGTCCACGAGCACGGCGGCCTGATGTACGGCGACGGGGCCAACATGAACGCCCTCCTGGGCATCGCCCGCCCCGGCGACCTGGGCTTCGACGTGCTCCACTATAACTTGCACAAGACCTTCAGCACGCCCCACGGCGGCGGCGGCCCCGGTTCCGGGCCCGTCGGCGTCTCCGAGACGTTGGTGGACTTCTTGCCCGGCCCGTTGGTCGACATCGACCAGGAGAAGTCGGAGGACGATCTGCCCTTCTTCTCCCTCGTCAAGCCGGCGAAGACCATCGGCCAGGTGAAGGCCTTCTACGGCCACTTCGGCGTCATGGTGCGGGCGTACACCTACATCCGCATGCTGGGACCCAAGGGGCTGCGCCGGGTGGCGGAGCACGCGGTGCTCAACGCCAACTACCTGAAGGAGCTCCTCAAGGATCTCTATCCGCTGCCGCACGACCGCATTTGCATGCACGAGTTCGTCCTGGCCGGTCCGCCGGAGGACGTGCAGGAGGACGGCGTGCACACGATGGACGTGGCCAAGCGGCTGATGGACTACGGCTTCCACCCGCCCACCGTCTACTTCCCGCTCATCGTGGAAGAGGCGCTCATGATCGAGCCGACGGAGACGGAGAGCAAGGATGCGCTGGAGGCCTTCGCCGAGGCGATGAGGCGGATCGTGGACGAGGCCCGCGAGGATCCGGAGACACTCCACGAGGCGCCGATGAAGGCACCCACGCGCCGCCTGGATGAGGTGAAGGCGGCCCGGGATCTCATCCTGCGCTGGCAGCCTTCGGACGAGGGGGACTAGGTCCAGGGGCGGAAGCGCCCGCCGACGGGACAAGATGCCTCGCATCGAGGAGCAGATTGAGATAGCGGTAGGGGCGACTGCTGTGTTTCGCCTCTGCCACGATGTCGAACGCCGCGCCGAATGGGACGAGCGCGTGACCCGCGCTGAGGTGCTCACGCCGAAGCCCATTCGACGCGGATCGGTGATCCGTTTCGACACCGATCCGGCGATGGGGGCCGTGTTCAGCTGGGACGGGGAGGTGGTGGAGTACCACTTCCCCAGCAGCTCCAGGCTCAAGGTAGTGGACGTCGCGCCGAGCGGCAGCTTCACGAGCGGTACCGAGAGCTGGCAGGTCAGCGGCTCCGGCAGTAGTGCGCGGCTGCGCGTGGTGTGGGACTACAACCCCGGCGGGCTCATCAGCCGGGCGTTAGATCTGCTGGTCCGCCGCAGGACCACCGCCCGCGCCATCCGGCAGAGCCTGCAGAACCTCAAGAGCATCCT
>CAZIWL010000118.1:5496-13238 GCA_964542755.1 uncultured Anaerolineales bacterium
CAGCATCGTCGGACGGTGCAGCCTTGCTGGCCAGTAGGAGGCTTCCACGGAGCGACTAAAGGCGCCACTACGACGTGGCCTGCTCGATCTCCTCGTCCGCCGCAGCGCCACCGCCAACGCCATCCGGCCCAGCCTGCAGATCAAGGCATTCCTCGAGTAGACTTCAAAACCTGACAGGTCTTGGAGACCTGTCAGGTTTCGGTTTGTGAACCCAGTCCTCCATGCCCGTCGCGGCCTTCACCAACCCTCGTAGTAACGGCTTCAGCCGTTCCGTCAGCATCGTCGGGTATGGAAACCCGACCTACACTTCGTGTCCTTTGTGGTTCCTTCATCCTTAGCGCAACGCCTTCTCTGCCTCCCCCGCGTCGAATCCCCTCGGCACCACGGACCCGAACCCCACTTGGCGCAGCGCATCCGTCAAACCTTCATGCCCCGACCCCGTCATCCCCACCGCCCTTACCCCGGGATGTGAGCGCCGGAGCTCGCGCAATAAGCCCTTGATCTCCCTCTCGACCCCAGACACGTCCGCGATGAGAGCGTGGATGCGCTTCCTGTCGCCCGCCCACCTTGGCGACTGGGCGAGCGCCAAGGCCTGCGAGCCGTTCGCCGCGCTCACCACCTCATAGCCCAAGGACGCTAGCATCCCCTCCGCCGCCGCCCGACGGGCATGGTCCGGCTCGACAAGCAGGATCGTCTGCCGATGCTCGGCCGACCCACGGGTTTCCGGGACCGCCCCGGCGCCTTCTCCCGCATCCTCGTGCGCCGGCAGGTAAATGCGGAACGTGCTTCCTCGCCCCGGCTCCGTCTCCACGCCCACGTACCCCTCGTGCTGCCGGACGATACCGTACACCTGTGCCAGCCCCAGGCCCGTCCCCTGATCCACGTCCTTGGTGGTGAAGAACGGCTCGAAGATGTGAGCCTGGACCTCCTCCGACATACCCGTTCCGGTGTCCGCGACGGCGAGACAGATCCACCCGCCTACGTTCACTTCCCGAGGTTCCTCTGCTCCCCCGCGCCCAGGCATCACTGCGGTCATGTCCTCCAGGGGAAGCTCAGCGGCGCGGGAGACCTCCAATCGGATTTCTCCACCGTCCGGCATGGCGTCGCAGGCGTTCTTGGCCAGGTTCTCGATCGCCTGGCGCAGCCGCTCCGGGTCCGCCCACACGAGGTAGCGGCCCGGTTCGGCGTGCATAGTCAGCGCGGTGTCGTCGTGACACCGTGGCCGCATGCCGCGGACGGCACTCTCCATCAGGTCCACCATATCGAGCCGACGGGGTTTGATCATCGCGCGGCTCGTGAAGTCCAGGATCTGCTGCACCAGGTCCGCCATCCCCTTGGACTCCCCGAGAATGGCCTCCATCTGGTCCTCCAAGGCGGCCGGCAAGTGACCACCCTTGAGGGCCAACTCCGCATACAGCATGATGGGATTGAGCCTGTTCCGGAAGTCGTGGGCGATGCCCGCGGCGAGCTGACCCACGGCCGCCAGCCGCTCGTGGTGGCGGAGCTGACGCTCCATCTCCGCTCGTTCCTCCGCCAGCCTCAGGTCGTGGAGCGCGAGGGCAATGTCCCCCCCGACCTCCTGAAACAACCGGTGCTCCTCCTCATCCTCCGCCAGATGGGCGGGAATCGAAGCGCATAACACACCGTACAGCGCTTCTCCGTGCTCGAGCCGCACGGTCATCCCGGTCTGATCCTCGTGCCTGGAGCCCAGAGGGCACTCCCCGCACGCGTACGCCGTGTCGGTGCTGATAACGACCTCGCCCGTCTGGAGAGCCCGCCTACTGCATCTGGGCACCTGGCCGCGGGAGAGGCGCTCCTTCAGCGCGGGCACGCCTGCGCCCAGACCGGCCTCAGCCCTCACCCGGAGGCTGCCTGCCTCATCCCGGAGGGCGAGCCACACTTGCCGGTACCCCCGCGCCTCGACGAGCACCTCGCACGCTCCGCGGAGGAGGCGATCCCGATCCGTCTCCCGAACGATGAGCTGGTCCACCTGCCGGATGGCGCTCAGCACGCGGTTCAGATGCTCCACCCTCTTCTCGGCCTTCACCCGTTCAGTGATATCCCGCAGCACCGCCAGGATCGTGCTCTCCATCTGGTAATCGATGCACTGCGCATTCGCCTCGACAGGGATCGGCGTCCCATCTTTGTGGACGAAGACGGTTTCGAAGGTCGAGACACTTCGAGACCAGGCACGCGACATCTCAGCCGGAAAGCGGTCGTGGCAGTCGGGATGCACCAGGTCAGCGGGCGTCAGCTCCAACAGCTCCACGCGACTGTAGCCGTACCGCTCCACAGCTGCCTCGTTGCAGTCGGCAATCCGCAGGTTCGAATCGAGCACCAGGACCGCGTCGCCGACGCCCTCAAAGAGCTGACGGTAGCGCTCCTCCGACTCCCGAAGCACCTCCTGGGCCCTCTTTCTCTGGCCAATCTCCTTCTCCAGGCGCCGGTTCGCCTCGACCAGATCGGCCGTGCGCACCTGGACCAGCGCCTCCAGATGCCGGCGGTGTTTGCGCAGCTCCCGCTCCGATGCAAGGCGGGAGATTGTGGTGCCCACCAGGCCCGCGATAGCCAGGAAAAGATTGAGGCGATCCTTGGGGAACGGATCGGCCGTGCACTGGCCCATTGCCAGGACGGCGGGCCCGCCGTCTTCCCTCCGCACGGGCAGAAAAGCGACGGCAAGGGGATCAGGCGCCGAGACCGTGCGGGTGGCCAAAAAGCCTGTCTCCAGCGCCTCCGCCATCCCCTCCACCAGCGCCGCCCCCACGCCGTTCTCCAGGGCACCTTCCTCGGCAGCACCGACCCGATGCCGCAGCTCGACGGACGTCGCCCTCCAGTGCCCCAGCCTCAGCTTCCCAGCCTCGTCAAGGTCGCCGAAAGCAACCAGATCCAGGGCGAAGAAGCTCAGGAGGGCCCTTCCGATCTCCCTCTGCGCGTCCTGCTGCGTAGTCAATCCGGCCAGGTACTGCGCCAGCTTGATGACGGCGTCCGGGCTTTCGCTGCGGGGCATTGGGCTCATCGCGGGGAGACTCTCAATTCGTGGGAACCGGTCGGATAGGATGCGAATGCGCTAGGCATGCTGACGCGCGGCAGTGACCAGGGCGGCCACGTTCTCGGGCCTGGCCTCGGGCGGAATCTCGCAGCCGGGCGAGAGGATGAACCCGCCCCGCGAATCGAATCGCTCGATGAGGGCGGCGGCAGCAGCCTCGATCAACGACGGCTGCCCATCGACGAAAGAGAGCGGCTTGATGTTCCCGTCCAGGCACGTCTCCGGAAGGATCGCCTTCGCCTTGGCAGGATCGACGGAGTAATCCAGGTTGGCGATATCAACCCCGGCCTCGGGGTAGTAGCCAAGGATCGGTTCCACCGCGCCGGTGATGTGGAGCCAGTTGGCCAACGCTCCGGCCTTCTGGAAGGCCGCGAAGACGCGCGTCAGCCGGGGCAGCTCCAACTCGCGGAAGAACTGAGGGGGGACGACCTCGGGCGATGCCGAGGGGTTG
Organism: uncultured Anaerolineales bacterium; assembly: GCA_964542755.1. Taxonomy (GTDB): domain Bacteria; phylum Chloroflexota; class Anaerolineae; order B4-G1; family B4-G1; genus SKLM01. Next base: position 8,994 of record CAZIWL010000118.1, read on the forward strand.
AAGACGACCGGCAGGTGAGCGCCGGCCTCGATCTGCGCGGTACCGTACGCGACGATCACGTCCGCAGCCAGATCCAGCAGCCTCTCGAAGGTTTGCGGCTCGTCCACGGCCAGGTAGAGCGCTCGCTCTGTCCCCATCAGCTGGACCGCCAGCGTCATCGGCCCGACGACGCAGCCGACCACCAGCACCTCGTCCCCCACCTCCTCGCGGAGTATGCGCGCCGCGCGCAGCAGCTCCGGCATACGCCCTGCCTCGTGGGGATCGGGGATCGCCAGCCCCTCCAGGTCGGCCCCGGTCTCGACAGCATACTTGCTGACCACGGGATACCGGTCCGGCGCATAGGAGAGGACCGAGCCCAGCGCCTCCGTCTCCACCGCCACGTCCATCAGCGCGAAGACGGCATCGTAGCCGTACTGCTCCAGGGCCTCGATCTGGCAGCGGGCCAGCAGTTCCCCGTCCTGGACGTAGTCGCCCAAAGGCACGCCAGCCAGGGCCGCTGCGTGGCCGAAGACTTGTCCTATCACGGGGACGCGGTCGGTGGACTGGAATCGCACGGCGGCCTGGATCCGTTCTAGACTGTTCATAGCCCCTCCCGTTGGCCCACCATCAGCGGCTTGTGGAAAACGGTGGAGATGTGGCCGCGGTCCGAAGCGGAGGCCGTGGAGTCACGGCCCCTCACGGCGTTTCCCTCCGCAGCCGATCCAGGTAGTGGAGGCCGTCGAAAGCCGTCTGGGCCACGAAGTCGACCTTCAGGCTCGCGTGATCGGCCTGGCGGAGCGCGGCGCCGCCGGCCAACACCTTCACGCTCTCCAGACCCCGCCCGGCGATCCGCGGGCGCACCTCGCGCACCTGGGGAATCACCGTGGTCAGGAGGCCGCTGACCCCCACGGCCATCGCGCCCTCATCGGCCGCCGCATCGACGAGCTCGTCCACAGGGCAGTCGGTGCCGCAGTCGACGACCCGGTAGTTGGTCGTGGTGAGGATCATCTTGAAGATGTTCTTTCCCAGGTCGTGGAGATCCCCCTGTACCGCGCCGAGCACCACGGTTCCCTTCGACCCGGTCATGGACGGCCCGTCGGGGAAGAGGGTTCGGACCACGGCCATGGCGGCGCGGCCCGATAGCATGATCTCCAAGAGGTTGAACTGCTCAACGGTGCATTTGGCGTCCAGCCGCGCCATGGCCGTCTCGACGCCGTGCGTCACAATCGCGTTGCGGTCCATGCCGGCATCCCGCAGCCCCGCCGCCTGGGAGACGGCACGAGTCTGGTCGCCGTCAAGGAGAGCGTCGATCAGATCCTCCATCGGTGTGTTGGACAGTGTTGGGCCAGACAAGGGCCTCTCTCGCTCCATATTCTTCTGTGTGGTAGTCATACCGCCGGGGCCCGTCGGCGTTCGGAGATCTGCTCCGGCGATCGCAACGTCATTCGCGGACCGGCCCCATTCTACTCGCGAGGCACCCTTTGGCAAGCGCGCACCAACCCGCCCCTCCCCAAACCTGACAGGTCTCAGAGACCTGTCAGGTTTCGCTTCGTGTCCTCTGTGTCCTTCGCCAGACCAGACCGAGGCCCATCAGAGCCACCACCATCGCGCCCGAACAGAGCCCGGTCCCGAACGGCCCTGTCGAGTTCTCGTCGTCGTCTGCCGCCGCGGTTGGTTCAGTTCCCTCGCTTGATGCTGTGGGCAGGGGATCCGTCGGCGCTGCCTGCGTCGCCTCCGGCGTGTCGGGGACGTCTGATGGCTCCACAGACGGCGAAGGCGTGGGCGAGGGGACGGTGATGGAGCCCGACTCAACGTCCTCTCCCACCTCAATCGCCCGTCTCACGCCATCGACGTCCACCACGAAGATCACCCTCCCGCCAAGGGCCAGATACTCGCCCCACTCCGGCCGCTCCGCGAGCAGGTCGTAGTAGAGCTCGGATCCGAAGTCCACACCCTCCGGCTCCATCCCGTCCGGATCGAAGGCCGTGTCCACCCAGACCCCGTCCTGCAGGACAAAGGTCTTTGCCCCCGCGTGCCGCAGCCGCGTCTCTTCCCAGCCCTCGGCCCCAGCGCCGCTCGGGACGGGCGCCACGGAATCCGCGCCGCGCAAGTCCGCCTCCTTTTCCGCCTTCTCCACGGCCTCCTCGCCAGCCGGAGCTGGCATGGGCGTCGCCATGTATTCATCGGCCGCACGCTCCCTCCCCTGCTCGGTGAGGATGTCGTCCTCCTCGATGAGGAACGATGTGTAGGGCGTGATGATGCCGTAGCGGACGCTCAGGTCGACAACGGCCTCCACCCACTCCCGCTTCTCACCGTGAAGCCGAATCTGCGTCATCAGATGCCCGATCTTGCGCGTCGCCCATAGGCGGGGGATGAAGGCGGACGTCCTGCCCCCATCTCGGCTGAAAGCGGCATAGGTGATGTATTCGCGCCGGAGCCCATTCACCTCACCCGAGAGAACCACGCGCGATTCACCTGCGTATCCCGCCGGCAGCCGGTACCGCCCGGCGGCGACGAGCTGCGAGCCGGCGAAGAGATCGGGCAGCGGGTAGGGATAGACGTCCTCGGCCACCACGTCCGCGAAGTCGAGTGCCAGGTCCGTCAGGACCGGCGTGCGGATCTTGGCGAAGAAACTGGAGATCTCCTCGTCTATCCTTTCGTCGGGCCGCACGTAGCCGGTGGCACCCCTGTTCTCCTGTGCCAACGTGTCCAGTAGCACCGTGTTCACGTCGTCCCCGACGCCGAAGGGGAAGAGGCGCACCTCATCCGGGGCCGTTGCTTCCACGTTAGCCAGGATCCGATCGATCTCCGTCACTCCCTCCGTCGGCTGCCCGTCGGTGAGGAAGATCAACACATCCGGCCGCCCGTCGTCCTCGGCCAGCGCCAGAGCCTCCTGGAGCGCGCGGTCGATGTTCGTCCCGCCCAGGGCCTCCAGGTCCTGGACCCAGTTGATAGCGCGGGGCGCCTCCGAGCTTGGCCTCAGCGCCGTCGCGTACCGCTCGATCCCAGTGGAGAACGCGATGACGTTGAATCGATCCTCCTGGTTCAAATGGCGCAGCACGTACCCCAGCGCGTCCTTCGCCTGGCGAAGCTTATCGCCCTCCATCGATCCCGACGTATCCAGCACCAGGATGACGTCGCGCGGCACCACCCGCTCCAGCGCCACCTCCACCGTCGGGGCCGCCAACAGGAGGAAAAAGCCCTCGTCCACCGACTCGGCGTGCATCAGCAGGTTGAGCCCCACGTCCTCCTGGCTCACGGTGTAGACGAGCTCGAAGTCCCGCTCGGGCAGGACGTCCAGTTCCTCGTAGGAGACGGTTGCGGCAAGGTCCCCGTCGCGGTCGATGAAGATCCGATCCTGGTGCGTGGGAGAGTAGAGGGCGTGCATCGGTTGGGACGAGCGCACGTCCACGCGAATCGAGCACTCCTCCAGCGGACGGGCCGAGAACTTCTCGGTGTCCAGGGGATAGACGTAGTCGACCAGGCCGTTCTCCAGATTCAGCACCTGGGTGTATTCAAGCTCGATGCGCCGCGACTCCCCTGGCGGAATGGGGAAGACCCGCGCCTGGACCGCCCGCCGTCCCACGTACTCGAGGAGCGCCGGATCTCTCCTCCGCCGCACAATCTCCTCGTAGATGCGGCGGGCCTCGTCGGCCTCCAGTACCTTCCCCTCCACCGGCTGGCCGTCCACCCACATGGTGAACTCGGAGACGGCGGCCCCCTCCGGCAGCGGGAAGACGTACGTGCCCTCGGCCTCCCAGTCGTGTTCGTTCAGGAACGATTGGTCGACGCGAGTGACGGCGATCTGGTCCTCGATGGTGACGTGGACACGGTGGTATTCGATGGTCAGCCAGGTGTCGCGGAGCGGTGGCGGTTCGGGCCACGGCGGAGGCTCGGGGATGATGATGCCGTCGGCGTGCACCCTGCCGACGCCGACGAAGGCCGTGAGCAGCGCGGCGAGAAAGATCGCGCCCCAGCGTATCGACCGCACGAACGCCTCGCTCCTTGCCGGCGCCGAGCGTGCCGCACCCGGATCCACCGATCCAAACCTTCCTTGTTCCCCACACAGCCCCTTCCTCATCGCCCACCTCCTCCTGGCTCGTGTCGCTGCTCCCAATGCATGCTCTAGACGCACACCGAGCCGGCAAAGTTCCGCGCACGAACACCCACCTTGCGAAGGTTCCGTCGACAGATCCGGCGGTCCAGCATCTTGGCAACCAAAGCCGCCTCGTCGAACGCTCAACGCCCTACCTTCGCAAGGTTGCC
>CAZIWL010000119.1:0-13145 GCA_964542755.1 uncultured Anaerolineales bacterium
ACGGGCTCCCAAGTGCCACGGAACGCGGCTTCTGGAGCAAGACGAGGGGGGCTTGAGTGAAACGGAGGGTAGAGAGTCACGGGGATGTGCAGAGGAGCGCGGAGGGGCACGGAGGGGGCGTGACGCTCGAGAACGGCAACCTTGCGAAGGTAGGTGATTGGTGGGGGTGATGGGGGTTGGTGTGGGTGGAGGCGGGGGTGTTGGGCCGGAGGATGGGACGGAACCTTCGCAAGGGGCGGGGTTTGCCAGGGGGCGGTGGCGGTGCTTCGTAGGACAAGTGACGGACGGAGTGTCATAGAGATGCACGGAGGAGCATGGAGGTGCACGGAGGGGGCGTGACGCTCGAGAACGGCAGCCTCGCGAAGGTAGGTGGTTGATGGGGGGTTGAGGCTTGGTGGTTGTGGCGGTGGGGTGTCTTGCCGAGGGTACGATGGAACCTTCGCAAGGGGTCGCGTTTGCAGGGGGGTGCCGGCGCAAGGACTGCGAATCGGGAGCTAGCATGGGGGGTGGACGGATGGTGAAGACGCTTGATGTGGATCTGGGCGAGCTGGAAATCGCGCTGGACAACAGTTTCGATGAGCATATCTGGTATCTCGATAGTGAGACGGGTGAGTTGATCTTGGTGGAGCGACGCCATATCGAGAGGGGGCTGAACGACGTCTACGATGCGATCTATGACGAGGAAGGGGAGCGGGTTCAGGATCTGGCGTCGTATCTGGAGGGTTCGGATCGCAGAGAATTCGACGTGGAGCAGCTGCTGATCGCGGATAGGATTCGTCACGATTCCGAGGGACGGTATATCCCGGTCGACCGGCAGGACAGCCGCGAGGGGTATCGGGATATGGAGTTGTTCATCAGAAGGGTCGAGGACGAGGAGGTGCAGGACCGGTTGTGGCGGGCGATTCAAGGGCGGGGGGCGTTTCGGATGTTCAAGGACGTGCTTCTGGACCATCTGGAAGTTCGGGAGCGGTGGTTTGCGTTTCGGGATGCGCGGCACGAGGCGCGGGCGCGGGCGTTTTTGGAGCGGCACGGGATTGAGCTGGAAAAGCGAAGAGACACGGAGAGCACGGAGTAGGGACGGGGGGCACGGAGAGAGGTGGGGAGTAGTTCGTAAGGCGTAATTCGTAAGGCGTAATGCGTAGATGGCGGGACACAGAGAGAGGTACAGGAGTGAGCACGAGGACGGACGGTAGGCCCTGCGTTTTGCGCGGGGCTTTGTTTTTGGCTATGATAGGAGGGGATTGGGGTCTTGCATTGACGGGCGCAGGATGGTGAGTGGACTTGACCGCAGGAGGCAAGGATATGCCTGAGGACCGCGATGGAGCGTGTGAGGACGTGCTGAAAGAGAATGCGACGCTGCGGGAGAGGCTGGCGGCGGCCGAGGAGCGGGTTGCCGAGCTGGAGGCGGCGGAGGAAGAGCTGCGGCGGACGGAGGAGGCGCTCCGCGATAGCGAGGAGAGATACCGGGTGCTCTTCGACGCGTTCCCGCTCGGGATCACGATTGCGGATCGTGAGGGGAAGATCCTGCAGGCCAACGAAGAATCGGAGCGCCTGCTGGGAATCGCGCGGGAGGAGCACGAGGCCCGGAGGATCAGCGGTGAGCCGTGGAGGATTGTTCGTCCAGACGGCTCGCCGATGCCGGCGGAGGAGTATGCCAGCGTCCGCGCGCTGCAGAAAGGGCGGCTGGTCGAGAACGTGGAGATGGGCGTGGTGCGGCCCGATGGGGACGTGGCGTGGATTAATGTGACGGCGGCGCCGTTGGGGAACCGGGTGGTGGTGACGTACAACGACATCACGCAGCGGAGGCGGGCGGAGGATGCGCTGCGGGAGAGTGAGGCGATGCTGCGGGTGGCGGCGGCGAGCCTGGACGGGGTGTTGTACGTGCTGGATGAAAACCTGGACTTCGTGCTTTCGGAGGGTCGGGCGTTGACGGGGCTGGGGTTGGAGCCGGGGGAGATGGTGGGGGCATCGTTGTACGATTTCCTGCAGACGAAGGACCCCGATCACCAACTGGTGGCGGCGCACCGACGGGTGCTGCAGGGTGAGTCGTTCCGCTTCGAATCGACGCACGACGATCGGACGTTCTCCACGGTGGTGTCGCCGATGCGGAATGAGGGCGGTGAGATCGCGGGGGTGGTGGGGCTGGGGATGGATATCACGGCCCGGAGGGCTATGGAGCGTGAGCTGCGCCAGCAGGAGCGGTTGGCCGCGGTGGGGCAGCTGGCGGCGGGCGTGGCACACGATTTCCGCAATATCCTGGCGACGATGATCCTGTACGCGCAGATGGATCTGAGGGGGCGCGAGGTGACGCCGGCGGTGGCGGATCATCTGAGGATTATCCTGGAGGAGGCGGACCGGGCGGCGGACTTGGTGCAGCAGATTCTCGATTTCAGCAGCCGGGCGATGATCAGACGGGAGCCGTTGGATGCGGCGGATTTCTTGGATGAGACGGTGGAGGTGCTCCGGCGGACGATTCCGGAGAGCGTGAGGATTTCGCTGCGTGTGGAGGGGAGGGCGGATGACGCGCCGTTCTTGGTTCTGGCCGATGCGGGGCGTCTGCGGCAGGTGCTGACGAATCTGGCGGTGAACGCCCGGGACGCGATGCCCGAGGGGGGCAGGTTGAGGTTTGCGCTCTCGCGGCAGCGGTTCGGCGAGGACGGGGAGCTTCCGATGGGGACCATGGAGCCGGGTCGATGGATCTGCCTGGAGGTGTCGGACACGGGACATGGGATGACGGAGGAGGTGCTGGATCACGTTTTCGAGCCGTTCTTCACGACGAAGGATGTGGACGAGGGAACGGGCCTGGGGCTGGCGCAGGTGTACGGGATCGTGCGACAGCACGAGGGGGCGATCGACGTGGAGAGCGCGCCGGGGGAGGGGACGACGTTTCGGATATGGCTGCCGGCGCACGAGGCGGCGGACGAGGGGGAGGCAGGGGACGAGGGTTCGCAGGGGGCGCCGCGGAGTCGAGGGGAGACGATTCTGCTGGTGGAGGATAATGATCGGCTGCGGGAGGCGGCCGGGGGGATCCTGGAGTCGCTGGGGTACCGGGTGTTGACGGCGGCGGATGGGAAGGAGGCGCTGGAGGTGTACCGGACCCGCGAGGGCGTGGATCTGGTGGTGACGGATATGGTAATGCCGAATATGGGGGGCGAGGAGCTGGTGCGGGCGTTGGGCGGCAGGGCCGGCGGCGTGCCGGCGGTGGGGATGACGGGGTATGCGGTGGAGAGGGTGGTCGGGGAGCTGCAGGAGGCGGGGTTCGTGGGGATGATTCAGAAGCCGTTTGATGTGGAGGCGTTGGCGCGGGTGGTGCGGCGGGCGCTGGAAAGAAGGGACACAGATAGCGCAGAGTAGACACAGAGAACACGGAGAGAGAAAGAGGGGGAAAGGCGGGACAGAGGGAGCACGGGGGAGGCGCGGAGGGCACGGAGAGAGGCGGGAGGTGAGGATGGGGGAGGGATACAGCAGGGAGACGGAGAGGGTTCTGGAGGATTTCCTCCGGGCGCTGGCGGAGCGTGAGGGGGTGGACGCGCGGTTTCTGGCCGAGGTGCGTCAGATGACGGCCGATGGGGCGCTGGAGGACCGGAGCCGGATTCGCCGGGCGGTCTCCATGTTGAAGGGACGAGGCGATGGGCTACCGGATTGAGGGGATCGAGATCGAGAGCTTCCGGGGCATACGCCGGCTGTCGCTGCCTCTGGAGGGGCGAAATCTGATCGTCGTGGGGGAGAACGGCTCGGGTAAGAGTTCCATCGTGGACGCGATTGAGTATTTCTTCACGGGGGGCATCCAGCATCTGGAGGGCCGGGCGGACGTGAAGAAGAAGATGTCTGTTCCGAACCTGATGGGTGGGGTGCCTCGGGTGACGATGCGGCTGGGCGACGGTTCGTCGACGAAGGAGGTGTCCCGGGTCTATGGGCGGCGGGATGAGGGGATTCCGGCGGCGATGCGACCGTTCTTCGAGCGGGCGGCGCGGCGTCCGTTGGTGTTACGGCGGCATCAGATTCTGGCGTTCATCAACGCGCGGGACTCCGGCCGGTACGAGCAGATCTCGGAGCTGGTCGGGCTCGGAGACCTGGATGAGGCGGAGCGGCGCTGGGGGAAGGCGAGGCGCCGGGCTGAGGGGGTGGTGGAGGAGCTGGAGACGGAACGGCAGCGGGTCCTGGTCCGGTTGTCGAGCCTCCTGGCGGGGATGGACGAGTTGGCAAGCGAGGAGGAGGTGGCGCGACTGGTCAGCGAACGATTGGGCCTGGAGGACGCGGACAGGCTGACGGGCCCGGCTGGGCTGCTCTTGCACCTGGAGGAGGAGCGGCGGAAGGGGCGGACGGACGAGGGGGGCGGCGTCAGGGAGGCATTGCAGGACCTCCACGAGACGACGGGGGAGGTGGCCGAGGAACTCGGCCGGTGGCTGGAGGGACGCGAGAGCTTGGAGCGAGCTCTCCGTGAGTTCCGGCGGGTGGGCAACGTGGTGGAGGATGCGGCGCTGGAGGCGCTGCTGGCGGAGGGGCAGCGGGTGCTCCAGGCGCGCGAGGACGGGGGCGACTGCCCGCTGTGCGAGGGGCCGGTGGAGGATTGCGCGGCGCTGGTGCGGCGGCTGGCGGAGCGGGTGAAGGGGTTGAGGGAGGTGACGGAGGCCCGTCGGAAGGTCCACGAGGCGCAGGCTGCGTTGAACGTGGAACTGGCGACGGTGCGGGAGCGGGTGGTGGCGCTGGGGCTGGGGCTCCGGGATCTGGATTTCCCACGCTTCTTGCCGCCCGCCCGGGGGGCGGTGCGGTGTTTGGACGCGTATCGAGGGTATCTGGACAGGCTGGATGGGGCGGCTGATGCTGGGGATTCTGGGGCGGGGCTGCCGAGCGTGGAGCCGCTGCGGGGGTTGCGAGGGCAGCTGCCGGAGATGGCGTTTGAGATCTCGGAACGGAGGCAGGCGCTGGCGGGGCAGCGGCCGGAGGACGAGCATATTGGCCGGCTGGTACGCTTGACGCGAGTGCACGAGGCGTGGTTGGGACTGCGGCAGGGTGGGGAGGCGCTGCTGGAGGCGCGGTTCGTGGCCGGGCAGACGGCAATGGTACACGAGGAACTGGTGGAGGCGCGAAAGCGGGGGCTGGAGAAACTACGGGCAGAGCTGGAGGGGGAGCTGGAAAGGTTGTACGGGCGGCTGCATCCCGAGGAGGGGTACGGGGCGATCACGATGCCGGTGCAGAGGAGTCGGCGGAGCAGCGTGGCGCTGCGAGCGCGGTATCTGGGGGAAGGGGAGACGCATCCGCTGAACACGTTCAGCGACGGGCATCTCGACTCACTGGGGTTGTGCGTTTTCCTGGCGTTCATGGAGCGGTCCAGGGGCAATCTGGATCTGATGGTGCTGGACGATGTGCTGACGACGATGGATGCAGGGCATCGGCTTCGTGTGGCGCGGATGCTGGGGGAGGTGTTTGGCGGGTATCAGTTGGTGATCACGACGCACGATCCGGCCTGGGCGGAGGTGTTGGAGCGGGAGATGCCGGGGTCGGAGTTGGTGGAATTGGGGAGGTGGACGATGAAGCGGGGTGTGGCTTTCTGAACGGAGGGACACAGAGAGCACGGAGTGGACGCGGAGGGCACGGAGAGAGGAGGGACGCGGTTCGTAGAGCGTAAATCGTAAGGCGTAAATCGTGAGGCGTAGTTCGTGAGGCGTAAACGGAGGGACACAGAGAGCACGGAGTAGACACGGGGGGCACGGAGGGAAAGGCGCGGGTTTTCCTCCTGAGCCGGGTGTGGTAGAATGGGGGAACAACTGGCTCGAACCTCGAATACGCACACGTCACCCTTGGGCGGGAGGGAAAAGATGGAGATCTTACCCTATTACGTGGTGCTCGGTGTCGGGGCCGGGTTCGTCGTGGTCATCTTTGTGCAGAACCTTCGCCTGGCCTTTCACTTCTTGATCACGCTCGGGAAGGCGGCCGTCGTCTTGCTCCTGGTTATGCTGGTGGGATCGCTGGTGGGTTTCTGGGAGCTACCGAGAGGATTGACCGTGGTGGGCCTGGGCCTCCGGAGGCTGTGGGAACCGGTGCAGGTCGACCTGTTGGGATGGATAAGGGGGCTGTTGTACTAGGGGTCCATTGATTCTCGGCTGGGGCTGGCGCGGGGGACAACGTCTCCAGCACGGGGCTGCGAGGCACACGACGGTCGGCACGTGGGTTTCGGGGCTGGAAGTGTGCGGTGGCACGATGCTTGTGAGGTGACGGACCCGCCGTGGGAGCGGCCCGCGGCCTGGATGGAAGGATGCTAGTATGAAAGCCTGGAATAGGCTCGTGGGTTATCTCCCGGCGAGCCCCTTTGCGAGGATCGCGCTGGCCGTGCTCGGGCTGGTGGTGGTGGCTGCGGCCGGGGTGGGGCTGGCACGCCTGGTTAGCTCCCCTGAGGGGGGTGCTACGCCGACGGCGGCATCGGTCGGTGCAGGGCCCTCTGCAGTGCCGACGGCGTCGGCCTCCCCGAGACGCGCAAGCACGTCAACGGCGACGGAGCCGGCGGAGCCGCGGGCCGACACCACGCGGGAGCAAGATCGTGTTCTGCTGCCCTTCCTCTCGCGGCCCGGGGAGGGCGAACCCTCTTCGACCCCAACGCCTGATGAGCCCAAGAAGCCGACCCCCACGCCCACGCCGGAACCGGTTGATTTCGACGCGGTGCGCCAGGAGCTGGCTGCGGAGGGGAAGGAGCTAGCGTACGTGAAGATCGGGTTCCACGCGGGGCCCGGTGGGAACATGCGCGGGTTAGGGGAGTATCTGGGCGGCCTGGCGCAGGTGGGCGTGCCGGCGGTGGTGAAGTCGGCGGATGCCTACGGGGTGTGCCTGGAGGCGCTGCAGGCGAATCCGGAGAATGTGACGGTGTTCCGGATGACGGGCGGAGACCTGGAGCTGCCGGACTACGGGCTGGATCCGGTGACCGCGGCGGACCAGCATTGGGCGCGCATCTTGGAGGCACTGCCGCCGGAGTTCGATCAGCGCACGTGGTTGGAGGTGATGAACGAGCCGGACAAGGCGCGTGCGGACTGGTTGGGCGCGGTTGCGGAGCGGATCGGGGAGCTGGCGCTGCGGGATGGGTACCGGGTTGCGGCGTTCGGTTGGAGCTCGGGGGAGCCGGAGCCGGAGCATTGGCGTTTGGCGGGGATGCGGGCTTATCTCTCGCTGGCGGCGGAGCATCCGGATCAGCTGGCGGTGGCGCTGCACGAGTACAGTTATGATGTGGAGAATATCGCGAACCAGTATCCGTCGCTGGTTGGCCGTTTTCAGGATTTGTTCCTGGCGTGCGACGAGATGGGGATTGCGCGGCCGACGGTGTTGATCACGGAGTGGGGGTGGGAGTCGGAGTCGGTGCCGGAGGTGGGACAGGCGATGGAGGATATCGCCTGGGCGTCGGCGTTGTATGGGGCGTATCCACAGGTGCGCGGGGCGGCGCTGTGGTATCTGGGGCCAGGGTATGGCGGGATTGCCAACCAGGCGCAGCGGTTGATTGTGCCGATGTGGTATTATGCGTGGGGGGAGTATTTCGCGGTGGAGCCGGGGCAGGCGCCGCGGGATCCAGCCGTCTTTGCTCCTTAAGCGGCGTAACACAGAGGTACACAGAGAAGCACGGAGAGACACAGAGAGAGGAGAGGGAGGGGGCGTCTGAAGACCCAGGGTGGTTGCCCTGGGTTTTTGGTTGTTGGTGGTCAGCTATTCCTTTTCGTAGGGTTCGCCGTCGGCGGCGGGGGGGGCGGCCTCGCCCACGACGCCGGCGAGAACGACGATGGTGACGATGTAGGGGATCATGAGGAGGAACTGGGACGGGATGGGCACCTGCAGGATGGCGAGCCTGGTCTGGAGGGCGTCGGCGAAGCCGAAGATGGTGGCGGCACCGAAGGCTCCGAAGGGCATCCAGTTACCGAAGATCATGGCGGCCAGGCCGATGAAGCCCTTGCCGGCGGTCATAAGCTCATCGAAGCGGCCCACGGAGCCGAGAATGAGGAAGGCGCCGGCGAGTCCGCCGACCATGCCGCCGACAGTGACGTTGACGTAGCGGTTCTTGAAGACGTCGATGCCGAGGGTGTCGGCGGCGCGGGGGTGCTCGCCCACTGCCCGGGTGCGGAGGCCCCAGACGGTGTAGAGGAGGATGACGTGGCTGCCCGTGAGGAGGACGGCCGTGAGGTAGACGAGGAGGTTCTGCTCGAAGAGAGCAGGGCCGATGACGGGGATGCGGGCCAGGAGGGGGATGGAGACGGGGGGCATGATTCCGGGGTTGTTGAGGAAGGTGAACTCGGACAGGATGCGGGCGCTGAGGAAGCTGGTGATGCCGGTGGCCAGGATGTTGATGGCGGTTCCGGCGATGATCTGATCGATCTTGAAGCGTACGGCCAGGACGGCCAGGAGGAGGCCGAGGAGGGCTCCAGCGGCCAAGCCGCTGAGGAGGGCCAAGGCCTGGGTCATGGTGAAGGACCACTCGAGCACGTTGGCGCCCACGCTGCCCATAATGGCGGCAACGAAGGCTCCGGTGAGCATCATGCCCTCGATGCCGATGTTGATGACGGCGCACCGCTCGCAGATGACGCCGGAGAGGCCGGCCAGGGCGATGGGGACGGCGCGCAGGAGGGAGCTGCGCAGGAGGCTGGTCAGGTTGAGGGAGGTCGCACGGGCGGCCCACACGAGGAAGGCCACGACAAAGATAAGGGCGACGGCGGTCAGGGCGAGGTTAGGCCGCGTGAAGCCACGCAGGAGCTGCCAGAGGCCGATGAGGGCGCTGAGCGCAGCGAAGGCGTTGACGAGGGGGCGGGTGGGCATGACGAGGTCGCCAACGGGGATCGCGCGGGACTGACCGCGGACGTCCAGCCCAAAGGTGGAGAGCTGGCCTGCTTCGGCGGAGAGGCCGAAGACGATGAAGATGAAGAGGCCAACTACCAGGAAGATGATGCCGTAGGTCACCGCGCGCGACGGCGAGATATCCCCTCGAGACCCGATGCGTTCCACCAGTGCAGTCACGTCGTCCTCCCGTCAACCATCAGAGTTGGGTATGGTGCGACGCATCCCCAGGGTGCGTCGCACGTGAGTAGCAATTCGTGATCCAGGTGCCAGGCATTAGGACGGCGGCTGCGCCAAGTGCCGGGCACCGCACTCATTATGTCTGCCCCCAGCCGCGGGTGAAGATGGCCTCTCCTTCGCCCTCCGGGGTGCGGATGCGATAGATCAGGCGGATGACCTCGGGGGCGGCGATGAAGATGATGATGAGCGCCTGGACGATCTGGATGATGTCGATGGGCACCAGCGCAGGCGGCGCCTGCATGCGCTGGGCTCCCGCCTTCAGGAAGCCGAAGAGGAGCGAGGCCAGGACGACGCCGACGGGATGGCTCTTCCCCAGGAGAGCCAGTGCGATGGAGTCGAATCCGTAGCCGGAGAAGAAGGCGTTGGGCATGAAATGGAGCACACCCAGGATGTCGTGGACGGCGGCCAGGCCCGCCAATCCACCACTGAGGGCCATGGCGAGGATGAAGTTCTTGGTGACGCTCATCCCGGCGGTCTTGGCGGCGCGCGGGCTGGCGCCTACGGTGCGGATCTCGAAGCCGATGGTGGTCTTGAAGAGGAGCCAGTAGACGAGGCCGGCGACGGCCAGAGCGAGGAAGATGCCGGTGTTCACCCGGACGGATGAGTTGTTCGGGAAGAATTGGGGCAGGTAGGCGCTGGGCTCAATCTCCGGGCTGACGGGTCGGAAGCCGGGAGCGGCCATGGGCCCGCCGGTCTGGAGCATGAAGTCGGCCACACGGTAGGCCACGTAGTTGAGCATAATGGTGGTGATGACCTCGTGGGCGCCGGTCTTGGCCTTGAGGAAGCCCGCGATGGCGGCCCAGAAGGCCCCGCCGGCGAATCCGGCCAGGATGGCCAGAGGCAGGTGGATGATCATGGGCAGGCCCTGGATGGAGTAGCCGACGAAGACGGTAGTGAGGCCGCCGATAAAGTACTGGCCCTCGGCGCCGATGTTGAAGAGGCCGCAGCGGAAGCCCAGGGCGACGGCCAGGCCGGCGAAAACGAATGGTGTGGTGATGCGAATGGACTCGGTGAGAGGACGGATGGCACTCACCAAATCTGCAGCTTCTCCGGTCTGCAGCCAGAGCCGCACGCCAGCCGCGATATCCGCGGGGCTGCCGAAGGCGCCGAGGAAGAGGGCGGTATAGGCCCGCGCGACGGACTGCCAGATAGCGGAAAGGCCCGGGCCGAGTCCCTCGCCAAAGGCCTCCCATACCAGGGGATCGAAGGCGCCGATGAAGATGCCGCCGATGATGAGGGCGGTGAAGACGGCCAGGACGGGCATCAGGGCGGCACGCCAGTTCCAGGCGGTGAGGCGGGTGATGAGGCCGCGGCGGAGGTCCTCGCCCTCGGATCCGACGAAGGTACGGATTTCGCCCTCCCGAAGGCCGGCAGAGATGTCCTTGATGCGGCCCTTGATCTCGGAGGAGACGGCGACGTCGGCGGCGTGGTACGGGGCGAGCCCCACACCCTCGTTGGAGAGGTTGAAGCGGACGACGCCGCTCTGTAGACGGCCCTCTGCGGCGCGCTCCACCGCCTCGCAGACTGCCCTGTCGACGCGCTTGACAGCGCTGGTGAGGATGCGGTCAGCTCCAGGCGCATCGCCCTTGTCGAAGGTGGTTACCCACTGATCTTGATCGACGCCGATGACCCAGGCGCCCTCCTGGGCGGCGGCGCGGATGGCGGCAGCGCCGCTCTGTCCGGCGGCGGCGAAGATGACGTCGGCGCCGTGAGCGACGAGCTCCTGGCCTGCCTCGGCACCGGCCTTCTCGTCGGTAAAGGACTCTGTGTAGGTGTCGAGGATCTCCGCCTGGGCGTTGGTGCGCTCGAGGCCGTGCTGGAATCCCCGGTGGAACTTACGCACGGGGGGGACGTCCTGGCCGCCGACGAAGCCCGTGTGGCCGCTCTCGCAGACGAGGCCCGCCAGGGCACCGGCCAGGTAGCCGGCCTCATCCTCGGCGAAGATGAGGCCCGTGACGTTTTTGCTCTCCTCGTCTGGCTCGTAATCGACGACCACGAAGTGGACGTCGGGATGACGGACGGCCAAACGCTCCACCTGCTCGCCGGTACGAGAGCCGATGGTGACGACCAGGTTGCAGCCCTCCTCGACGACCCGGCGGAGGTTGGCCGCGTAGTCGTCGGGCGATTCGGTCTCGATGACCGTGGGATGGAGGTCGACCTGGTCCGCAGCCTCCATGAGGCCTTCGTGGGCGTCCTGGTTAAAGGTCCCATCGTCGATGCTTCCGACGTCGGTGACCAGTCCAACCCGCAGCTCGTCAGGCGACCGTTGCACGGGCGTTCTCCTTTCGTCCTTCCTTGACCCCCGCCATCAGCAGGCCGATCTGTTCGCGCGTCGCCTCCTCCGCGGGCAGAATGTCCACGATCTCTCCCTCGTACATGACGGCGATGCGGTCGGAGAGGCTCATGACCTCGTCGAGTTCGGGCGAGACGAGGAGGACGGCTGTGCCCTCATCACGCTTTTCGATGATCCGGCCGTGGATGTACTCGATGGAGCCGACGTCCAGCCCCCGGGTGGGCTGAGAGGCGATGAGGAGCTTGATGGGGCGGGAGAACTCGCGGGCGACGATGACTTTCTGCTGGTTCCCCCCGGAGAGGTTGGCTACCGGGGTGAGGATGCTGGGGGTACGGACGTCGAACTCACGGACCCGCTTTTCCGCCGCGTCCAGGATGGAGTCTTTGTTGAGGACGACGAAACGGGCGAAGGGGTCGACGTAGTAGGTGTTAAGGATAAGGTTGTCGGCCACCGGGAAGCTGAGGACGAGACCGTCCTTCTGGCGGTCCTCAGGCACGTGGGCCACGCCTTGCTCCAGGACGCGGCGCGGGGAGGCGCCGGTAAGGTCCGTGCCCGCGATGCGGACCCGACCGGACTCGACGGCGCGCAGCCCGGTGAGGGCCTCGACGAGCTCCGTCTGCCCGTTCCCCTGGACGCCGGCCACGCCGAGCACCTCGCCGGCGCGGACCTGGAGGCTGACGGAGTTGACGGCGACGTTGCCCCGGTCGTCCATCACCTTGAGCTCCTCGACGTCGAGGACCGTGTCCTTGGGCTGGGCGGCCTCCTTCTCCACGCGGAGGACGACCTCGCGGCCGACCATCATGGCGGCCAGCTCGCTCTGGTTCGTCCGCTCGGGCTCGGTGGTGCCCACGACGCGGCCGTTACGGAGCACGGTGATGCGGTCGGCGATGTCCATGACCTCATTGAGCTTGTGGGTGATGAAGATGACGGACTTGCCGCGGTCCACGAGGGACTGGATGATGTCGAAGAGATCGGTCACCTCCTGGGGCGTGAGGACGGCGGTGGGCTCGTCGAGGATGAGGATGTCGGCCTCGCGGTAAAGGAGTTTGATGATCTCGACGCGCTGCTGGACGCCGACGGACAGGTTGCTGATGTAGGCATCAGGATCGACCTCAAGGCCGTACTGTTCAGAGATCTCGCGGATGCGGCGGGCGGCCTTGGCCCGGTCGAGGAGGCCGCCGCGGCGGACGGACTCGACGCCGAGCATGACGTTCTCGGTGACGGTGAGGACGGGGACGAGCATGAAGTGCTGGTGGACCATGCCGATGCCCTGGTCGATGGCGTCGTTGGGGTCCTTGACGGTGACGCGCTGCCCGCGGATGAAGATGTCGCCTTCGTCCTGAGCGTAGAGGCCGTAGAGGACGTTCATAAGAGTGGTCTTGCCCGCGCCGTTCTCCCCCAGCAGGGCGTGGATCTCGCCTTCGTTCAAAGTGAGGTCGATGTGGTCGTTGGCGAGGACGCCGGGAAAGGCCTTGGTGATGTCGCGCAACTCCAAGACAGGGGATGGCGAGTCTCGGGTTGAGGGCACGGATGCCTCCTTGCTGTGCGTTGTCTGAACGGCTCCGAGTCAGTTTGGGTAGTATAGGGGAATTGAGGTGGGTGTCAAGGGTGACGGCGGGCGTAGGGAGTATCGATTGGGGTTCGGCGCGGCCGAGCCAAGCACGGCGGAAGGTGTAACGGGTGATACGTAAAGCGTAAAACGCAAAACGCGATACGTAATGCGTAATACGTGATGCGTAATACGTGATGCGTAATACGTGATGCGTACTACGTGGAGAGTAGGGGGCGGGATCAGGGCTGGACTGGG
>CAZIWL010000120.1:0-13080 GCA_964542755.1 uncultured Anaerolineales bacterium
AACCCTCGCAAGGGGTCCAAGCCGTCGCCTTGCGAAGGTTGCGTCAGGCGCCCCGGTGACCAGATAGGTCGCAACCGTCAGCTACGCAATGGGACACTCAACGCCCTACCTTCGCAAGGCGGTAGCTTGTGGGGACGAACGGCAACTTCGCCCAGGTAGAGGGTGCGCTCCTAGGCCCGGCGCACCCCGAGCCTTAGCTGATACCCCTCGACCTCGTCCTCGTCAACTGCATCGAACTCCGCCGCGTCCGGCGAGCCCTCCTGGAGTTCCACGCTCAGGGTCTCAGCCGCCACGTAGTCTTTCCACGCCTCAATGGCGGCGGCCAGCTCGGCGGCGGCCTCGTAGACAGTGACAATCCTGTCGTCGAGGTCGAAGTCCGCCTCCTTGCGCAGGCTCTGGATGCGGCGGACCACGTCGCGGGCCAGGCCCTCCATCTTCAGCTCCTCCGTGACCTCCACATCGATGCCCACGGTGACGCCCCGCTCGGAGCCCACGGCGAGCCCCTCGCGCGACTCCTCGCGCACGATCACGTCCCCCGGGTCCAGCTCGACCTCCTCGCCGGCCACGGCGATGGTCAGCGGCAGCTCCGCCTCCAGCCGGCGCTGCGCCTGAACGGGGTCCTCAATGGCTTCGAGGGCGGCCTTGACGGCCGGGAACTGCTCCCGGAAGCGGGGGCCCAGCTTCTGGCTGTCCGGGAGTAGGCGGTAGGTGATCAACCGGCTGACCTCGTCGGTGAAGATGACCTCTTTGACGTTCAGCTCCTCTTGGACCAGCTCCACCAGCTCTTCATCGAGGCTGACGTCAGACTCCAGGTGGATGATGGCCCGGGCCAGCGGCTGGCGGAGCTTGATGCCCTGGCTGTTGCGAGCCGAGTGGCCCTGGGTGACGATCTCGCGCGTGAGCGCCATCTGGGCCAAGAGATCCTCATCGACTTTCTCAAGGTCCGCCTCGGGCCAATGGGTGTGGTGGACGCTCTCGAGGACGTCTTGGTCCAGGGAGCGCACGAGGTTCTGATACATCGTCTCCGTGACGAAGGGGAGGATCGGCGCGAGCATGCGGACGAGCGTGGTCAGCATGCGGTAAAGCGTGGCGTAGGCGGCGCTCTTATCGGCGTCCCACTCGCTCTTCCAGAAGCGGCGGCGGCTGCGCCTCACGTACCAATTCGAAAGGTCATCCAGGAAGGCCTCGATGGCCGTCGTCGTAGCGTAGGCATCGTAGTTCTCCAGGCGATCGGTGGCCTTGGCGACGACCTGGTTCAGGCGGGCCAGAATCCAACGGTCGAGGAGCGTCGGTTCCTGGGGCTCGACATCCTCCCAGGCCGCCTCCGGCGTCCACTCGTCGATGTTCGCGTAGGTGACGAAGAAGTCGTAGACGTTCCAGAGCGGGATCATGAACTGCCGGCGGACCTCATCAGCCCGGCCGTAGCCGAAGAGGAGGTTCTTCTCGGGCTTATGAGCGCAGTATAGCCAGCGCATCACGTCGACGCCCATCTCGTCAGCTGCCTGATTGAACTCGATGGCGTTGCCCCAGGACTTGTGCATCGCGCGCCCGTCCTCGGCGAGGAGGAGGGCGTAGGAGAAGCAGGTCTCGAAAGGCGGCGAGTTCTCGATCACGGTGGCCATAGCGAGGAGGCTGTAGAACCAGTTGCGGAACTGGCCCGGGAAGGATTCGCTGATCCAATCTGCCGGGTACCACTTCTCCCAGTATTCGCGATCGGTCCGGTACCTTAGCGTGCTGAAGCTGACGATACCAGCGTCCAGCCACGGGTTCCCGACGTCAGCGACGCGTTTGACTTCCTCACCACACTCGGAGCACTCAATCCGCACCTGGTCGATCCAGGGCCGGTGGGGGGTATGTCCCTCGAACCCTTCCCAGCCAGCCACGGCCCGTTCCTCCAGCTCGTGCTCATCGCCGATGACCTCGAAGTGGCCGCAGGACTCGCACTCCCAGATCGGGAGAGCCAGGCCCCAGTACCGCTTCTTGCTGATCATCCAGTCGTGCATGTTACGCAGCCAATCGAGCTCCCGGTCGAGCCCGAAGGAGGGGATCCAGCGGATTTGCCTGGTGACGTCCATCATATCATGGCGCAGCTCATCCATGGAGATGAACCACTCGTCGACCAGGCGGAAGACGAGTTCGGTGCTGCAACGCCAGCAGATGGGATATCGGTGGGTGAAGTCCTCCACCTTGTAGAGGATGCCCTTCTGCTGCAGGCTCTCGAAGATGCGTTCCGGACTGTCCGAGACGTGGGTTCCCGTGAAGGGGCCGAAGCCCCCGACGAACATCCCCTCCTCGTCGAGGGGGGCGATGGCCGGGAAGCCGTGCTCCTTTCCCAGCTCGAAGTCCTCGGCACCACAGCCGGGGGCGATGTGGACGATGCCCGTGCCCTCCTCCTCGCCGACGTCCTTCCAGAGGATCACTTGGTGCGCCTGGGGACCTCCCAGCTCCTGCTGGGCATCCAATTCGTCGAAGGGGCCGTCGTACGTCAGGCCGACCAGCTCGGTCCCCTTCATCTGGTCCAGCACCTCGAAGGGCCCCTCCAGGATGGGCAGGGCGCCTTTGGAGAGGTAGAGGACATGGTCCTCGTGACGCACCTTCACGTAGGTGAGGTCCGGTCCCACGGCCGCTGCCACGTTGCTGGTAAGTGTCCAGGGAGTCGTCGTCCAGACCAGGAGGTTCTCATTTTCCCTGCCGCGAATGGGGAATCGGACGGTGACGCTCGCGTGGGTGAGCTCTCGATACCCCTCGGTGACGATCTCGTGCTGGCTGATGCCTGTGGCACAGCGGGGGCACCACGGCATGACGTCGGTCCCCTTGTAGAGCCAGCCTTCCTTCCAGCACCGTTTGAGCATGGACCAGATCATGTAGTTGTTCTCGTTGGAGAACGTGAAATAGGATCCCCCCAGCTCGGGCAGGCCCAGCCGGCCGACGATGTTCTCGACGGTATCCGTCACAGGGCCCTCGGGGCCCTCGACGGTGATCTCCTCCTCAGGATTCTCCTCCAGCTGCTCGGCGAGCCAGCGGAGCTGGTCCGTGTCGTTCCAGTCCATCCAGTAGCCGAGGCGTTGGGACTGCTCCGTCTGGACGGCGGCGAACCGGAGCACACGCTCCTTGCAGTCGCGGACGAAACGGTCGATGCCGTATTCCTCGATATCACGCTTGGATTGGAAACCCTTCTCCTTCTCGACCTCGACCTCGACCCAGAGGCCCTGGCAGTCAAAGCCGTTCTGGTAGCGGGTCTTGTGACCCCGCATCGCCCAGTAGCGGTGGTAGAGATCCTTGTACGTCCTTCCCCAGCCGTGATGGACCCCCATAGGGTTGTTGGCCGTGATCGGGCCGTCGATGAAGGACCATCTGGGGCTATCCTTGCGCAACTCGATGAGTCTCTGGAAAGCGTCGGTTCGGTCCCAGAAATCGAGGACGTTTTTCTCCTGTTCTACGAAGTCAATCGGGTTGGGTACCGACTCAAACATGATTCCTCCACATTAGGCTCAATGATGTCCTACCGATCTTCTGCCGCGGTTATCGCTGTTCACGTGAGGCCGGGCGGGGTGGCGCATTGGACAGATGCCGTGGGATCCAGCCTGACGACAGCCGGGCGTCGCGGCTAGTCTTCCAGCGCCAGAACCAGGCGCTTGTTGATGCGTCCCTTGCTCTTATAGTCCACGATGCGCAAGGGGCCGACCTCCGACGTATTGGCAACGTGCGTCCCACCGTCGGCCTGGAGGTCCAGGCCCTCGATCTCCACGACGCGGACCTCCTTGATGTGATCCGGCAGAAGGTTGATCTTGGTGCGTATCAGATCCGGGATCTGGAAGGCCTCCTCGCGGGGGAGGGTGCGGGTGCTGATGGGCCGGGCTTGGTCGACCTCGGCGTTGATCTTCTCCTCGATCTCCGCCACGAGCTCCTTCTCCATACGCTCGAACTCGAAATCCATCCGGCCCTGAAGCGGCTTCATCTTCCCGCCGGTGACGGAGGCGCCGTAGTCGCGCCAGACGACGCCGCACAGGATGTGCATAGCTGTGTGGGTGCGCATCAGTGCGTACCGCCGCTCCCAGTCCAGCTCTCCCCGCACGGTAGTGCCTATGCCAGGGAGCGGTTCGTCGATGGTATGGACGATCCCACCTTTCTGGCGCTGCACTTTCGCGACGTCGCTGCGGTCGCCGCCAACAATGAGCCACCCGACGTCGTGGGGCTGACCTCCGCCACCCGGGTAGAAGGCGGTGCGGTCGAGTATCACGCCCCCGGGCACCGTGTCGACGACCTCTGCATCGAACGTCCTAACGAAACTGTCCGTGTGATAGAGAAGCTCGGTCATACTGCCTCCAGATCATACCATAGGATATCGGAGTGATCGGCGCACCCCACAGCGCGCCAGAAGCCCTGCGAGGCATCGTTGCTGGTGAGAACTTGAAGCCGCAGATATGCGGCCCCACGATCAACCATCCATTCGCGCAGGGCCTCGAAGAGGGCCCGCCCGACGCCCGCGCGCCGTGCCTCGGGCTTGACCACGATGTCCGTGACGTAGCCGTAGGTCTCGGGTTGGAAGACGGGTGCGGGTTCGCGCAGCTCGCCCATAATCTGACCCAGGAGTCTTTCGTCCCCCTCGGCCACCAAGGCACACCACGTGTCGCTGTCCAAGATATCTTTGCGAAGATAGCTCGCCCAGGCGTTCTCCCCTTCTGGCGATGCCATCGGACGAAAACGAGGGTCCCGGGCGGCGTGGAAATCCATCATCTCGCGCCACAGCTGGAGCATCTGGGGCAGATCGTCCCTCGTCGCTGCTCGGATTGTGCATGACATGCTGGATGCTCCTTACCGGGCCCGCCCCGGCAGCCTGTCCCAAAAAACGAAAAAACTCCCGTCCCGTAAGGGACGAGAGTGACGCACTCCCGCGGTACCACCCTCTTTGCCCCGCTGTATGGGGCCTCTCGGCCGGCGACCAACATCGCCGCGTCCTGGTAACGGCTGACGAGCCCGGCTTGGCTTACTTGCTCCGTCCCGGTGCCCGGGAACGTCCGTTCAGCTAGCGGCTCCGGAGGGATTTTTGGCGGCGGCTTCGCACCCGGCTCTCACCGCATCCGGGCTCGCTCCGGCGAAGGCACGCGCCTACTCGTCTCCATCATAGCCTTTGATCGATGACAAGGATTATGCCACAGAGTGGAGGGATGTCAAGACTTGCGGCGTGTCGAAGGTCAGAGAACGACCACGACGGTGCGCCAGGACTACTATCTCGAGATTCTGCGGTCGTAGAGCGAGAGCAAATTGGCGACGTGGATCTGCTGAACATGCCCGTGAAGGGGCAGCCGCGAGAGGCCAGTCGACTCGATGCTGTCGACGCGGAGCGCTTCCCGTCCCTCGCCGCTCTCGATGGCTTCGTTGACCCGTTCCTCAATGGTGTCCAGATAGCGGAGGCTGGTGTCGATGGCCTGACTGACCTCCCCCACCAGGATCACCTCGCCGTGCCCCTGGACCATGTTGTGGATCTCCAGCTCCCGTATGCGCTCCAGAGAGCGCCGGAAAGCGTCCATCTTCCCGTCCACGATGGATGGTACAGGCATCATCGTGTCGGAGGCGAAAAGAACCTTGTCCTGCTCGACGTAGACCATGACCAGGTCCTCGGTGTGCCCGGGTGCCCAGATGAGCTGGATGACCTGGTCGGCGATCTGCACGGCCATCTCCTCGCCCTCGAAGGTGACGTCCGGGAGGCGCAGCTTGACCTCCTCCAGCAAGGGTTCCTCCCCTTTGGCCTCCTCAAGCGCCGGGAATCCGCGTTCCTGGAGGAATTGACGACAGAGCTGGTGTGAGATCAGCTCGGCCTCGGGAAAGAAGTAACTGCCGTAGGCGTGGTCAGCGTGGTAGTGGGTGAGGATGACGAAGCGAACGCCGTCTGGCGAGACACGCGGGATGAACGAGGCCATCTCCCGGGTCTCAGTGGGAAACGGCAGGCTGTCCACAAGGATGGCACCCTCGGGCGTGACGATGACACCCGCTGTAACCTGAGCGTAGAGGTCGCTGGTGAAGACATAGATGTTGTCGGAGACTCGTTCACGGAGCATTGGCCACCTCACGCTGGCTACTGAGAACAGCCGTGGAGATCGTGTGTCCAGGAGACACGCATCAAACTGACTTATCTCAAGCAGATTAGCACAGAACAGGGTCGACGTCAAGAAACTGACCCACGCATAGAAAAAAAGCACCACCCTTGGGTGGCGCTCATAAGGGTAACCCCGCTATGCCGTGCGCCGTATGTGTGTTGAGCCGCTGCTCGTAAGTGGGTGCCTGCTCCCTAGTCTCCTAGGAAGACTACAGCTCCCTATCTGATAGGTGTTGGCTCAAAACGCAGCCGGCTGTCACGAACACAGCAGGGTTATCTGGCATTACTATACCATGGCTTCAGCAATGCGCAAGTGAGACCACAGGTCCAACCATGAGGAGTCGGCAGGGAACAAGCTGAAGCCGCATCTGCCCTGACTGAACGGTAGGGGTTTCCCGACAATCGCGCGTGGCACTTCGTGTAGCAGCCGCAATCTGGAAGCTCGATGCTTGCCTAAGGGTGCACGTTACCGAACGTGACGATGTGTGGCGCTCCATACTCATGGTGTTGGTGAGGCAAGAGACGCCAAGAACCGCGGGCCCGGCACGCTATTGTTCAGCTGTTGAGCGGATCCGCGTTGGCATGGGGCTGTCCTGTGTGGGTTGGCGCCGAGGAGCGCGCCTCGTCCAAAGCGGGCCCCGTCGGAGAAGTGTGGATCCAAGCACGTCACAGAGCCTTAACGGATTCGCAATGCCATCGACACGCCAGAAGTGGTATACTGGGGTTTGGATGGCAAGAGATCCTTTTCCAGTTGCGGCGAACAATCTGCAGCACCCTCTGGTTTCCCAAAGGGGTTCTTCCCGCCGACGATGTTCCGTCGAGCTTACTGTGGGATCCGTTATCTCGGCTAGCAGTCTGCCCCGGGAACCCACAAGTGCTGGCCAGAACGACACCCCCCGCCCCCGGCTCACCCACGCTGCGGCCTGGTATCCGCTGTCCGTTTCCTTCATGATGCCCCCAACACATTCGCCTTTGGCACTGGGAACGCGGCTCAGCGAGAGATGATCTCCTGGCATCCACGCATGCCACATAACCGGAGTCACAAGCAAGCTGGGTAGTCCCGGCCTAGCCCCCTGGGACTTCGAGGATGGTTGGCCCAAGGGCGAGCCCGCAACTCGACGATCCCGGGCATCCATGATCGAACGACGATTTGGCTTGCCCAACGCGGAGCTACATATAGGACTAGCTATGGAGAAGGACACAGAGTGTCGATGACAAAGGAGCGTATGTGCGTCAGAATCTCACATCTGGGCAGGCTGTTGCTGATCCTAGTCGGCCTGCTGCTGCCGCAAGCTCAGGCCAGCGCCGGGCCCGTTGCTCCTCCGGGGGCGTTTGCGCTGCCGCACGGTCGGGCGAGGCCGGAGGTCATGGGCCTTGTCCCCACCTTCAGCCTTGACTTCGAGGATGGGGAAGGTACGGCCGTGAGCTCCGGAGACGGAGCGGCGATGTGTGAAACCGGCGCTTGTCCCCAAGCACACGTCCTCGGGAGACGCTCGCAGACCGGCGCCGTCGCCTTCGACGGAGTCGACGACTGTTTAGCCCTCCCCCAAAGCGCCTCGTCCGTTCTGGACGGCAGCTTCACGGTGGCGGCCTGGATCAAGGGAAGTGGCTTCGACCACGCCGAGCAGGTCATCCTAGGGGACACGACGGGCCACCTGCGGCTTTCCGTCAGGGACAAGCGCTTGTTCATGACCCTGGACGGCGCCGCCCTGAGCAGCACGGCAGTGCGGCTGTTCGACCATAGATGGTATCACGTGGCGTGGCGGTATAACGCTGAGACTGGCGAAGGGACCGTGTTTGTCGACGGCTACGCGGCCAATGCAGGCGGGGACGTCGGGAGCGCGGCGCCGACATCCCGGGCCCTGCAGGTAGGCCGGTCGGGGTCGGGCTCCTACTACGCCGGGGTACTGGACGATATCTCCCTCTTTGATCGCGCGCTCTCATCCAGCGAGGTCTTCGTGCTCGTCGAGGGCAACGACCCTATGAGTGACTACGATGACGGTTTCAGGTACGAGATCGATCTGAAGGTCCGCCTGGAGGGGGATGCGAAAAACGTCCCCGCGGAGCATTATCACTATGTCTGCAAGAGACTGACGGATACGCTCTTTGACATGACGGAAACTGGCATGCGTCTGGGCAATGTCGAGGTCGGCAACTTTGCCGAGCCTGACATCATCTGGCGGGACCAGATCCCGCACACTACCGCCCCCGCGAACGGGTACAGGCGCCCGCCAGCCATCCTGATGGCGAACCGTACGGACTGGTATGACTACCGCCCGGAGGCTCAGGGAGGTCCGGAGCGTGCCGCGGCCGCCCTGGCTCATCAACTGGGACACTATGTCCTTGGGCTCAATGACGAGGGGGTCACGTCGCCACTGACGTGGCCCACGCAGCTGGGCGTGGCATCCTGGCCTGGGGTGGATGTCGATGCCGATGGCACCATCATGGGGAAGCCCATGACTACGGCGGGGCATGTCGAAAAGACGATGCGGTGCGTGGAGCGGTACCCCTGGTGGGAGTTCTGGAATTGGGGCAAGTGCGCGCGGTACGAGCTCGACACGACGCGAGTCTTGGACCGCAATCTGCATAATCGACAGTTGTCCGTGTATCTCAACTACCGCAGGTCCACGGCACAGTACCGCACGTACTCCCGCTCCGGCTGGCGCACGATTATACAATATCCAGGACACGATTTCGACCATTGCCTTTTCCCCTCCGAGCGGCTATACTTTCCCGTGCTCCAGCGCTGGGCTCCGGGCATACAGCGCTTTCCGGAAATACAGGATGATCCGGCCGAGGCGCGCGAGTACCTCAAGTTTACGTGGTACGGTGAGCAGACGACGGAACCATCTCATCGCGCGCTGACGTCGAATGGGGCCGTGATGCCGAATGGTATCGCACGGCTCTACGTCCTCGATGTCAGCCAGGCCATGACGGGGGAGCACCTGGCCGAGGCGAAAGGGGCCCTGCAGCAGCGCATCGACCAGATGGGGGACGGAGATACTCTGGGCCTGATCACCTTCTCGGGCAACGTCACGGAGACCCAGCCGCTCATCGACTTGACCGCCGACAATCGAGGGGCGCTGAAGGCCACCATCGACACCATCGCGTTGGGCGGCGCCGAGGTGGCGACCGGCGACGCCATCACCCAGGCCGTCGCGGCGCTCACCGCGTCCGGTGTGCCGACGGATGTGTACAAGACGCTCCACGTCATCGGGACGGGTGAGACGACGGTGGGGACGACGCTCCCCACGGCGGGCGATCACGTGGAGGCAATGCACCTCGATCTATGCGCCTTCAACTACGAGACGACGCCCGATGCGGCCTACGCGCTCCGCGAGCTGGCCGAGGAGAACGGGGGCACGTACACCAGAGTGACCGATCAGGATGAGCTCGCCGGGGCCCTGAAGGCCGCCGAGGCCGCCACCTCCTTCGAGGGCATCGTGGGCCTGAAGACAGACTATGTCTCCCTCACGGCCGACGATCCTTTCTCGGCCTCTATCGCTGTCGATGACAGCCTCGCGGTCGTGGATGTCCTTCTTGGCTACTGGGGCGAGGTGATCTCGGGGACGCTGGCCCTGGAACAGCCAGACGGCGAGACCCTTGGGTTCGACCCCGAGACGGATTGTGAGGCGTGGGGCGAGCCGGGTGAGCCCCTCTCCATCTGCACGCTGGCCCTGGACGACCCCCAGCCCGGTACCTGGTACCTCCACGTCGAGGCCGGCGGCGCCAGCGAGGAGGCCCCCCTCGATGTCGTGTACTGGGCGGACGGCATCACCGACCCGGACGCCGTCGGATTCTCCGCCTACGTGGCACCAGCGAAGCGTGAGACGATGGTCCAGTATCCCGAGCCCCTGGTGATGGAGGCGGGGTTGGGGGGCACGTACCCTGTGGCCGGTCTCAGCGTGACGGCCACCGTGGAGGCGCCCAACGGGGAGTACGTGCTTCTGCCGATGCGGGACGACGGCATCGAGCCCGACCACATCGCCAATGACGGGGCCTACAGCGGCTACCTGGACTACTGGACCAGCGGCGACTATGGAGTTACGGTCAACTTCGACAACCGGGACGGGCAGGCTTTTTACAGCGTCGATGGGCTCCCGGAGCTGGGCTCGCTGGAGCATCCGCTGAACCGGTACGCGGAGGCGCAGTTCTCGGTCGTGGGCTGGAAGCAGGATGATCACGATGATGACTACCGCGGGGCGCCGACGATCCTGACCACCGACGGCTCCCCCGTGCTCGGCCGCATCGACTATGACGACGATGATCCAACCTGGACCGACGTGGACACGTTTGTCTTCACGCCCACCCGGACGAGCCGGGCGGATCCTGCCGCCTTCTGCGACCTCGACGATCTGATGCTCCGCGTCACAGACCTGGGGCTGGGGATGGATCCGGAGGTCTGGCTTTACAATGCCGACGACGAGGTACTCCAGCACGAGGCCTTCGACTTCATGCCGGACAGCTCCGACTACCTATCGATGCCCGTGACCGTCACGGCGGAGATGGTGGGGCAGCCGCTCTACGTGGAGCTGCGGCACTGGGACGAGATGGCCATCATGGGGGTCTACAGGATCAACGTGGGGCCCTACCAGCTTGGCGACCCGACGCCGGACCTGGGCGTAGCTGTGGACATGGCCAGCGCCGACCCCCTGGGCGAGAGCCCCGACGGGAGCGCCCCGCCGCCGGGGAAGATGGCGAAGGTAGGGCTGCCCGGGGACGTGGTCACCTTCACTCACGTGGTAAGCAATACGGGCGTGCTGTCCGACCTTGTCCAGCTTCACGTCTTCTCGTACGCAGCCTGGCCCCTGTCGCTGCAGGAGCTGCCAGGCGCGTCCATAGCGGGAAGCCTGGATGGGTCGGGGGTGAATGTGATCAGCCACACCGTGCCACTGGAACCGCAGACGGGGGTGACTTTTGTGGTCAGCACGACCGTCCCCCTCTCACCCACGGCGCAGTTGGGCGATGAGGAGACGCTGTCTGTGTTCGCCACCTCCCAGACCGCCGAGCAGTGGCAGCGCGAATCGTTCAACGACGTCATCTGGGTGGCGGAGACGGCCAACTGGGCCAGGCTGTATCTACCCATCGTCACCAGGTGAGCCAGCATTTTCACGGTGTCAAGTGCTGAGTGGTCGTCTGGCTGAGCGCCGAGCGAGACCTGACGGATTTGCGGAAGCAATCTGTACGCAAGACGAGCTGTCCAGCACGGTTGGTTGCTCGACGTGGGCCGACGCCCAGCATCCATCCATCCTGGAGAGTTGGCGAATCGACCACTGATTACCAGGATCATAAGGAACACATAGACCTGATCAAGGTACAAGATATGCCGCATCACGGACAGCAACGCGGCGGGGCACCGATGGGCGGCGAACTCAGCGCCTGGAGTGGGGCGGCCGCCATCAAGGACACCACGCTCTCCGATAACGTGGCCTGGCCCCACAGGAGGGGGCATCGCCAATGGGATCGTCAACACCGTGGGCTTCCCCAACGGCACGATCTCCGGTAACACAGCGCCCTTTGGACGCCGGCGCGCACAATGACTTCGACAGCACCCTCGCGTTCAACCACACCACCATCCACGGCAACGTGGCCGCCCAATAGGGCGGCGGGAGTGGACAACCACACGGGCACCGTCGTCCTGCTCCAAACCATCGTGGCCGGCAACCAGGTGAGGGAGAGAGCCGCTCAGCTCTTCAACGACGAGGACGCAGTGACGGCTGCCGTCTGCAGCCTCTTCGTCCACGCGGAGCAGATGGACGAGCAGGCCTTCGGCGATACGTTCGTGCCTGCAGCACCCAGCGGCGGCAAGCCCACCAGCGACCGCACGGCCACTCCGCTGGAGGAGATCCCGGCGTCCTCGCTGGAGGCCCACGGCCGTCGCACGAGGACCCACGCCCTGTTGGAGGGTTGCCCGGCCATCGACGCTGTCCCGACCGCGAGCTGCGACACTGGCATCTTTGAGTATTGGCTTGTACTGGCCGGTGGAGCCCGGATCTATCTCCTCATCGTCTTGCCCGCGATGCGCTAGCCGCAGCAAACGCGCCCATGATCGATCGGCCCACACGGTCCGCGTGGGCCGATCCCAGCCCGAACGTCGACGGTGTGCCTGCCATAGCTAGCGGAGACAAACGTCTCTCTTCGGCTATGGCGGAGACTACGGTCGACGCCCGATTGGCAGAAAGCATATGTGGATGACAAAGCACCTCCTGGACGTGAAGCGCTCGCTTCTTGGGCAACCGTATTTGGTCGTGCTGGGCTTGCTGCTGGGCCTGCTCTTGTCGCAGGCCTTGGTCAGCGCGGCGCTCATCGCTCCTCCGGGAGCGTGCAACTTGCCGGCAGGGGCGTCGGGACGAGAAGATCCTGGTCCAGTCCCCTAAGTCAGCCTCGCCTTCGAGGAGGTGAAGGGTGCGCTCGCGGCCTCGGCAGACGGGCCAACGCTTTGCGAGGATGACACCTGCCCGGACCCACGAGTCCTTGGGAGGCAGTCGCAGACGGGCGCCCTCGCCTTCCATGGGGTCGACGACTACTGCGCCCCCAGACCGCCTTGGCCGCCCTGGACGGCAGCTTCACGGTCGCCGCCCAAGTCCAGGGTAGCGACTTCGAGCAGACGTCGCAGGTTATCCTGTGGGACACGACGGGGAACCTGCGGCTGTCCGTCAGGGACAAGCAGTGGTTCATGACACTGGACGGCGTACACGTGAACAGCGCTGCGCCGCAGCTGCTGGATCACAAGTGGGATCACGTGGTCTGGCGGTACGACAGCGAGACAGGTGAACAGGCGCTCTTCTTGGACGGTTACCTGAAGAACGCGGGTGAGACCACGGGGGAGATGCCCGACCACGCCCGACCACGCCCGGCTGCGGGTGGGCTGCACGGGCCTCGCCCGCTACTAGCAGGGCGCCTTGGACGACACCAGCATCTACAATCGAGTGCTGTCTGAGAGTGAGACCGTCAGTCTCGGCAGCCCCAGCCCTCAAAGAGCC
>CAZIWL010000121.1:0-12872 GCA_964542755.1 uncultured Anaerolineales bacterium
GCGCTCTCCACCAACCCTTAACTGGGGGGGAATCTACGACTACGTATACTAGGTCGCTCCTGCGGTCGTCTGGAGGAAGGCCTGGGCTTCCTCATAGTGCGGGAAGGCGCTCTCTGCCTCGCGGAAATCCCGCGTGTGGGCATAGCGGCGCCCATTGACGAGCTTTACGCCCAGCTTCTTGTGCAGCAGCTCGTGGTACATCACGAAGTCCAGGACGCACTCCGGCACATCCGGTGCGTCCAGGGTGACGCTCAGCATGACCGTGTCGCGAAGGAAGTCGTAGTGCCCCATCTTCAGGCGAGTGATCCTCCCACTCCACGTCAGCCGGGGTCGGTCGAGCTTGCCGCTGAAGTAGGTCCCGTTAACCCGATCGAAGACGGTCTTCAGGTCGACATACCGCCCTGCGGTGCGTTCATCGACCTCGGCCGTCGTCATCTCCAGCGCGTTCACCACCTCGATGAAATCGTCGCTTAGGGCGTAAGTCTTCACTCTCTCCTCGTCAGCTTCTTGCGCACTTGAAAAGAGCACGCGTGCCAGGGCCTGCAGCAGGTCCGGAGGCGCGCCGATGAACCCCTCGTTAAGCTTGACCGCAACGACGTCGTCTGCTGCCCGGGATTTGTAAAGATACGAAACGTAGGCGAAGGTGATCCTCACCCGCATCTTGCGGAGGGCACGAGGCGCCTGCCTCCGCACAGACCGGGCCTGGCAGGCGTCATACAGGGCGCGGAGCGTCTCCAGGTGGTTCACCAGGGCTGCAGGGTGGCTTAGGAACTTGAGCCACTGGAAAGCACGTCGTGACCTATCGGGTAACTGTCCGGGCGTGGCGCCTTCTCGCTGCGCCAGCTCATCGATCCGTTCAACGTGGGCCGTGATCCGTTCGAGCAGCGCCTGCACCTGAGGGTGGTCCTCAGTTGGTGCCTCGGGCTCTGAACCGGCCCACTCGGCCATGCGGTCGTTGATATCGTTTTGCACAGCGATGATGCCCGAGATGCGGATGGTCCTGGCGGCCTGGGGGACGGGGCCCTGGCGCTCTGGAACGTCCTCGAGATCCAATGCCTTGAGGAAGCGGTAGGCTCTGTACGACGGTGTCGGTAGATCCTCTGGAGTCATCCTGTGGTCCCGGCAGATGGCCTCTGTTCGATCCACGCTCCCGCGGATCCAGGCACGGAAGCGCTCGGCCTCAGCGGGCGGAATGCCCACCGACAGCTGCTTCCGCGCCCGTCGCGCCGTTCGGACCAGCCCGGAGATGCGAACTCTCTTCTTCCGTTTGGTCATGAGGACTCACTTCTGTTCATTCAATGCGCGGCGATGGTGCGCGTCGCCCTGGCGCTGGCGGGGCCTCCAGCGGGGTGAGCAGGTCGCCCGGACGTATCCAATCCCCTCCAGCCCGCCTTGGGCACCGAAAAGGAGGCCTGCTAGAAGGGCCACAGCAGCGGCAGCACGGCCGTGCAGACAGCGATCAGTAGCAGAATCAGCGGACCGCCGACCTTGAGGTAGTCGGCAAAGCGGTAGTTGCCCGCGCTCATCACCAGCGTGTTGACCGGCGAGGCGACCGGGGAGGCCATGCCCAGCGAGGCGGCCATGGCCACCGCCATCATAAAGGCGTACGGACCCACGCCCAAGGACTGGGCCGCGGCCAGGGCGATCGGCGCGATGAACACGGTGGTGGCGGTGTTCGAAAGCACTTGAGTGAAAGCTGAGGTCAGCAGGAGGAGCCCGCCCAGCACCGCCAGGGGGCCGAGGCCGCCCAACCCGTTGATCAATCCCTGAGCCGCCAGGTCAACAAGCTCGACCCGTTCCATGGCCTGGCTCAGGGGCAGCATCCCGGCGATGAGCACCAGGCTCCTCCAGTCGATGGCCCGGTAGGCCTCGTCCATTGTCAGGCAGCCGCTGAGGATCACAGCCAGGGCTGCCATCAAGCTTGCCGTCGCCACGGGCAGCAGGTTCGTCACCAGGAATACTAGCATCGCCCCCATAATCAGCAGGGTCAGACCCGCCTTCGATCGCATTGGCGCGCCTGTCATCCGCTCCGGCTGTCCCATGACGACGAAATCGTTGGGATGCTCCCGCAGAGTCAAGATGTGGCTCCAGGGACCCTGGACGAGCAGGATGTCCCCGAAGCGGAGGGGCGTCGTTTTGAGATCCAACAGCTCATCGGCGCCGGGCCTGTTGATGCCCAACACGGTCAGGTTATAGTGGCTGCCGAACTCGATCTCGCTCAACGTCTTGCCCACCAGCGAAGAGCGGGGCGGCAGCAGCGCTTCGGCGAGTCCTATCTCCTCGCTGATCAGCGCCTCCTCATCGTCCGACGTTACCGGTTGGACGCCCAGGTTACAGGAGGCGGCGGCGGCTCCCACGTCGTTCCCGTCGCCCTGCACGATCAGGAGGTCCCCCGCCTCTAGCACCGTGCCGGGCCCCGGTTGAATTGACTCGGCGCCCTCTGACCGGTCGGCCAGACTGGTTTGTGCGATGGATCGGGAGGGTCGGAGGATCTCGACGACGGTGACCCCGAAGCGCTGGCGGAGGGCTGCCTCGGTCACCGTCCCACCAGCCAGCTCCGACCCGCGCCGCACCCGCAGGCGAAAGAGGTTGTCTGGCAGCCGGTACCGGGCGATCAGCTCTTGCGGGGTCTCCACCCGCTGCAGCGCGGCCTCGGGCTTTCGGTCGGGGAGCAAGCGGCGGCCGAGGAGGAGCATGAAGGGCACCCCTACTAGCAACAGCGCCAGGCCGATGGGGGTGTAATCGAAGAAGCCGAAGGGCTCCAGTCCGGCCTGAACCAGCAGGTCCGCCACGATCAAGTTCGGCGGCGTGCCGATGAGCGTGGTGGCACCGCCCAGCAGGGCGCCGAAGGATAGCGGAATCAACAGACGGGATGGGCTGGTCCTGGTCCGCTCTGCCACGCTGATGATTGCCGGTAGAAGGACCGCGACGGTGCCGGTGCTGCTGATGACGGCCGAGAGCACGGCGACGGTGATGGTGATCACAAGCATCAGGCGGGTCTCGCCCGGACCAGCGACGGCGAGGATGCGGCGGCCGATGACGTCGGCCAGGCCGGTGTTGAGCACTGCACCACCGACGACGAAGAGCGCGGCGATGCTGAGCACAGCCGGGTTTGAGAAGCCCGCCAATGCCTCAGCCGTGGTCAACACGCCGCTCAGCATCAGGCTGACCACCACACCCAGCGCCACCAAGTCGACGCGCAGCCACTCGGTGACGAACAGGACAATGGCCGCGGCCAGGATGACCAGCACGCCCCACATCTCCAGAGTCACGTTCGATCGCCTCTTCCCATCATCGGCCGACTGCCGGCGGCCTTGAAATCAAGGGCGCTGCGGCGCCGACCCCCACAGTCCATGTAGCCCCCTCACAGCCGGGATCCCCACTGGTCCCACTTCTCCGGACAGCCGGGGAGGCCCATCCCCCTTACGACCCGGAACGCCCGTAGTGGCACGTTCTCCGCGGGTCGGGCCCTCTCGGTGCGTGAGGACCCCCTGACGGACGCTTTGCTCGGGGATAGTCAAGCAGCGCCGCAAATCGTTGGCATGCCGCTCTTCTATGATTGTCCCGGCCAATCAGGGCCAACTGGAGCATGTGGCTGCTTGCGGAGCGTGCGGAATGTAGCACCACATTGCGGGTTTGGCAAGGGCTCAGCGGCGTGTCTGTGCAGGCAGCCCCGTCCTCGTACATTGAAGGCCGCTGCGGACACCAGTTGGTCGCGGTCAGGCGCGTCGGCCCGGCCCCGATACGATCCGCGGGACTTCTTGTCGGTGCAGCTTGGTTGCCAGGGAGAGCGAGGAGGTTCCGGCTACGGCCTCGGGCGGCGGCGTGCAGCTGTGGGCCGCGATCCACGTTTCGGTCTGTAAGCTCGCCGCCAGGATTGGCCTGGAGACCAACGCATTCGGGCACGGGCCCCCAAAGGACGTACGTCTAAGCCAGCAGAGACTGCCCGGCGACGCCGATGTGCATATGGCGGGTTTCTTCACCCGTTCTCTGCGCGCTCATCGGGCGGAACGGCAACCGGTCGGCAAGCAAGGCAGAGGCACAGAAAGGCCGGGGGCGTCCGCTCACGCCGACGCCCCCGGCCTCTTGTCTCAACTGTCAACCGCTACAGAGGCAGTTAACAGCGCTTCCACCTAGAAGTCGTAGTGTTCTCCCAAGGGGACAACATCGACGGCCCTAGGGCCCTTCGGGCTCTCTTCGATCCCGAATTCGACTTTCTGACCCTCACGGAGGGTCCGGAAGCCTGACGTTTGGATGGCCGAGTGGTGGACGAATACGTCGTCACCCTCTTCGGGTGCGATGAATCCGAACCCTTTCTCGTTGCTGAACCACTTGACCTCGCCGGTCTGCTTCTGTTGCTTCTCGTCCATCTTACTGCTTTTCTCCTTATACTACTGAATACCCTAAGCGGCTGCACAGATAGCTACAAAACACTGCCGGGACGATCGGCGCCCGCGCAGTGTCTGCTTCGCTACCTGTATTTGCCGCATCCTAATCATATTATGCATGTTTTCGCCCGGACGTCAAGTGAATACACTGTCGCGGGCCACCGTCCTTGGTCGGAATAGGGCCCATCTCGGACAGAGCGCGCGGAGAGTCCGGTGGGTAGGATCGAGACCAGTCCCCGTGGTTGGAGGGCAGGGGACAGTGGACAAGAGGGGTGCGGTGCGTATGGAGGGCGCTCGCTCACAGGGTTGACGAGATTGGCGACGAGGCGGGCGTGAGGCGATGGAAGAGGTGGGCGAAGCGGCAAGGATCATCATCGGTGGCCTCGTGGGCGACCGGTAACGCGTCCCGGTGGGGACGGACTTGAGGTTGACGAATCTGCCCGCAGATGTCATCTTCTGGGAGAGGGAGTCAGTCCACCCGGCTTGATGGTGTCAAGCCACGCGGTCGGGTCGAGACGCGCTGTCGGCACGACGATTGCTCGAGCAACCGCGGAGTGACTCCCCCAACCGGCCTCGGTCAGAGACCCCTGTTGGAAGGCTTCGCGCCAGTACGCTGTTGAAGGGGATCGGCTGGATTAGCCCGAGCAGCGCAGGAACGCGTGACATACTGCGCCGGCTTCGAAAGGTGAACCTCCAACAGGGCCCGACGGCACTAGCGGCTGGGTCTAAGTCTGCCAACGGCACCTCGCGGCCGAGACAAGCTCAGTCAGCGGTCGTGAGTTCGCCTAGTAGAAGACTCCCCGCGGCAGCGATTTCGCCTGTCGCACCCAGTCCTGCACCAAGGCCTGACCAGGCGGGCGTCGGACCAAGTCCTCCTCCCCATTTACCGTGAGCAAAGCCTGATGCAGTAGCTCGGGGTTGCGCTGAGCCAGTTCGACGACTGTGTCGACCCCGGCCCTTTCCAGCAGGTCACTGTACTCCTCGCCGACCCCGCGAATCCGCATGAGGTCGGCCCGGTTGACCCAATCAAGGATGAATTCGTCGCCGATGCCAGTGGCCTCCTGGATCTCCTATCGCCCCTCAGGGGTTGCCCCGGCCGCTAGCAGTGCCTCGACTGTGCCGATCCCAGCCTCCCGCAACTGACTGGCGTAGATTTCGCCAATTCCCTCAATCGTCTCAAGCTTTGGCATCTCGCTTCTCCTTAGTCGGGTTCTCGTTGGGTTGCCAGTTCACAGACGTGCGGGCGACCCGGACGCTGGCCCGGGTCGCCGATGCGCCCGCGCCCTAGGCGGGGATATCGAGCTCTTGCCCCGGATGGATGAGGTTTGGATCTTTGATCTTGTCCCTGTTGGCCTCGAAGATCTCGGGCCAGCGGCTGGCGTCGCCAAGCAGATTCTTGGCGATCTTGCTCAGGCTGTCGCCCGACTGGACGACATAGGTGCGGGCTTGAGCCTCCTCTTCCTTCTTTTCTTTCAGTTCTCTGGCTTCCTCTCTCGCCCGACGAAGATCGACCGCTTTCTCACGCAGGCGCTCGCGCTCCTCTCGGGCGGCCTTGGCCTTTGTCTTAGCTGCCTCTCTCTCCGCCTCGGTGAGTTCGCCTTTCATCTCCTCGAGCTTGGCCTCGGCCTCCTTCAGCTTCTTCTCGGCGGCCCTGGCCTTGGCTTCGGCAGCCTCGCGCTTGGCCCTCTCGAGTGTGGCTTCGTGCTCTGCTGCTTCAGCTTCGTCCTCCGCCTCCTTGGCTTTCTTCGCCTCGTCCCGGCTTGAGAGCGCGTCGACAGCCTGGCCAAGAATGCCCTTCCGTTCTCTCTCTTCCTGCTTGTCACCCTTCGCCATCGTGCACCTCCTTGGTATTTGGACCTTCCGGTCGATTAAGTATGTCTTTACCTCTGCGCCATTAGCGCCTTCAACATGGCTTGTCCCACCAGCCCTCCGGCTGCGGCGCGACGATTGTTGGTTTGAAGCGGGTCAACGTGCTGAGAGCCCACCAGGGCGCTGGTTAGGGCCTGACTGAGAGCGGCACCCGAGTCGGCGCCGGACTGCCGTGCCCGGAAAACCGAAAGGGCTGCGGGCACCAGAGACTTAAGGAGTCCGCCCAGCGGCCCGTTGGCTTGTTCTTGTGGACGTGAACGGGCCCCGCTCATTCCCAGGAGTTCCTCGAGGACACTGCCGGACGCTTGACCCCGCTCGGGGTGTTCCTCCTTCGGGATAGATCCCAACAGAGCCTGGACCACGGACATGGCGTCATCCTGTGTAATTTCGGATCGATCCTGCAATTGGCCGGCGGCCTTTGTCAAACCCTGGGCGTAGTACTGACTGGTCCCACCGCGCCCCTCTGACTGCAGGCGCTGACCAGCCCGCTCGAGTGCTGCAGCAGGGGGCTGATCTCGATTCTGCTCCAGCGCGTCAACGATCATGCGCATGTTCTGCACCATATTGTCGCCGTGATTGCCGTTGTGGCCGTCGAGGCTGTTGAGATCCTGCTGGTGCGCAGCGACCATCTGCTGGGCCGCTGCGAAGAGCTCGGTGAGGTCTACTTGTGGCCTGCTCATTCGGGATCCTCCTCCCTGGCGGGCCTGTCGCTCGCGCAGGACTTGGTCGTGAACTCCCAAGGATACATTGTTGGAGATCGGTGGGTGGCAAACTTGATTGTATCATAGCAAACATGTGCTTGCAATAGCGGATGTGCTTGGGAGGTGCTAACAACTTGTGGCGGAGCGAGTCTTCGTCTGAAGGCCCGTCGACAGGCTGCCACGGCATGCGAGACCTCCTGTAGAACGAGCCGGAGGAAAGTGGAGGCAGGCGGTGGGTAAGGCTGGGGCCCACGGTCGCGTGCGCTCGGCTATCGCAGCGAAGCCCCGGCAGGCGATCGCGTCTATCGCGATCGGGACCGGCTCAAAGCCGTCGTTAAGGACCTCGATCGCTTCCTCGAGGTGCGGGAGCTGGGCATCGAACAGCCTATGCGACCAGCATAGACCAGAAAACAAAGAAGCCGGGGGCGTCCGCGTCAACGGACGCCCCCGGCTTTCTGTCTCAACTGTCAACCGCTACAGAAGCAGCTAACAGCGCTTCCACCTAGAAGTCGTAGTGTTCTCCCAAGGGAGTAACATCCACGGCCCTAGGGCCCTTCGGGCTCTCTTCGATCCCGAATTCGACTTTCTGACCCTCACGGAGGGTCCGGAAGCCTGATGTCTGGATGGCGGAGTGGTGGACGAACACATCGTCACCGTCATCGGGTGCGATGAATCCGTACCCCTTCTCGTTGCTGAACCACTTCACCTCACCGGTCTGCTTCTGTTCCTTCTCGTCCATCGTGCTGTTCTTCTCCTTATTACTACTAAATCGACTAAGCGGTTACACAGATAGCTACAAACACTGCCCCGACGTTCCTCGCCGGGCAGTGTCTCATTCACTACCTGTTCTTACCGCATCCTAGACGTATTATACGTGTTGCTGCGCCGGCGTCAAGTGCAGGCGTGACATCTGCGCCTTGGGGGTTCGCTAACGCCTTGTCGCGGAGATTGTCGCCGTCTGGAGACCGTTGGGGCCGGTGTACTGACCAGTTGTGACTGCCATAGATGGCAAGCATACGGTCGTCAGGTGCGACGCACCTGCAAGGTGCATCGCACCGGTCGGGGAGAGAACTCGTCAGTGCACCCCGTGACGTTGTTTCGAGTGCCTGCCAACCGCTCGATGACGGGTGTCTCGTCATCGGTACCACGGGGGGATCGGCCAAATCGGCTGAAGGCGGATTCGCCGATGACACGTGCGTCCCTCTACTACGTGGTTGATCCTTGACCCTTCCGTGGCGCTTGACACTGGCACGCGCATACGATATCCTGACCGGTGAGGGCAAGGGCACGTGGGACAAGCAGCTGTGACAGATGGACTCGGACACGGGGGTACTGTTGGACTTCAGGCACAAATCGGCGGAGGTCTTCGTTCCGGACGGGCTGCCCTCATGGGAGGCGCTGGGGCGGACGACCCATCTGGGCGTGGGGGCGCATCCGGACGATCTAGAGATCCTGGCCTGCGAAGGCATCCTGAGCTGTCTTCATCGCGATGACCGCTGGTTCTGCGGCGTCGTGATGACGGACGGGGCTGGGTCGCCCCGCAGCGGGCCCTACGGCGGGTACAGCGACGCAGAGATGCGGACGGTCCGGCGTGCCGAGCAGAAGAAGGCAGCTGTGGTGGGCGGCTACGGGGCCCAGGTCATGCTCGACTATGCGAGCTCGGCAGTGAAGAATCCTTTGAACGCGGGCCCGGTGGAGGACCTGACGTGGGTTCTGGAGCGAGCAAGGGCCGAGGTGATCTACACGCACAGTCTGGCGGACAGGCACGAGACCCACGTGGCGACAGCACTGCGCGTCATCGCTGCCGTGCGCGCGCTTCCTGCCGAGGCCCGACCCGAGTGCTTGTACGGCTGCGAGGTCTGGGGCGCTCTCGATTGGCTCCCCGACGAGGAGAAGGTGGCTTTGGACGTGTCGAGTCACAAGAACCTCCAGTGGGCCCTCCTGGGGGTCTTCGATTCTCAGGTCTGTGGCGGCAAGCGCTATGACCTGGCCGCGATGGGACGCCGGCGGGCGAACGCGACGTACCACGCGTCTCACGAAATCGATGCGGCGAGGGGGATGATCTTCGCCATGGATCTGGCGCCCATGGTGGAGGCGTCGGAACGGGACGTGTCTGCCTACGTACAGGGGATCGTCGAGCGGTTTGCGAGAGACGTTGCGGGACGGATCGACAGGCTCGGCGGGTAGTTTCATAGAGCTATGTCTTGCGAGGATCGAGCAGGTAGGCACGCGCCGTCAGGGCCGGGGACCTGGCATGAAGCGCGGATGACGTGAGCAGGCGCCGACCCATCCAGGATTGCCGCAAGCCCTGGCGCTTGATTCTTGAGAAGGCCAGCGTGTCCTGATCAGGGCGAAGGCTACCTCAAGGTCCAAGAGCCCAGGTTGAAGCATCTTCCAGGGAGACCGGGTGTTGCGTGTGAGGGTGCGCAGGATCAGCATTTGTGATACCGCTTCGATCCGTTGCCCGCACAACAGAATGGAGTAGGAGGTACGTCATCATCCGCGCGTCACGAAGCATCACGTGTCCCGCGCACCACCGCTCGGCGGCGATGGTCCGTCGTGAACAGACAGCAGGCTGGTCCCTTTCCCTGAGCTCGAAGGGGGATCAATCCACCGCGCTGGCCGGGCCCATAGCAAGCAGCCCGCTGCTGGAGGGTGACTTCGTTCATCAGGGATGGAGCATGTGCAAGGATATGACCAGCGGCACGTGCACAGGCCGACGAAGATCGGCACCGGTGTATGATTGCCCCCTATGGAAGCGAGTCCGATGAACCATCTCAGCGCTGCGTTGACGGACGTGCCCGGGCCCTCGGACCGGAACATGGCCATACGCGTGACCCCGGAGGCCGAGAGGGCATTGCGGGAGAGGCATCCGTGGCTGTATGCCAACTCGATCCGCGAGCAGAGCCACGAGGGTGCGCCCGGCGATCTGGCCGTCGTCTTTGACCGGAAGGGGCGATTTCTGGCCGTGGGCCTCTACGACCCGGACTCGACGATTCGCGTGCGTGTCCTCCAGCACGGTGAACCGGCCCGCATCGGACAGGCATGGTTTTCCACTCATCTGTCGGAAGCCGCCGCCCGTCGCGCGCCTCTTCAAGACCGGCCCCGAGCGGCTCTTACCACCGGCTACCGGCTGGTTCACGGGGAGAATGATGGCTTTCCCGGATTGGTCGCGGACAGGTATGAGCAGACGCTGGTGGTCAAGCTGTACACGGCTGCCTGGATACCCCACATTCAGGACGTGTTGGCAGCGTTGATCGACACGGTCGAGGCCGAGCGCCTGGTGCTTCGTCTTGGGCGGGTGGTGCAGGACCGACCGCAGGTCTTGCACGGTCTGAAGGATGGCGTGGTCTTGTCCGGGCAGCCTCTCGACGGTCCCGTGCTATTCTGGGAGAATGGTCTCCGTTTCGAGGCTGACCCCATGCGAGGGCAGAAGACGGGATTCTTCCTCGACCAGCGGGAGAACCGGGCGCGGGTGGAACCTCTTACCGCCGGCAAGGACGTGCTCAACGTGTTCGCTTACACAGGCGCTTTCTCTGTTTACGCCGCCCGGGGCGGGGCACGACGCGTCGTGGACGTCGACATGAGCGCACCAGCGCTGGCAGTCGCAGCGCGCAACCTGGCGCATAACCGCCACCTCCCGGCTGTGGCGACGACTCGGCATGAGACAGTCGTCGGTGATGCCTTCGACACGCTGGCGCATATGGGAGAGGCGGGCCGACGGTTTGACGTGGTGATCATCGACCCGCCGGCCTTCGCCCGCCGGAGGGCCCAGGTGGATGGGGCGCTCTCCGCCTATGGGCGTCTGACTGAGCTAGGGCTTGAGGTCTTGTCGCCTGATGGTGTGCTGGTTCAGGCTTCTTGCTCCAGTCCAGTTGATGCGGAAGCGTTCTTCGAGACCGTCCACGGCGCTGCTAGGCGCGCAGGACGTCCGCTGCGCGAGCTGGAGCGGACGGGTCATCCTCTAGATCACCCTGTTAGCTTCGAACAGGGAGCCTACTTGAAGTGTCTCTTTGCTAGAGCTGCTTGAAGAAGTATCGCATCGCCACCGTGTGGGTCTGGAGGGCGTAGGCTGGCCGCCTGATGCAGGGCGTGGACCTTGAGATCAACCTTGCGAAGGTCGGCGTCTCCTCGGCGGGGCAAGGTCTTTCGCGCGGTTCGGGTGCTCTGACCTTCTATCGCTGTCGGCGCAATCTTCGCGAGGTAC
This sequence comes from uncultured Anaerolineales bacterium, assembly GCA_964542755.1. Taxonomy (GTDB): domain Bacteria; phylum Chloroflexota; class Anaerolineae; order B4-G1; family B4-G1; genus SKLM01. The sequence goes on from CAZIWL010000121.1 coordinate 11,166, forward strand.
GGCATCAGCCGTAGGCCTCGGCCTCCAGCCCCTCGCGGTCCAGGAGTTCAATCCTCTGGCGGTCGAAGCGAATGAGCCCCGCGTCGGCGAAGGAGCGCAGGGTCCTCCCGATCATCTCACGCACGGTACCTAATCGTGCGGCCATCTCGGCCTGGGTCCACTCGCGGGCCACGGCATCGTCCTCGGCCTCGTCCTCCGCCCGCCGCAACAGAAAGCGCGCCAGCCGGCCGCGGACGGTGCGTAGGGAGAGGTCCTCGACGAGGTCTGTCAAATGGTCGAGACGGTCGGCGAAGTCCTCCAGGAGGGCCAGGGCCAGTGGTGGGGAGGTGGTGACGAGGGTAAGTAGCTCCTCCCGTGGGATGGCGTAAAGGACGGCGGACTCGACAGCCTGGGCGGTGGCGTGGTTGACCCCTCCGGGGCGGAAGGGAGGGACGGTGTTGAAGCTCTTCCCCGGCCCGAGCTGCGAGAGGACTTGCTCGCGCCCCTCCGGCGAGGTGCGCAGTACGCGCACCCGGCCTTCGGCGACGAAGTAGGCCGCGCGGCAGGGAGCCCCCTCGAAAATGACAAACTCGTCGGGGGCGTAGGTGCGCCGGATCGAGGCACGCGCCACGCGCTCGAGCGTGTCGGGAGGTAAGTCCGCGAAGAGGGCGATGCGCCGCATTGCGTCGGTGTTCGGGATCATGTCAGGGCGATTGTATCCCAAGGGGGACGGGGGGTCAAACCTCGTGCCAGAGTAGAAGTGACTCGTGCTGAATCCGGCCTCGGGCGGTCTCCAGACGTAGACCTATAGAGTTCTAACGGGGTCCCAAGTCGCTGGATGCTGCATGGAATCGGTCCTGTACTTATTATACGGGAGTACGACGAAAACCCGATAGGATGTGATCCGGTGTCCGGATCGGCCTAGGGGCTTATCAGCACCTTTGGATTGACGGGGTGGGGCGGGCGCTCCCCTCTCAAGCCTGCGATCAGATTGCGGGCGGCCGTCGTCGCCATTTTCGACCGAGTGGCGACGCTGGAGCTGGCTATGTGCGGGCAGACGATGAGGTTGGGCAACGTGAGCAGCCTGTGGTCGACCGGCAGCGGCTCCGGATCGGTCACGTCGAGGGCGGCGGCGGCGATCTGACCGTCTGTCAAGGCGCGGTAGAGGGCATCGGAGTCGATGATGGGTCCGCGGGCGGTGTTGATCAACACCGCCGAGGGTTTCATCTTCTCGAAGGCCTTAGCGTCGATCATATGCTTCGTCTCGTCCGTCAGCGGGACGTGGAGCGTGACGAAGTCGGACTCGCGCAGCAGGGTGTCCAAGTTGACGCATTTGGCGCCGACCTCTTCGGCTTTCTCCTGTGCGCAGCCGGGATCGACGTAGAGAGTCTCCATATCGAACCCCCGGGCACGACGGCAGACGGCGGTTCCGATCCGTCCCATGCCGATGACGCCCAGGGTGGCGCCGTGGACATCCTGACCGGTCAGGAGACGCGGGCCCCACGTCTTCCATCTCCCCTCACGAACGTAGTCCATGCCCTCGACGACGCGGCGGGCGCCGGCCATAAGGAGCGCAAAGGCGAAGTCGGCGGTCGTGTCGGTGAGGATGCCGGGTGTGTTGGTGACGAGGATCGAGCGCTCCGTGGCTGCCTCCAGGTCGATGTTGTCGTAGCCGACGGCATAGTTAGAGATGACCTTCAGCTGGGGGCCGGCCGCGTCCATGACCTC
>CAZIWL010000122.1:0-12698 GCA_964542755.1 uncultured Anaerolineales bacterium
GCGCGCGTTGCCGACGGAGCGACTGAGGTCGCTAGTGCGACTGTAATCTGTGTGTTTCGGTGGCGAGTGCGTTGGTTGCGGTCTAAGGACTTGATTGCACGGCGGACGCTGCTGACGGAGCGACTGAAGTCGCTACTACGACTGCGGCTGAAACGGCGGGGCTGCTGATGGGGGATCTGGATCCCCCATCAGGGCCTCGGATAGTCTACCTGAATAGGTGCAGCGCCGCGATGACGGGAGCGAACAAGGACGAGACGAGGGACATGACGGTGATGAGTGTGTTAAGCGACGGCCCCGCGGTGTCCTTGAAGGGATCGCCCACCGTATCGCCGACTACGCTGGCCTTGTGTGCATCCGAACCCGGACCACCGAAGCGCCCGGCCTCGATGTACTTCTTCGCGTTATCCCAGAGTCCACCCGCGTTCGACATCAAGAGAGCGAAGATGACGCCCGTGAAGATGCTCCCGCCCAGGAAGCCGCCCAGGGCCTCGGGGCCCAGAACGAAACCCACCAGGAGCGGCAGGGCGACGGCCAGGAAGGCGGGCCACACGAGGGATGCCAGGGCGCCACGGGCGGCCAAGCCAACGCACGCCGCATAGTCTGGCGGCTCGGTACCGGCCAAAATGCCGGGGCGCTCCTGGAATTGGCGGCGCACCTCCTTGATCATGTCAAAAGCGTTGTGGGTCACCGAGAGCATTGTGAGGGCGCTGAAGAGCGGTGGCGTCACGGCGCCGAGGAGGACACCAGCCACGACGACGGGGTCGCGCAGGCTGATGACGAGGGCAATACCCCGGGCTCCCACCACCTCGGCATAGGCGGCAAAGAGTGCCAGCACTGTGAGGGCAGCGGCACTGATGGCGAAGCCCTTGGTGATGGCCTTTGCCGTATTGCCGGCCGCGTCCAATACGTCGGTGGTATCAATGACCTCCTGTGACATCCCTGCCATCTCCGCGATGCCGCGGGCGTTGTCCACGATGGGGCCGTAAGCGTCGGAGGAGACGATCATGCCGCTGATCGAGAGCATACCCACGGCGCTGATCCCAACGCCGTAGATCCCGCTGATGCCGTAGAGGTCAGTGAGATAGTACGATAGGAGTGTCGCCGCCACAATCCCGATGATGGACGGCACGATGCTGACGAGCCCGTAGCTGAAACCGGTAATGATGTTGATGGCGGCGCCAGATCCGGAGACGCGGGCGGTCTCGACCACGGGCTGGAAACGAGCCGACGTGTAGTAGTCCGAGGTGAAACCGATGACGACACCGGTCACCAAGCCGGCCAGTGTGGCCCAGAGGAGGCCCAGGCTGTACCCGGCGAGCAGGACTAGCGCGGTAGCCAGGGCGGCGAAGATGGCGGTGGTGAAGATGGTGCCGCGGTTGAGCGCGCGTCCCGGCTTCCCCCCTTTCTCAACGCGTACCAGACGGATGCCGATCAGCGAGGCCACGATCCCCAAGGTGCTCAGCATCAGCGGGAACAAGACGTGACGGAGTTGGCCGAGCGGATCGGTGGCGAAGATGGAAGTCCCCAGAAGCATGGCTGCCACGGTGCTGGCGACGTAGCTATCGAAGACGTCGGCGCCCATGCCCGCGACGTCGCCCACGTTGTCACCGACGTTGTCGGCAACCACAGCCGGGTTGCGGGGATCATCCTCTGGGATGCCGATCTCGATCTTGCCCACCAGGTCGGCGGCTATGTCTGCCGTCTTCGTGTAGATCCCTCCGCCAGCTTTGGCGAGCAGGGCGAGGGCGGAGGCCCCGAAGCTGAAGCCGAGGATGATCTCGGGGTCCCCAGTGAGTAGGTAGATGGTGCTCATGCCGATGATGGCAAGGCCCACCATGGCGAGGCCCATCACCGAGCCCGCGTAGAAGGCCACCTGGAAGGCTTCGCTCAAGCTCCGCTGAGCCGCCGTTGCACTGCGAACGTTGGCCTCAACGGCGATGGTCATGCCCATGTAACCAGCGACGGCGGAACAGACCGCACCAGCGATAAAGGCGATGGCCATTGCGAGGCCGCGCGCCGGGGCAATGCGGACTGCCGCGGTTCCAAGATGCTCAATGTCGAAGGCGAATACCATAGCGATGATGAAGCCCATGCCCAGGGCCATCAGCGTCAGGACGACGTATAGGCGGCGTAGATAGGTCTGGGCGCCCTCTCTGATCCAGGATGCGACCTCTTGCGCCCTTGCGGACCCAGGGTCCTGCTGGAGCACCCAGCGGTACAGCCAGAGGGCGACAGCGACGGAAATGAAGCCGGCAAATATGGCGATGACGGCCCAGGCTTGAGGGACAAGCATGACTAGTCTCCTTCTTGTCTTCTGAACATCGGCGCTGATCTATGCAGTCCAGGCTGAACGCCACCAGCGGTAGTGGTTGGCCCGAAGCTCGTCCGTAGAGGGGAAGGGGAAGAACAGCAAGTCAGCCTCGTTCGCCACGTAGATGCCGCTCTTGATGGTGCGGTAAGAGAATGTGGCTGGCTCTGTGCGGTTTACCATCTTCGAGTCAACCGTCTTCGTTGCCAGCGCAGTTAGACACTGGCGCAAGTGCTCCACCCGTGAGTAGGGGAGGTCTCCTATGTTACCTCCCTCCGGGTCCTCCGCCAACTCCCCGAGACGGAGTTCTGCGAAGCAGATGGCCGGCAGGCGGATCAGGATGTTCGGATTCTTGACGATCAGCTCGTAGAAGGCTGTCGCGCCGAGAGAGCTGACTACCAGGGGATGGACCGGGGCGATCTCCTGGTAGAGGTGGAGGCCGTGCGTCGACTCCGGCACGGCGTCGGTTGCCTCAAGCCCTAGCACGCGCCCATCGGCCGTTACGAGATAGAGTTTCCCGAGCGCGGACAAGGCGACGTGCTCCAGCACCCGGTAGACCGAGATGTAGATGGAGGCCTTGGGGCTCCCATCCTCGTGCGGCACGCAGCGTCGTACTCCCTCCTCGATTCGGAAGAACTCGTGTCGGAAGTCAGGATCGACCTCGAAGAAGACAGCCTGTCCGCGTGCTTTCTTGGATGTGCCGGCGGCATAGTAGACCCCAAACTCCTCCGGTGTGAGCATTGACGCGATGAGGGCTTCAGGTATCAGCGACAAGTATAGATGGACGCTTCTGGTCATGGTCCTCCTCCGTCTCTTGGCGAGAAACTCGTGCCCTCAGAGATGGCCCGCCCGCTCAGCCTCGCACGCGGAGGTGCGTCGGGCCGAAAAGGCCGGCTGCCGCCTCAGAAGGCCGGAAACGAGCTGCGTCACGTATGGCGCAGCACTTGATCGGCGAGAAAAGCTGCCACGTCCTCGGTCTCAAAAGGCCAAGCATAGCGGAAGTCGACCTGCCGATGGCGCCGGCGCGCAGCATCGATGGTGGCAGGGATGTCGATCTCCGCGTGTTCGCCGCCCGGCGTCATCATCGGGGTGACGACCAGGACCCTTTGAGCGCCTTGGGCTACGGCTTGATCCATGGCTTCTCCAAGATCGGGGGAGCAGAACTCGTTGAAGCCGACGATGACATCGATTCCCGTGCTCTGCTGGAGGGCGTCCGCCAGTCTATGCGACGCGGCGAAGAAGGGGTCGTTTGTCTCGTCCCGTGGCCAATCGAGCATGGTCCTTTCGAGGCCAGCGTAGCGCTCGCGCAGTGCAGAGGCCGCCTGGTCCTCGACGGGCCCGTGCTCCAGCCGCATATGGAGGCCAAAGAACTCTCCCAGGTCCCGTCTGGGAAAGTCCGTCGGAGGTGCGCCATGCATGGCCAGGACGATGGTGGACCGGTCAGCGTTCATCCTGCCCGCCTCCCTGGCAACTTCTGGAATACCCTCGTGCTCACCACGATCAGGCCACCTGTACGAAGTTCTTGGCTCGGTCCCCCTCTTTCCACCCCAGCGTTAGCTTGAGCTGGCGTTTGGTGGATTGCTTCTTGATCTTCTCCTTTGCCTTAAGTTTGAAGGTGACGTGGTCGGGCACGTCGATGTGGATCTCGTCGTCGCCGCGCTGCAGCGTGATCTCATTCTGCTCGAGGCGGTCTGCCAGCTGCCGTAGGAAGACGGCCACGTCTTGGACGCTTCTTCGCTCCTTAGACTTCAGTAGGGTGTCTTTCTTCGCCATAGTTCGTTTACCTCCAATAGGCTATGTGATCGATGAGGAAGAGCTGCCAGTTCTAGGTTCGCGCGGGCGCGCCCTAGCGGCCGATCATATCACCAGGATCACGCCGAGTAAGACCTCGATGGCGAGGCTGATGATGTTCGACGACTCGGTCAGCGAGCCGTCCAGCACCATAGAGACCAGGCGGACCACCGCGATGGCGAGATACATCACACCGAGCATTTGGAAGGCGACGGGTGCGGCGACGATGAGTGGGAAAGCGCCCAGACCGATGAACAGTCCGCCAAAGATGGATCGGATCTCGGTTACACCGCGTGGGCCCGTGGTCTCGAGACCAGTAAACCCAGGGACGACCGATGGCCTAAGGGTGGCCAGCAGCCCGGTGGCTACGGTTCCGATGCAGCTGATGATCTTCAGGATGTGGACAACCACGGATACGCTCCTCTCCTTGTATGTATTGTGATGCTTCGTAAGCTCGGTAACAAAACGACGCAACCTCAGTGAAGAAGCGCGGCTGCTTCAGGCCCTATCGGGAATGGAAGCCCCCGGTTCGTTGAGGAGCCTCGCCTGACGGCCACCACCTGGCTATTCGTCCCGAGTGATCTTGGTGGCTCGCTCTTTCACTGTCCGCGCACTCGGATCAGCCAGGGGGCCATCGCCCACACGTGCTCTGAGTTCAGTTGCAGGATCAGGTCGCGGAGAGCCCTCCATGTCTGGTCCCCATCACCGGGGAAGGGCCGGGGCAGCACGTCCTCTCGGGGCGGCGTCACCTGCACAACGGTGTATTCTCTCTCAGGGTCTAGCTCTGCAAGCTCTTTGGCAAGGGCCAGGGCGGTCTGGAAATCGCCCAGTTCGTCAACGAGGCCGATTTGCGAAGCCTGCTCGCCGGTCCATATTCGGCCGCGGGCAATCTCCTCCACCTCATCCTCGGACAGGGGCCTGCCCTCGGCAACGACACGCTTGAAGCGAGCGTATGTCTCGCTCAACTCCTGCCGCACTTTCCGCCGTGCCTCCTCGTCAAAGGGCCTGAACTCAGAGTAGAGGTCGGCGCCGGCGCCGCGCTGAAGCTCTCGATGTCCGATTTCCAATCTGTCGTAGAGCTCCCCGAGGACGAACTTGCCGCCCCAGATGCCGATGGATCCGGTCAGCGTAGTTGGTTGGGCGACGATACGGCTGGCCGGGGCAGCGACGTAGTACCCGCCGGATGCAGCCTGGTCGCCCATCAAGGCCACGACGGGTTTCGATTCACGGAGCCTACGGACCTGGCGCCAAATGAGATCCGAGGCCAGCGATGAGCCCCCGGGCGAGTCGATGTGGAGGATGACGGCGGCCAGGCGCGGGTCGGCTTCCGCCTGACGCAGGGTCGCGGTGATGGTCTCCGCCCCGGCCTGGCCCTGGACGGGCAGCGGTAGAGGACTTGGCATGCGGCGGCTCTTACCCGGGACAATCATTCCCTCAAGGGATACAACGCCAATTCGCTTCCGTGTGGTCCACGTTGCGGGCCGCTTCAGCCAGCGCGAGGCATGGTCGGCAGTGACGAGCGCGGGATATCCCGGGACATCCTCGTCGTGGCTGCTATCCAGGGCCTTTGTCTCCGTTTCGCCAAGGAGCAGGTGGGCGGGCAACTCGTCCTCATAGAGCACGCGATCGATGAGGCCCCGCTCCAGCGCCGCCCTGGGCGACATCGGCATCTGGTCGATGAGACCGGACAGTTGATCCTTGGCAAGATCTCGCCGCTCAGCGATCGTGGTCAGGAGGTGCTCAAAGAGGGAGTCGAGGATAGCGTCCAGCATCTCCCGGTGCGCCTCGGTCATGGACGAGCGGCGGAACATGTCGGGCGTGACCTTGTACTCGGCGATGGATTCCAGATCTGCCTCAATGCCGGCCATGGCGAGTGTGTCTTTCAAGAAGAGAGCCTCGGTTCGGAGGCCCAGAATGTTGAGTCGCCCCGAGGGGGGCAGAATTATCTCATGGCAGGCGGAGGCGAGGTAGTAGTCCCACGTGTCGGCAGATGGCAGCCATGCGATGGTGCGCTTGCCTCTGTCCCTGAGCCCCAGAATCATTGACCGGAGGGCGCACAGCGCGGCACCGCCTGCTTGAAGGTCGCGAAATCGGAACACCACCGTATCCACGCGCTCGTCGTCGCGTAGCCATGCGATGGTCTCGCGCATTTCCTCCAGGCTAACCTCGGACGGCAGCATGGGCAGCATGCTGAGGGGGAAGGGTAGCGGCGCTCGACGGGGGGTTCTCTCCGGGAAGGAGCCCTCCAGAGGGAGCACCACCACGTCCAGTCCCTTTCGGCGTAGGGAGCGGATCGCGTTGCGGATGAAACGGACCCCGTTGCGAGGTAGATCGAAGAGGTGCATCAACAACTTCCCTTTCCCGTCGCGGGAAATAGAGAACTTTGCATGGGCAGAGGTAGCTCGCAGCCTCGCTCGTCGTACACGATCTCGCTGCTGAAAGGACGACCGAAGGGGGCATCCACCAAAGGATGAGGTCCATCGCGGGCCACCCACCTGTCACCTTGGAAGACGCGTTCCAAGGGTGAGGGACCGACTTGTGGCTGGCACGGCCTTGCGCTCGTCATCCCAGCCTCAGACCCGTAACGACGTCGAGATCGAGGCCAGAGCGCGCGTGAGGCCCGATCTTTTCGGCGATGAAGTGGCGGTGGGCACATGCGCCTACCATCGCGGCGTTGTCGGTGCACAGAAAGATCGGAGGGTAGTAGACGGGTACTTTGACGCGCTCCACAGTGGTTTTCCTCAAGGTCTGGTTCGCTGTCACACCTCCGGATAGTAGCACGGCATTGGCGGCGAAGGCCTCCGCTGCCCAGGCCGCCTTCGCCGACAAGACATCCACCACCGCTGCTTGGAAGCTGGCGGCCAGATCGGCGAGGAGCTTCCCCCGAGGGGGATCGGAGTACTTCTGAACCTGGCGCAGGACGGCCGTCTTGAGACCGCTAAAGCTGAAGTCCCATGCGTGAGGGCCGCGGCTTCGGCCCAGGGCTTCACCGGTCCCGGGTTCTTTGTCATCAAGCCATGACCTCGGGAAGCTGAAGGCTTGAGGATTCCCGTTCTGAGCGACCCGCTCGATCTCTGGCCCGCCGGGGTAGGGCAGTCCGAGCAGGCGACCCACCTTGTCGAATGCCTCACCGGCCGCATCGTCTAGCGTGCTGCCGAGATGCTCATAGTCGCCGTGGCCTCGGACGAGGGTGAGTTCGGTGTGCCCGCCGGAGACGAGGAGGGAGAGGAGGGGGAAGGTCAGGTTGCCTTGTGCGGCGCCGTCCCCTTCGACCTCCAGCCAATGGGCGTAGACGTGGGCCTCCAAGTGATTGATTCCGATGAGGGGCAAGTTTCGGGCAACGGCGAGCCCTTTGGCGGCATTTACCCCTACGAGGAGAGAGCCCGCCAGTCCAGGGCCATAGGTCACGGCGATAGCGTTGAGGTCGTCGAACCCGAGATGAGCCTCCTCCATCGTCCGCTCGATAACGGGGACGATGGCCTCGACGTGTGCGCGCGATGCCATTTCCGGGAAGACGCCTCCGTATTCGGCGTGCAGCTCGACCTGAGAGGCGACGACGTTCGAAAGGATGCGTCGGCCATCCTCAATGACCGCGGCCGCCGTTTCATCACACGATGTCTCAATGGCAAGTATACGAGTCATAGTACCATCCTGTCTGACTGGAGCAGCCGTGCCCAAGCGGAATCTCCACGCCTTGTTCACACTGGTGAGAGCCGGTCCAGCGTCTGTTTCTGATCGAAAGCTGCAGCACCAGCGGAGCCATCCCGACCCGCTGCCGCGTGCGACGGCACGACTCCGCTAAAGGTCTACGATTAGATCCTTGGGGAAGTCCGTAAGATTGTGTACAGCGCCATCTCCATCGATCCAGACGACATCCTCAATGCGGACGCCGAAGCCGAGATCTGGGTAGTAAAGACCGGGCTCGCAGGTGAAGACGTGACCGGGTTGCAGGACGTCGTTGTTCGTAGGGTCGTCGCTGAAACGGGGCTCCTCGTGAACGGCGAGGCCCAGTCCGTGCCCCACACTGTGCACGTAGCCTTTCTCGGTCTTCGAATTGCTGGCGACGGTAGGGTGTCCCCGGCCTTCAAAGAACTGGCACGTCATCTTCTGATAGTGCCGCGCCTCCTCACCGGCCTCATAAGCGTCCAGCAGCATCTCGATGCATGCCTTGACGTCGTGATGGGCGTCGGCGACCTCGCGCGGGGCGTATCCCAGGCAGAAGGTGCGCGTCATATCGAAGAAGTAGCCTCCCCCGGCCTCTCTAGGAAAGATGTCGAATACAATGGACTTGCCCAGCGCGACAACGTCCTCTGCCCGCCCCTTGCTATGCGGCACGCCCGCGTCGCGGCCGATGGAAAAGATGAAGCCCTCCGGGTCTTCGAGCCCCTCCTCGGCGATGAACCGGCTGATCTCGTGATGGACGCGTCCGATGGTGAGAGGCGTGCTGTCAGGTTGCAGGAGCATCTCGTCGCCGACCTCGTGCGACCTCAGGAAGTCGAGCGTCCGCTCGACGATGGTGCAGGTTTGGCGTCCCATCTGCTGGATCCGCTCTGCTTCAGATGCATCCTTCGTGGCACGGGCCTCGTCGATGATTGTCGTGTCGAAATCGGCTTGGACGACAATGTGCTCCAGTTGAACGTTGAGGGTGTTGAGCAGCAGCCAGGCCCGTCCTTGATCCGCTTTCCCATAGAAGCCGACCCTGCCGGTTACAGAGAGGTCGGCCAGAATGCGGCGGTAGAGCTCGACCGTGGCGGCGAGGCGGTCCTGCTTGTCACGTAAGATGGCGGGAAAGTCATACTTGTTCAAGGTGACCACGGCCAACCCGCTGGCAGCGGCTTCGTCCCGCTCGATGGGAGAGCAGACCAACACTGGTTCTTGACCGCGCTTCTGGATGAGAAATCCCCGGGTCACGTGAGCACCGTTGGTGAGGTACGCCATAGCCGGATTGTCACGAGCAGGGCCTGTCACGACGAACGCGTCCAGGTCCCGTTCTACCATCAAGCGGTCCAGGTCCTTCTTCATTCCTCAGCCTCCTTCGCGGGGCGTCTGTCCAATCCGATCGGCCGTGCGCCGAGACTGCTGCGTGCGGTACGCTTCCTGGGCATTACGACCGGGCGTCCACTACTTGTATCGCTGGTATCGCCGAAAGATCTCACCCACGCTCCGTCCTTCGTGGACGCGCTGAATCACTTCCCCCAGCAGGCCCGCAACCGAGAGGATGGTAAGATTAGGTAAGGATCTCTCGGGAGGGAGTGTGATCGAATTGGTCGTGACAATTTCGTTTACGGGCAGGTGTCGCAAGCGCTCGACTGCCGGCGGCGAGAAGAGCGCATGGGCAAAGCAGAGGTAGACATCCCGGGCGCCGTGCTCGCAGACGATGTTCACTGCGTTGACCATGGTGCCCCCCGTGTCGACCTCGTCATCGACAATGACGACATCGCAACCATCGACCTCTCCCACGAGTGTCAAAGCCTCTGTGTCGACGCTGATGCGTCGCTTCTCCACAAGGGCCAGGGGCATGTCGAGTTCGGCGGCCAGGTTCCGGGCCTTCTTGGCAAATCCCAGGTCCGCAGCTACGACCACCGCATCCTCCAGATCCTTCTCCCGCAGATAGTCGGAGAGGATCGAGAAGCACGTGAGCGCGTCACCGGGAATGCTGAAGAAGCCCTGAATCTGATCGGCGTGGAGGTCGAGCGTCATGTAACGGTCCGCGCCAGCGACGCCAATTACGTCGGCCATCAGACGGGCAGTGATAGGGACACGGGGCTGGTCTTTCTTGTCGGAGCGCGCGTAGGCGAAATAGGGAATGACGGCGGTGACCCGGTCTGGAGAGGCGCGCTTCAAGGCATCGAGGAAGACGAGCAACTCTATGATGTTGTGGCTGACTGGTGGAGCCATTGTCTGGATGAGGAAGACGTCCTGTCCTCGGATGGACTCCTCGAGTTGAATGAAGATGTTCTCATTCGGGAATTGGATCACCTCTCGGGGGGATAGGGGTACGTCGAGGTACTCGCTGATTTCCTGCGCCAGGTCCAGAGATCCGGTACCACTGAACAACTTGACTGAGCCATGCATTCCTCCGCGTGATTCAGTCATGCCGTTTGAACTCCCCGTCAAGGATGCCCATCAGCACCATATCGTAGTAGACGCCCTCCCGGAAAACAGACTCTCTGAGAGTACCCTCGCGCTGAAAACCCGCCTTCTGGTAGGCCGTAATCGCTCTGACATTGTCGGCATGGACGCGGAGCATCACCCGGTGGAGGTTCATCTCATGGAAAGCGAGCGCCAGCATCGTGCGGATGGCGTCGGTGCCGTAGCCTCGATTCCAGTATGCCTTGTCCCCGATCGTGATGCCCAACTCCGCGTGCCGATCCTTCCAGTTGATGTCAAACAAGCTGATGTTGCCTATCCGAGCGTCGTCTTCCTCGACCTCAATGGTGAACATCACTGTCTCATGCTTCTCCATGCGCTCCAGCAGGTTCTCGAACCAACGTTGCTCCTGGGCGAGGGAGAACGGCAAGTACATATCGAGGTACCGTCGTACCTCAGGATCACTGAACCACTCGACAAACCGCGGGAGATCGTCCCTGTCGACCGCTCGCAGCCGCACGTCTCGACCTACTAACAAGTCTCTCCTCCTACGCCGGTATTCAGCAGGATTTCAAGATGGCGGTGCGCAGCCCTCTGCCGTGACGGCCATGCACATTCCAGTCTCTGCCGGCCCTATCCCCCCCAAGTTGGAGCTCACGTGCAATCTCCACGTCCAAGACTTAAGTCGTGGCTCACGATGGGGTCTCACAAAGTCGGCTCGCTACGGTGTAGACGTCTACCTTGCGCGCCGCGACGCGCTCAACCCACTGTCCCAGCTCCTCCGGGCCCAGGCGAGATAGCAGGCGATCGAGCAGCTCCCGCTGAAGGACGCCCACGAGTTCCCCCTTGATGCGGCGGCGTTCACGCTCGGCCAGGAGACCGGTGGTGCAGAGATGATGGCGGTGATCGTCGATCGCCTGGACTAACTCGGGAACGCCGGAGCCATCCAGGGCAACCGTCTGGAGGATGGGCGGCTGCCAGCCATCCTCACTGGCGGCCGAGTTTCGGTCGATCACCATCTCCAGCGCGCGAGCGGTGCGGGCGGCCCCCGGGCGATCGGCCTTATTCACTACGAGGATATCCGCGATCTCCATGAGGCCTGCCTTAAGGGCCTGCACCTCGTCGCCCATCCCCGGTGCCTCCAGGACGATCGTCGTGTGGGCGGTGCTGGCAATTTCAACCTCAGATTGGCCCGCGCCAACGGTTTCGATGAGTACGGCGTCGAACCCGGCAGCATCGAGGACTTTGACCACGTCGTTCGTGGCCTGCGCGAGACCTCCCAGGCTCCCTCGGGTGGCCATGCTGCGGACGAAGACCCCGGGGTCGCCGGCCAGATCGCGCATTCGTACCCGGTCGCCCAGCAAAGCGCCGCCACTAAACGGGCTGCTCGGATCCACGGCAATGATTCCCACCGTTCTGCCCGATCCGCGGAACCGTTGAGTTAGCACGTTGACGAGGGTGCTCTTTCCTGAACCGGGTGGGCCTGTGACGCCGATGAGGTGGGCCCGTCCCGTATGTGGGAAGAGGGCGCGCAAGGCATCTTGAGCCGCTGCGTCTTGATCCTCGACGAGGGATATCAGGCGTGCCAGGGCGTGACGGTCACCGTCTAGCGCTGCGGTTACCAGGTTCACGTCAGTTGCCGGTGAGCTGGTCGCGTACGATGCCACAGATGACCTGGGTGTTCGACCCCGGACCGAAGATACCTGCTACCCCCATCTCCTTCAATGCCTCCCGGTCGTCGTCGGGAATGATGCCTCCGACAAAGATCTTGACGTGTTCTATGCCCATTTGTCGTAGACCGTCGAGGACACGGGGAACGAGGGTCATGTGTGCTCCAGAAAGGATGCTGAGTCCCACGGCGGCGACGTCCTCCTGGAGGGCTGCCTCCACGATCATCTCCGGGGTTTGGCGCAGGCCTGTGTAAATCACCTCCATCCCCGCGTCGCGCAGGGCACGAGCGATGACCTTGGCCCCCCGGTCGTGGCCGTCGAGGCCGGGCTTTGCGATCAAGATGCGTAGTTGTTTGACCATCTGACTGACCCCTTCTAAACTAGTCACTCGTAAAGCTTCCGCGATTATACAACGGTTCATATGAGTTGGAAAGAGTTTTCGACTTGACATCCTTGCTGAAGGCTGGTACTATCTCGCCTCGGTCGCGAGATGGGACTCTGAGAACGGAGCGTTGAGTTCTCTCGGGCCGAGAAGCACGAGTTCCTTGACAAGCGGCGCCCGACCTGGTAGAATCTCGGGCCTTGAGTGAGAAATAGCTGGTGAGGCACGGATCTAACGGCAAGAAGGTGGCGTAAGGGGTCCAAGCCAGTAGCTTCTCACGGCAAGGGGGAGAGAAGAAGATCGCGACGAGTTTTTGGAGAGTCGCAAAGCCCCCTTGACAGGATAGGATGGATGTGGTACAATGCTCGTCCGCACTCGGGGAGAGTCGGAGTGCGAGGACGAGATCAGGACCTTAACAACTGAATAGTGATAGGAAGGTAAAGCGGAAATTGGGTCA
>CAZIWL010000123.1:0-12691 GCA_964542755.1 uncultured Anaerolineales bacterium
GGCGCCCCCTTCGCCGTAACCGTCAACCTAGTAGCCCTGCAGCACCAGCGGCAGGTAGATGAATCGCAGCGCATACTCGTACGCCCCCATATCGTAGGCATCGCCGTAGGGCCGAGAGCCCCCGTGCAGATCCGGCGAGAGGCCCGTGACGCAAGCATCAATGGCGGGCGAGCCGCTGCGCAGACGATAGTCCTCCCCCGCGCCCGCATCGACGAACTCGGGATCCACGCTGGCGCCGACGTTCCCGCTCTGGTCGATGTTGCACGTTCCATCGAGCGGGCCACTCGTGATCCAGAAGCCGCCCTCCGCGTTGCCCCAGGCGATGCTGTTTGTCACATAGCCAACGGTGTTGGACTGGGAGTATCCCGCGCCGTCCACGTTGTTCGCCAGCGTGACGTGGGTCACCGTGAACGCGCCGCCCTCGCTGCGTATGCCGGCGCCAAACCCACTTGTGGCGGTATTGCCGTAGACCAGCGTGTCAGCGACGTTGGCCACGGCATTGCTGCCCACCTGTTGGATGGCACCCCCCCGAACCCCGGAGTTGTTGTGAAGGTGCGTGTGCCTGATCTGCGTGCTGCCCTCATTGGTGTACAGCGCGCCGCCGAGGCCTGTGTCGTCACCGTCGCTGTCCGCGGCGTTGTCGTAGAAGGCGCTGCACTGCTCAACGCGTGGGTCACACGCCGTCGCAGCGGCCGCCGCCGGGCTGAGGACCCCTCGTTCATCCCCGAGCCCCTGCGTAGCTGTTACCGGCGCAGTATAGGTGGCGAAAACCTCTACCGTCGAGGTGTAGGCCGCGATGGCGCCGCCATGTTGGGCGGCACGATTCGCCTGAAAGACACAGTTGTCGGCGCTCAAACCGCTGCCACTCAGGTAGATCGCGCCCCCGCTCACGGAGGCCTGGTTGCCGTCGCCGGCCTGACCGAACGTCGCCCCATCGCACTCGACGCGGGGGCTGTTCGCAGCATAAACCGCGCCGCCGCTGCCGCTATCGGCCCAGTTATCCCAGAGCTGGGGGCGGACATCGACGTAATCGTCGAACCACACCCGCGCGCCGTTGCTCACGAAAACGGCCCCACCGTTGTCCGCCCGGTTGCGGTCGAAGTTGACCTGCCCATAGATGTCGAAAATGCCGCCGTTGTCCGCATAGAGCGCACCGCCGTCCTCGCTGGCACGGTTGGCGTAGACATACATGTCGTGCCCATCGGTGGCGTACAGGCGCGTAGTGGTCCCGTTACCCAGGTAAAGCATCCCGCCGTGCCCACTCAGCGACCGGTTGGCGTAGGCCAGACTGTACGCGCCGGCGCGGAAGTTCGCCTCGGCCGTGCCTACCACGGCGACCGCGCCCCCGTTACCGCCGGCCTGGTTCTCCCGCAACGTCCAGCCGCCGGTGAAGTCCAGCGTGCCCCCGTCAACATAGATCGCGCCGCCATCAGTCGCGGCTGTGTTACTGCGCAGCGTCGTGTCGGCAACGTTGACGTCCAGCGCCCCGCTGGCCGCGATGCCGCCGCCCATGCCGTTGAGGGCGTGGTTATTGACGATCCGCGAGTCGTTGCGGACGTTGAGCGTCCCGCTGTCGTACAGGCGGATTCCACCGCCCGCGGTCCCGGCCGTGTTGCTGATCACCCGGCTGTCGTCCAGCGTCACCGTGCTCTCGCTGACGTAGACGCCCGCGCCGCGCCCGTCTGTGGCCGAGGGCGCCAGGTGGTTCTCGACACTGCTGGCGGTCATCGTCACCACGCTGCCGCCAATGGCGTACAGCCCGCCGCCGTAGGTGTAGTCAGCGGTCGTGAAGGCATTGCCCGCAACCACCGTGTTGTCAATCGTGGCCCGGGTGCCGTCGGCAAGGTAGAGCCCCGCACCCAGATGTCCGCCGCTGTCGAGCCGATTCGGCTGGTTAGCATCGGTACCGCCCACGTGGGCATCGGTGAGATTGACCGTGCTCGCCCGGGCGTAGATACCCGCACCCGCGTTCGCCGCCAGGTTGTTGTAGATCCTACCCTCAAAGCTCACCGTACTGGTGATGGCATAGATTCCGGCGCCGATGACAGCTTCATTGCCAAAGGGAAAGACGTCACTGCCGACTTTGGCGCTCGAGGCGGACAGCGTACTGTCGTTCATCAAGCAAACACCACCGCCCCGATGCAGCGCCCTATTCCCCCCGACGGTCGCCGTTCCCAAAAATACCCTGGCGTCGTCGGCATAGATGCCGGCCCCATCGTAAGCCTCATTCTCGTCATAGAGCCATACGTTTCCCGTCATCGTCAGGACCGCGCCGTCCTCGAGCAAGATCGCCCCGCCCCTGCCATCGGCGGCTGTCGCCTGATTGCCGCTCAGATCCGCCTCGATGAGGTGCAACGTACCGCCCATCACCGAGACGCCACCGCCACCGTGCGCCGCCGCGTTGTCGTCGATATCGGACGACGTATCGAGACTGCGCAACGTGCCCCACACACGGGCGCCGCCGCCATACAGGGTAGCCGTGTTATCGTATAGGCTCGACCCGTTCGTCAGGGTCACGGCGCTCGTTGTGCCGACGTAGACGCCTCCACCGTAGGTGCCGTGGTTCTCATACACATCGGTGCTATCCAGCGTCACCCGAGCATAACTGGCGGTCGCCACGCCCCCGCCGGTGCCGCTGCCGCCCGTAATCCCCAGCTGCCCCAGCGTCACCGTGGCGTCGTCAACGTCGAACGTACTCCCGCTCCCGAGACTGCCGTCGACGCGGGTCGCGCCGGCGCCCGCGGTGGTGCAGTCGGCGTCGTCGTATCCGCCGTTCAGCGTAACATCCTTACCCTGGATGTCCACATTCTCAAAATGGACTCCCTCAGCGATCTGGAGCGTATCTCCGTCCCCGGCCCCGTTGACCGCCTGCTGGATGGTGCCGTAGATACAGCCGGAGCCGTTGATGCCCACACGTGGCGTGCTGAACTCATCCGCGCCCATGTCGTAGGGCGTCCCCGGATTCCCCTGGACGATGGGCCGCCGCTCGTAGTCGAAGTCGGTGCTGGGGCCAACCACACAACGGTCGATAACAGGACTGGAGCTTTGTAGATGGTAATCGGCACTCCCCGACGCGACGAACTGAGGGTCAACGTTCAGATTGCCGCTGCCTGCATAGCCGCCCTGCACGTCGGAGTAGGTCACATTCTGATCTGCTTTGTCCACGCTGCTCGCGTGCCCCCAGATGATCGAGCAGCTCAACGTCAGCTCTGCGCTCGATAGGTCGATCGCCCGCCCGGTGCTTCCCCCGCCGGACTCGTTGTAGGCGAAGGTATTCCCCTGACCCGCCATGGTCGCGCCCGTATAGAGCCGGATGCCATCGCCGGTCCCTGAGGTGGAGTCATTGCGCGCAAAGAGGACACTGTTGCCATACACGTTACTTTGATAAGCGTACAGCCCGCCGCCGACGGTGGCCCAGTTGTTCTCGACGAAGGTATTGTCCAGCCAGGCCGTACTGTCATTTAGATAGACGCCGCCGCCGTAGCCGCCGGTCGCTACGTTGTTGTATACCCGGCTGCACCGCGGCCCCAGGCAGATGTAGCTGCCAAGATCCATATCCAATCTGGAGCCATTCACGGCGTACACACCGCCGCCGTAGCTCGACGCCGTGTTGTTGTTGATGCTGGCCTTGTCGCTGTACAGACTGCTGGCATCCAGGTAAGCGCCGCCGCCGCTGCCGGAGCCTCCGGTTCCGGCAGCGTTGTACTCGATCTCGGCATCTTCGTCGAGGTTGACGGTGCTGCTCTGGGCGTAGACGCCCCCGCCGTGGCCGGTGGACGTGTTGTAGTTGATCTCCGAGCAGGAGCCGTCAACGGTGAGGGTGGACGTGATCAAGTAGACACCGCCGCCAGCCAGGGCCTCATTGGAATAGACGTCCGAGCAGCCGGCCAAGGAAATACTGCCCTGGCGCAGATAGAGCCCCCCGCCGAAGCCGTCGTCGGTCAGAGCCTGGTTGTCGTGGAGGTCGGCTGAGGTAGGCAGATTCAGCACGGGGCTGTGCCCACCCTCCTCTGTCCCGTACACGCCGGCGCCTTGAGGCGCGGCATTGTCGTGAATGGTGCTGTTCTCGAACGTGGCGCACCCGCCGTATAGCCGCACGCCGCCGCCGTAGTCACCGGCGGTATTGTCGTAGATCTGCACGTCCGTGCCATGGACCTCGGCTTCCATACCGACCCACAGCCCTCCGCCCCAACTTGCCCTGTTGCCGTAGATGGCCACGTTCGTCAGCGTGAGGTTGCCGGTACCCGCGCCACCCGCGAAGCTAACCCCACCCCCGTCTCCACCGGTGTTCCCGTTGGTGATGTTCAGGTTCTCCAGCGTGACGTCCAGGCCGAGATCGACCTCGATAACGCGGTCACTGGCTCCGCCGTCGATGGTCGTTGGGTCCGACAAACCGCTGCCGCAGCCGTCGTAACCCCCTCGTAGCGTCAGGCCGATGGGAATGGTGAGGTTCTCGTAGAAGGTCCGCCCGCCCTCAAGAAGCAGCGTGTCGTCCGGATTGGCCGCCGCGACCGCCGCTCCAATGGTAGCGTACTCGCAGCCGCTGCCCACCGTCCGCGTCACCTCAGTCGACACCACAGGGGCCGTGCTATCTTCCCCTCGCTGATTCGCTTTGTCGCTTTCTCGCCTTATCGCTTTGTCGCCTTCTCGCCTTATCGCATTATCGCTTTCTCGCTTCCCCTCGACCGGATCCGTGGCGACGGAGCCTAGTGCCCGCGCTCGAGCCCGTGCATCCCGGGCCATCTGCACCTCCATCGCCGCCCGCTCCTCGTCCTCGCTCACCGGCCCTGTCTCTGCAGGGTGTGCCGTTTGGGCAAGCTCCTCCTGCGCTTCCTGAATCTCGTCCATCACAGCATCCAGCGCGGGGCCCCGCAGCGTGTCAAGCAGGGCCACCGCCGCCTCGGGACCCTGCTCACGCGCCACCTCGAACGCCTCCATATCGGCTATGAACGCAGATTCTTCGCCCTCCTGCTCACCGTTGCCGTCATTCCCAGCCGTCAACAGCTCCAGGCCCACCGCCTCTGCGGGCGGAGGTGGGTCGGAGGGGACAACGCTGGCGCGTGCCACGGTGGGCGTCAGCACTGTCATAGCCAGACAGGCAATCAAGGCAGGGCGGAATGCGGCGGACACACGCTTCATCAAGGACAAGTGGACCTCCCACAACAGTATTGGCCGCCGATAGGACAGCACAGCGTACCCCAGCGCCACAAGCGGCACGGAAGACCTCAGGATAAGGAGACCCCGCGGCTCCGTGAGCAGCCCGGCAGACTACAGAAACGGACTCCTGCGGCGAGACGTCAGACCGCCGGAGAATGACCCCTCGCGGCCCAGGACAAGCTAGTCAGCGTCCCGGCACAATCACCTACCTCTGCCATCCTCGAACGGACTGCCCAGGCCGCCCACCGAACGGCGTGGCAGGCGCGGGGATCAGACGGAGTCCCTGTCCGGCGGGAGGCTGGCGGCTCCCGATCCAGTCTACCACATTGGGGGATCGATGTCTATCAGCTAACGGGCTCCAGACGTTTTGAAGGGGAAACCGTCGAAGCGACGCCGATCGAGTGCCCAGCGCCTTTGGCTGGGTGGTTGCTTCATTTCGACGGGCTCAACACAAGCGACAAGCTCAACACGGCGTCGAGATCAAGGAGCGGCTTCCGCGGCGGAATCCGCTCGGATGTACCCCTCAGCGCACTGGGCGGGTTACCGCACGCCAGTGCCCGTTGGGGCCCGTGACGTGGTCAAGGGTGCACGAACGAGTTGTCGCCCCTACGGTGCGATGCACCTTTCAAATGCGTTGCACCTCACGAGCGCATGCTCGCCACGTGTAGATGCCAGTCACAACTACTTAGTACAGGGGCGCTATGCGTCTCCAGACGGCGACCAGCTCCGCGACAGATCGTGAGCGCACCCCGTGGTCAAGCTGGAGTTGACAGCCGTCCCGAGTCTGCGACAATAGGGGTGCTTGTGCAAACCCGCTGGCTCATAGGCCGCCGTCAGGGCGCTAGGACGCCAGATTCCGCACCCTCCATGGTCAACCCAATGGGGCCGCCAGGCTTCACAGCCGGTGCCCGCGGTCAGGGCCAGTACATGTGCTTACGCAGAGGCGTTCGGCCTCGACCGATGTCATTTTGGAGGAGGTACCCGATGAACAAACTCAAGACACTCGTCATCCTCGCCCTCCTTCTCAGCGTCCCCGTGACCGCGCGGGGGGCATCCAGGCCCGTCGTCCTCCTCCAGGTGGAGGGCGTCATCAACCCCTTCTCCGCTCGCTACCTGGAGCGTGGGCTCCAACTCGCGCAGCAGCGCGGCGCCCAGGCGGTGATCATCACCCTCGACACCCCCGGTGGCCTGGAGTCCGCCATGCGCGAGATGGTCCAACAGCTCCTGCAGGCGCCGGTCCCCACCATCGTGTACGTCGCGCCCGGCGGCGCGCGCGCCACCTCCGCGGGGATGTTCCTCCTTCTGGCGGCGGACGTGGCAGCCATGGCCCCGACCACGCACGTGGGCGCCGCCCACCCCGTCCCGCTCGGCGATCAGATCAGTGAGATCTCGGAGGAGAAGGCCGCCAGCGACGCGGCCGCGCTCGTCCGCAGCGTGGCGTCCAGCCGCGATCGAAACGCCGAGTGGGCCGAGCAAGCGGTCCGGGAGAACCTCTCCGTCACCGCCGCCGAGGCCCTGGAGCTGAACGTCATCGACCTCCTGGCCCAAGATCTGAGCGACCTCCTGGATCAGTTGGACGGACAGCAAGTCGACGGTACAACGCTGGAGACCGAGGGGGCGCTCCTCCAGGAAGAACCCATGAACCTGAACGAGCGCTTCTTCCACGCCATCACCGACCCCAACATCGCCTATCTGCTCCTCTCCCTGGGCACGCTGTTCGTGCTGGCGGAGCTGGCGGACCCGGGGCTGAGCATTCCCGGCGTCGGAGCCGTCGTCGCCTTCACCATCGCCTTCATGGCCCTGGGCAGTCTGTCCGTCAACTGGGCCGGCGTCGCCCTGCTGGGCGTCTCCGTGGCCTTCTTCGTCGTCGGCCTGCTCACCGACACTGAACTCGTGGTATCCATCGTGGGGCTGGTCCCCTTCCTGCTCGGTTCCCTCCTCCTCTTCGTCCCCTTCACGCCGCCCTCGCCAGCCACCCCCACAGTCCGCGTCAGCCCCTGGTTGATCGTCCTTATGGCTGTCAGCATCCTGGGATTCAACGTCCTGGTACTGCGTGCCATCCTTATCGCCGCCCGGCAGCCGCCCCGCTCCGGCGCCCAGCGCTTGATCGGTCAGCGCGGCGTCGCCTTGAGCGATCTCGCGCCTGATGGGCAAGTCCGGGTCGACCTCGAGGACTGGAGCGCCGTCGCCGAACAAGCGCCCATTCAGGCTGGCGATCCCATCCGTGTGACGGGCATCAGCGGCGTGCGCCTCCAGGTCACGCCCGTGGAAGGTCCCGGGGATCAGCCTGCAGACACAGCCCGGAGAACGCCGCAGCACCGTCAATAATGAGAACTCGCTAACTGGCTCGAAAGCCGGCCGAATCAACAAGGAGACAGAGACATGCAACTGATCGTCATTGGAATCCTCACACTTCTGGGCCTGGTCATCGTGACCATGGCCGTCCGTATCATTCCCGAATACCGGCGCCTCGTCGTCTTCCGTATGGGCCGCTGCATCGGATCGAGGGGACCGGGGCTGATCCTCCTCATCCCCTTCGTGGATCGCGGTGTGCCGGTGGACCTGCGGGAGGTCTTCTTCGACGTCCCGCCGCAGACGTGCATCACCGCCGACAACGCCTCCGTATCCATCGACTTCCTCGTCTACGACAAGGTCATAGACCCCGTGCGCAGTGTCCTGGAGGTGGAGAACTTCACCGGGGCAGCCCGGGGCCTGGCCATCACGACCCTGCGTGCCGTCGTCGGCGCCATGGACCTGGATGACGTCCTCTCCAAGCGGGACGAGATCAACCGTATCCTGCACGAGAAGCTCGATGACGTCACCGACCGTTGGGGCATTCGAGTGATGGCGGTGGAGATCCGTGAGGTCGTCCCGCCAAAGCCGATTGAGGAGGCTATGACCCGCCAGATGGCGGCCGAGCGCGACCGCCGGGCGATGATCACCGAGGCCAACGGCACACGCGAGGCGGCCATCGCTGTGGCCGAGGGAGAGAAGCAGGCCGCTATCCTCGACGCCGAGGGGGACCGGCAGGGGGCCATCCTGCGCGCCGAGGGCTTCGCCCTGGCGCTCAACGAAATCTTCAAGGTAGCCAAGGATGTGGACAGCAAGACCCTGACCCTCCAGTACCTGGAGGCCCTCAAGGCGCTCGGCGAGGGAGACGCCACCAAGTTCATCATCCCCACCGAGTTCGTCAACCTGGTGCAGCCCCTCGCCGCCACCGCCCGCCAGGCCCACCAGGAATGACCCTGCGCCCATCGGCTGAGAAGCGGATCGTGGGGCCCTGGGCATGTCCTTGTGAGGTGGGGGGCAGGCGGGGAGACGGGAGGAGGCGGAGCGGTGCGGCTGCGTGTTCCGTAATGCGTAGTGCATGGACTGTGGCGCGCAGTCGGTGATGTGCCGTGCCGGAGCGGGGGCCGCGGTCTTGGCCCCCCTTGACGCGACAGAGTACCGTACTACAATAGCCTATCCCGCTGCAGGATGAACTCGGTCGCGGATGCGAAACCGTTCCCCCCAGGCTTCGCTCCATCCCCGGTCACTCCAGCGGCGAAATGGGTCCGGCTTGCCCGTGTAGGTGACCCGCGGGCTCAACCTTACGCAAAGGAGACCTTCAGCCGGGATGCCAGAGGCACAAAGAGTGAACGACCGCGGTAGGACCAGGCCGGAACTGCTCCAAGAGCTGACAGCAGCGCGCCAGGAGCTCGCCGACGCCAGGCGCCAGATAGCTGAGCTCAAAGAAGAGCAGGGCCAGCAGAAACGGATGGAAGAGGCGCTCCGCGAGAGCGAGCAGCGCTACAAGCACATCGTCGAGCTGGCCCCCGACGGCATCGTGACGGCGAATCTCAAAGGCGTGGTGACCTCCTGCAACACCGCCTTCCTGGCACTCACCGGCTACTCCAGGAATGAGATAACCGGCCAGCATATCACCCGGCTTCCCACCCTGCGTGTTCAGGATATCCCCACCTATATGAAGGTCTTCTTCTCCATCCTGCGGGGAAGACAGCTGGAGCCCTTCGAGTTCAGATGGGTTCACCAGGACGGCACGCTTCGATGGGGCGAGGCCCACGCTGCCCTTCTGAAGAGAGGCGCCAGGCCGACGGGGCTGCAGGCTGTCCTGAGGGACATCACCGCGCGGAAGGAGGCGGCCGAAGAGCTCCAGAGCGAACGCGCCTTCCTCTCCGCCGTCCTCAACAACATCGAGGAAGCTATCGTCATCTGCGACGCCGAGGGGAGATTGATCCAGTTCAACGAGGCAGCCCGCCGACTCCACGGGCTCCCTGAGCGCCCCATTCCCCCGGATCAGTGGGCCGACCACTACGATCTCTACCGGGCGGACGCCACGACACCGCTGCCTGTAGAGGAGATTCCCCTTTACCGCGCCCTCCAGGGTGAGCACGTCCACGACGCCGAGATCGTCGTCGATCCCGAGCACAGCCAGCCCAGGCACCTCGTCTGCAACGCTCAGGCCCTGACCGACGAGAGGGGTCAGCCCCAGGGTGCGGTGGTGACCATGCACGACATCACAGATCGCAAGAGGACCATGGAGGCCCTTCGCGAGAGCGAGAACAAGTTCCGCACCCTGGTCGACAACATCCCTGACGCCCTCTTCCTCCACGCCTCGGACGCCCATATCCACGACGTCAACCAGACCGCGGTGGAGCGGTACGGCTACACGAGAGAAGAGCTCCTGGCGATGACGACCGCGGACATCGACCCCGACTACGTGCATCGGGAGGACGGAGGTCGCTTCTGGACCCAGCTGAGGGAGGAGGGGCAGATCCGCTTCGAGGCCCGCCACCGCCGTAAGGACGGCACGATCCTGCCCGTCGCTGTCAGTCTTTCCGCTATCCAGCTCCAGGGGGCCAGGCGCATTCTTGCGCTGGCGAAGGACATCACGGAACGGATAGAGGCCGAGCGGGCGCTCCGCGAGAGCGAGGCCCGCTTCCGCGATCTGGTGGAGCACAGCTTCGACCTGATCTGCACCCATGACCTGGAAGGGAATCTCCTCTCGGTCAATTCCGCGGCCGAGGCCATCACCGGATACTCGGCGGAGGAGCTTGTCGGCGCAAACCTGCGGGATCTCCTCGCCCCGGAGGCCCGGCATCGATTCGACCACTATCTGGCCGAGATCGAGCGCCAGGGTGAGGCCAGCGGGTTGATGCTCGCCCACAATCGGTCGGGCGAGGAACTGATCCTGGAGTATCACAACTCGCTCCGCCTTGAGGGCGTCCAGGAGCCCATCGTGCGCGGGACGGCGCGCGACATCACCGAGAGAAGGCGCACGCAAGAGGCCCTGCTCGAAAGGGAAGACCGGCTTTCGAAGACGATGCTGGCCGCCAACGACGGCATGTGGGACTGGGACCTGACCACGAACGAAGTCTACTTCGATCCCCGCTACTACGAGATGGCCGGCTACCAGGTCGACGCCTTTCCGCACCGCTTCGAAGCGTTCGAGCAGCGGGTTCATCCAGACGATCTCGCCCACGTAATGGAGCAGGCCGAGCGACACTTGAAAGGCGAGATCGATCGGTTCGAGGTGGAGTTCCGCTTCAGGAAGCAGGACGGCTCCTGGTTGTGGATCTTGACGCGCGGCATCATTGTGGAACAGGATAACGACGGCACACCCCTCCGCTTCATGGGTACCCATACGGACATCACCGAGCGCAAGCGGGCGGAGACCGCCCTTGCCCGTTCCAGGAACATGTTCGAGACGATGCTCCACAATATGCCGGGCGGCATGCTCCTCATCGGGGCCGACTACCGCATACGGCAGGTGAACGTGCGAACCTGCAACATCACCGGCTACTCGGAGGAGGAGCTCCTTGGAGAGCTTTGCGACATCGTCTGCCCCAGGGGCTCTTCGTCCCAGGAATGCCCCATCTTGGAAGAAGGCGCCGATCAATTCGCGGGAATGGAGACGGTCATCCTCTGCAAGGACGGCCGCGAGAACCCGATCCTGAAGAACGCCCAGACCATTACGATCGACGGCGAGACGTACATCCTGGAGAGTTTCCAGGATATCGCGGCGCGCAAGGCCATGGAGGAGGAACTCCGTCAGCATGAGCGGCTGGCCACCGTGGGCCAGCTCGCCGCCGGCATCGCCCACGACTTCCGCAATATCCTCGCCACCGTGATTCTGTTCGCCCAGATGGACTTGAAAAGCCCCGGCCTGCCGCCAGGACTGGCGGATCATCTGCGGATTATCATCGAGGAGTCGCACAAGGCCACCGACCTCGTGCAGCAGATCCTCGATTTCAGCAGCCGGGCCATGATCGAGCGCGAGCCCCTGGACCTGGGCTCCTTCGTCGCCAGGACCCTCGACGTCCTGCGCAGGACCATCCCGGAGAACGTGCGCATCTCCTTGGCCTTGGAGTCTTCGTGCGGCGCCAGCTCCAGGTCGGGGAGGGATGGCCTCGCTCCGACCGTGCTG
Source organism: uncultured Anaerolineales bacterium (assembly GCA_964542755.1). Lineage (GTDB taxonomy): Bacteria > Chloroflexota > Anaerolineae > B4-G1 > B4-G1 > SKLM01. The sequence goes on from CAZIWL010000123.1 coordinate 11,585, forward strand.
GCGGACGCAGGACGATTACAGCAGGCGCTGACCAACCTGGCCCTCAACGCCCGCGACGCAATGCCCGAGGGTGGCGATCTACGCCTCGCGGTCTCTCGCGTGGTATTCCAGGCCGACGGCACCGAAGAGGAGCCGCCCGTGGCGGACATGAAACCCGGCGCCTGGGTCTGCCTGACCGTCTCGGACACCGGCGAGGGCATGACCGAGGAGGTGCAGGAGCATCTCTTCGAGCCCTTCTTCACCACCAAGGAGGTGGGGAAGGGAACCGGCCTCGGGCTGGCCCAGGTCTACGGCATCATCCGACAGCACGGAGGCGCCATCGACGTCGAGACGGCGCCGGGGCAAGGGACCACCTTCCGGCTCTACCTCCCCGCCTACGACGAGGTTCCAGCGGACGAGGCACCCCAGCAAGACGCCGAGGCCCGCAGACCGCACGCCCGGGGGGAGACCCTTCTCCTTGTCGAGGACAGCCGCTCGCTCCGAGCGGCAACCCGGAGCATCCTGGAATCCCTCGGCTACCGGGTGCTGACAGCGGCCGACGGTCGCGAGGCCCTGACCACCTACCGGGAAGAGGCCGGGGTGGACCTGGTCATCACGGACCTGGTGATGCCGAACATGGGTGGGAAGGCGTTGATGAGGCAGCTCAAGCGGGAAGCCGTTGACGACGATGGACACGGCGAACAGAGCGCTTCCCAGGGTCTGAGAGCCGTGGGCATCACGGGCTACACCGTGGTAAACGTCGCCGCCGAGCTCCGCGAATTGGGATTCGTGGATCTGATTCAGAAGCCCTTCGATGGCGATCAGCTGGCACGGGTCGTGCGGCGCGCGCTGGATCGATAGAGCCATAAGGCGATAAAGCGATAAAGCGAAACGGCACAGGGAAAGCAGTCCATCACCGGGTCTCCGTGTCTCCCCCTCTCCCCGTCTCCGCGTCCCCCTCCCCCCATCACGCCGTTCTCCGCGCCCTATGCGTCTCGGTGGTGGGGTCTAACGCTGGCACATCCCGGTGAACGAACATTCGACATGAATGGCGCCGTATCAACGCCGATCAACGGATGAACCGCCAGATCCGCGTCTAGCGATCCCAACGGCCTCGCTCCTGGTCCA
>CAZIWL010000124.1:0-1713 GCA_964542755.1 uncultured Anaerolineales bacterium
AACCGGTGAGGGGCATCTAGCGATCTCTCTAGAACCGGTGAGGGGCATCTAGCGATCCCTCAAGAACTGGTGGGGGGGATCTAGCGGTGCCTCGCGGACGACGCCTATCATATTCGACAGCGACGGAGACCAGCACGCCCTACGCCCGCTCGCCTTACCAAACCCTTGACAACTTATGTACAACCTGGTATCATGCCTCACGTGCATGGAGCGCCGCCCACAAGTATTGCAAAGCGCCCTTCTGGCACGCGAGCCCAGGAGACCAATAGAGGAGGATAAAAGGATGACCAGGGATGCCTATCTTGATCCCATCTACAACCTCAAGGCCGTGAGCGAGCGTACGGGCGTTACCGCCGACGCGCTCCGAGCCTGGGAGCGCCGCTACGGCCTGCCGCTTCCTTCACGAACGCCGGCGGGACACCGGATCTATGCCCAACGCGACATTGATGTGATCAACTGGCTGGTCGCCCGGCAAGAGGAAGGCCTTCGGATTGGTCGGGCCGTCAAACTTTGGCAAAGCCTTGAGAGCGAGGGGCAAGACCCGCTGCGCACCATGCCTGTTCCCAGCGCACCTCCCCTCCCCAAGCGTCCGGTCGGCGAAACGATCGAGCAGCTCCGTGATGAGTGGGTGTCGCATTGCCTGGCCTTCAACGAGCAGAAGGCCGGGGAAGTCCTCACACAAGCCCTCGCCATGTATCCGCCCGAGATCGTCTTCTCCGGCATCATCGGCGCGGGCATCGCCGAGATCGGACACAGCTGGTTCGTAGGAGACGTGACGGTTCAACAGGAGCATTTCGCCTCGGAGTTGGCGATGCGACGCCTCAAGGGCATGATCGAGGCGGCTCCAGCTCCGACGCGCCGAGGCCGCATCCTTACCGCCTGCCCAGCAGGTGAGGAGCACACCCTGGGTATGAGCGCGTTCACACTCCTTCTCCGGCGGGCTGGTTGGGACGTCGTCTACCTCGGAGCCAACGTTCCCATCGAGACGATGGCCGCGACAATCGAGCGCATCCAACCGGACCTCATCTGTCTGGCCGCCCAGCGGCTCGCGACAGCCTCAAGCCTCCTCGACGTGGTGGGAGCGGTCGAGGACCTGGACGTGCCCATCGCCTATGGGGGACGCATCTTCAACGAGGAGCCGGGGATCCGCCTCCACATCCCTGCCCATTTCCTGGGCGGGACGCTGGACCAAGCAGTCGGGGCTGCCGAGCGCCTTCTGACCACCGCGCGTCCCACGCTCGCAGGCGAGGCGCCGTCGGAAGAGACCGAAGCGCTGCATGCCCATTTCCTCGAGCATCTGCCAGCCATCCGGACCGATGTGTATGCTTCACTCGGGCACGCTCGGGTGAGCCGATCTGCGCTCGAAGCCCTCACGGGGAGTCTCACCGGCGCGACAGCGGCCGCCCTACGATTCGACGATCTCGATCTACTGGCACGGGAGATAGACTGGTACCGGGCCTATGATGAGCAGAGCGAGCCTTCGGCGCGTATGCTCGACGCCTTCCTACCGGCGTACAAGGAAGCCGTCGCGGCGCACCTGGACCAGCGCGGGGAGCCACTCGTGGCGTGGCTGAACGACAGGGTTGCGCAGGGGCAAGAGGAGAACGGGTCGCAGGCATGATCCCTAAGCAATGGTACGTCGTCCTCGACTCAACGCAAGTCGGCCGCAATCCCGTCGGCGTCACGCGCATGGGCGAGAAGCTCGTCTTCTGG
>CAZIWL010000124.1:1813-12618 GCA_964542755.1 uncultured Anaerolineales bacterium
CCAGGACCGGCGCGTTGTGCAGACCCAACGTCCGAGACCATCCGGTTTGACCATCGGCGAGAAGCTCATCGAGGGCGACGGCCCGATCATCGAATACCGGAAGCGACGGCGGGAGCTCAAGCAGCAGACGGGAGCGTCGACCGCACAATGATGAAAGAACGCACTGGCAGGTCGACCACTCCCACGCACGACGACGCCAACAAGCCAGGTCTGCAAAGGATCGCATCGGGAGCCAGCCGTGGATAGACGTCGTCTCGTACTCATTATTGGATTCGTCTTCATCGAGTTGCTGGGCTACAGCCTCTTCCTACCCCTGCTCCCCTTCTATGCAGGGAGTCTGGGGGCGAGTGCGCCGCTCATCGGCCTGCTGATCGCCTCAAACGCCGTCGCCCAGTTTCTGGCGGCCCCAGTCATCGGTCACTTCTCAGACACTTGGGGCCGCCGCCCAATGCTGCTCTTTAGCATCACGGGGACCGCCATCAGCTTCATCTTGCTGGCCCTCGTCGAGCCGCTGGGCCGATGGACGGCAGCGGGCACACCCGCCTGGTTGACAGTGGACGCGGCAGCTATCGGCTGGCTCTTCATCAGTCGCATCATGGACGGCCTGGTGGGAGGCAACGTCTCCCTCGCCCGGGCCTATATCACAGACATCACCGATGAGGAGAATCGGGCTCGGGGCCTCGGGCTCATCGGCGCCGCCTTCGGCACCGGCTTCATCATCGGACCGGCTCTGGGTGGCACCCTCAGCAATTGGCCCTTGATCACCGGGAGGGCCGTCGCACTGGGGCTCTCCCGGTACGCTGTCCCCGCCCTGGCAGCCCTCGGCCTCTCGATCCTCAATTTCGTCGGAGTGGCACTCTGGCTGCCTGAATCCCTCACGGTGGCACAGCGGCGAAAGCTGGCGGGCAGAAAGAGAACGCTGCTGCCCCTCGACACGATCCGAAAGGCCCTTGACCGGCCTCGGGTGGGGGTACTGCTTCAGACCCGCTTCTTCTATCGCCTGGCGTTCACGATGTTCACTGCCAGCTTCGCACTCTACACGAGCTACCGGTTCGGCATGTCCGACCAGACGACGAGTTACATCCTCACCTATGTCGGGGTCGTCGTGGTTTTCGTCCAGGGATTCCTGGTCGGCTGGCTGTCGAGTCGATTCTCTGAAAGAAGAATCATCTTGGCCGGCGCGGTTGTTCTGGCCGCGGCCCTCCTGGCCTGGGCCGTGGTACCCAGCGTACCCATGATGCTCGGGGTACTGGCGTTCCTCCCACTCTCGGGTGGGACCCTCAACACGGTCACGAACAGCGCCTTGACGAAGGCGGTGCGCGAGGAGGATATTGGTGGGACGCTCGGCCTCTCGACGTCCCTCGACAGCCTGACGCAGATACTCTCACCCGTCATCGGGGGCTTCCTTATCGGTGAGCTCGGCGCTTGGTCGGTGGGAGCAGCCGGAGCGATTGTCATGGCCGGTGTCGTCATCTATGCCGGGCGCCGCCTCGTGGCGAAGTCGACGGAGTATTGGGATGCGCCCGCTGAGTGCGCGGAGGCCCCCGAGACGGCGTGAGGGAGAACCAGTGAGCACATGGAAGCGCTGGTGGTGGGTGATCCTTCTTCTTCCCCTGGCGGCCGGCGGTGTCTTCGCCGTCTGGGCCGAGTCCGGGCCCTCGCCCATGCCCGAAGCCCAGGTGGCTCTGGAGACTCCAGCAGCCGATGATGGCATTCTCGTCGACCGCGGTCGCTGGTTCACCTTCCGCCCTACCCAGGAAGAGGTCTCAACAGGTCTCGTGATCTACCCGGGCGGCCGGGTGGACCCTGCTGCTTATGCCCCGGCAGCTCGGGCCATCGCCGATGAGGGGTATCTGGTTGTCATCGTCCCAATGCCCCTGGACCTGGCCTTCCTTGCTCCCCAGCGTGCAGACGGGATCCAACAGGCTTATCCGATGATCGAGCACTGGGCTGTGGGCGGTCACTCCCTGGGCGGCGCGATGGCAGCGCGGTTTGCCCACCGGCACCCAGCGGCGGTCGACGGCCTCCTGCTGTGGGCGGCCTACCCGGCCCAGAGCGACGATCTATCCCAGTACGAGGTGGAGGTCGTATCCATCTACGGGACCAGCGACGGCCTCGCGACCATCGATGACATCGAGGCCTCCCGCCCCCTCCTACCTACGGACACCATCTGGGTTTCCATCGTGGGGGGCAACCACGCGCAGTTCGGCTGGTACGGCCCTCAGCAGGGTGACTTACCCGCCACCATCAGCCGCGAAGCCCAGCAGCAGCAGGTCATTGACGGTTCACTTCGGCTCCTGGCGGCCCTCGAGTCGTGATGGTGGTACGCAGAGCTGGGACCGACGCAGGAGGATGGGTACAGGTGGCGAACCAGAGTCAGGCCTTTCTCAGCGGATGGTTGGTGTCTACCTGGTGGTGTGTAAGGACGTGATGAATACCTATACGAAGAATGTGTCGTGGAGATGGGGCCGGGCTCTCGCTCTGGCGCTCGTGATCTTGCTCGTCGTACTTCTGGTTGGCCCTTTTCTGGTGCCTATCCCGCCCCTCCACGACACGGTGCCACCGGAGCAGATGGCCGATGCTCACAGCCGCTTCGTCGACGTGGACGGCCTTCGAGTCCACTACAACCAGGACGGCGCGGGCGACCCGGTCATGATTCTCCTCCACGGATTCGGCGCCAGCGTCTTCTCGTGGCGCGAGGTCAGGGAGCCCCTGGCGCAGCGCGGCACGGTCATCGCCTATGATCGGCCGGCCTTCGGCCTGACGGAGCGGCCCCTTACCTGGGCGCCGGGTGAGAATCCTTATACCCCCGACGCCCAGGTCGACGTGCTCGTCGGGTTAATGGACGAACTCAACGTGGAGACCGCCTTCCTGGTCGGCCACTCAGCCGGGGGCACCGTCGCCGCCCACGCAGCACTGACCCATCCAGACCGCTTCGATGGGCTGGTCTTCGTGGCCGCCGCTATCTACGAAGGAGGCGGCTCCCCAAGTTGGATTCGCCCGCTCCTCGGGCTGCCCCAGATCGACCGGCTTGGGCCCCTGCTCGCCCGAAGGATCGCCGTGAGCGGCGATGACTTCTTGGAGAGCGCGTGGCACGACCCAGCGCAAATCACCCAGGACATCCGGGAGGGCTACCGCAAACCACTCCGCGCTGACCACTGGGACCGGGCTCTCTGGGAGCTGACCAAGGCCTCGCGCCAGGTCGGCCTGGCCGATGACCTCGACCGGATCACAATGCCCACGCTGGTCGTCACGGGTGATGACGACCGCATCGTGCCCACGGCCTCCAGCATCCGATTGGCGCGAGAGCTCCCGGACGCGGAGCTCGTGGTTATCCCGGAGTGTGGGCACGTGCCCCAGGAGGAATGTCCGGGTCCATTCCTGGAGGCGGTGACCGCCTTCCTGGATTCCGTGCCGCTGGCTACCGGCTTGACGGCGGGGCAGCCCCCGGTGGACCTTGCCAGAACCCTTGACAGACTCGGCGGCCTGGGTCATAATCCTCTGCAAGACCCGCTATCTTCGTCTATGATCGAGCTATGTGAAACGCCACCGCTCATCCAAACGAAATGCCTGTACGCCAAGCGGGAGGGCGACTCCGCACCTGTGGGCTTCCCAAGATCGAGAGCAAAGGAGGGTTGAGATGGACGAGCATCTGGCTAAGATGACGTGCTCCGCGTGCCGTGGGGATGAGCCGTCGCTCACGGACGAGGAATTGGAGGAGTACTTGCCCCGCGTCCCGGACTGGGAGTTGGCGGAGGAGGACGGCGTCAACAAACTGCGCCGGACGTTCACGTTCCGCAACTTCGTGGAGGCGCTAGCGTTCACGAATCGGGTGGGAGAGGCAGCCGAGGAGGAGGGCCACCATCCCATCATCACGCTGACCTGGGGCAAGGTCACGGTGACATGGTACACGCACAAGATCAAAGGACTTCACGAGAATGACTTCATCATGGCTGCCAAGACCGACAAGCTGTACACAGAGGGCTAGCGTGACCGACCAAGCACATCAGTGGGGGATCCATGTCCGTTAAGATCGTCACCGACAGTACCTGTGACTTGCCCGCGGAGGCCGTCGCGGAGCTCGGCATCACGGTTGTTCCCCTCTATATCAACGTGGGGCAAGAGAGCTTCCTGGATGGGATCGACATGTCCCGCCAGGAGTTCTATGAGCGACTGCCGGACTTCGACGACCACCCGCAGACGGCGTCGCCCGGGCCAGAGATGTTCCGTGATACCTATGAGACGCTGGCCGCTGAGGGCGCCGACGAGATCCTCTCCATCCACATCGCCGAGAGCCTGAGCGGCACCCTCAACACAGCCCAGCTCGCCGCCGATGCGACGGACAGGGTTCCGGTAACCGTGCTCGATTCAGGCCAGTTGAGCATGGGCACCGGATTCCTCGTGGCGGCCGCCGCGCGAGCCGCCGAGGCGGGTCGCTCCCTCGCAGAGATCATTGACGTGGTCAAGGAGATGGGAAGACGTACACACCTCTTTGCCGGCCTCGACACCCTGGAGTTTCTCCAGCGGAGCGGTAGGATGAGCTGGGCCGTCTCGCGGATCGGCACGCTCCTGAGAATCAAGCCGCTTCTGACGATGCACGGCGGCGAGCCCCATGTCGAAAAGGTGCGTACCGACCGTCGGGCGGTCCAGAAGTTGCTCGACAAGCTGGTCTCCCTGGCGCCCCTTGAGGAGTTGGCCCTCGTCCACACCAACGCGCCGGAGAAGCTGAACGAGCTTCGAGAGCGGGCCAGGCATCTCTTTCCTCCGGGCAAGGAACCTGTGGAGGTTGATGTGACGCCCGTCATTGGGACGCACATCGGTCCTGGGGCGGCTGGCTTCGCCTGTGTCTCAGCCGGCCATAGGAAGGGCTAGGGACTCTTGACGAAAAGTCTGGCCCGGGCGGAGATGGCATGCGCGTGGTGATCACCGGCGGTACGGGCTTGATCGGCCGGGCGCTGAGCCACGACTTGGCCGCCGACGGCCATAAGGCTATCGTGCTCAGCCGCAGCCCCGGGCGCGCCCCGGCGATGCCGGATGGCGTCCGTGTCGTGGAGTGGGACGCCCGCACTGGAGCCGGTTGGGCGGAGCTGGCCGACGGCGCTGATGCCATCGTCAACCTGGCTGGCGCCAGCCTTAGGCGCCGCTGGACCCCCCGTAGCAAACAGCTGATCCGCGACAGCCGCATGCACGCCGGACACGCCGTGGTAGACGCGGTCCGACGGGTGGACAGGAAACCTCGCCTCGTGGTCCAGGCCTCGGGCACGGGCGCCTACGGGCCTCGAGGCGACCAGGTGGTCACAGAGACGACGGGATTCCCGGACACCTTTCTCGGGCGCACTGCCGCGCAGTGGGAGGCCTCCACCGCGCCGGTGGAAGAACAGGGTGTGCGGCGTGCCATCATCCGCTCTGGCGTCGTGCTCAGCAGGGAAAGCGGCGCCTTGCCGTTGCTGGCACTACCCTACCGGCTCTTCGTGGGCGGGCCTCTCGGAAGCGGGGACCAGTGGCTCCCTTGGATTCATATGGAGGACGAGGTACGTGCCATCCGCTTCCTGATCGCACTGGAGACCGCTGTGGGACCCTTCAACCTGTCCGCGCCAAGACCCGTGACCAACGCCGAGTTCGGCCGAACCCTGGCGCGGGTTCTAGGGCGCCCGGCTTTCTTTCGCGTACCTGCCTTCGCCGTGCGCCTCTTCCTCGGAGAGATGAGCACTGTGGTGCTCGATGGCCAGCGGGCGATTCCTAGGCGTCTGCTGGACCTCGGCTTCAGATTCCATTTCCCGGGCGCCGAGTCCGCCCTGCACGATCTGTTGTGACACTCAGTGGAGGACGAACAGAGGGAGACGCCAACAAGAGACAGACTCGCGGGGCCGCTGCACGGCCTTCGATGTGTCGACGCCAGCCCCGTCGTGCCCCTCTCTCCGTCCCTAGATCCAAGGACCTCGTAAGGCAAACTGCACATAGGAGGCGACCATGAATTGGACTCAGGTCTTGCCCGAAGCCGATCTCCCCGACGGCGCCCGGCGTGTGGTGACCGTTGGTGAGAGTGAGGTGCTGCTGATCAACCACACAGGGGAGATCCACGCGATCAGTAACCGCTGCACCCATATGAGCGCCAGGATGGAGAAGGGCGAGGTAACAGGAGATGGAACCATCATCTGCCCTCGCCACCACACCGTCTTCCGCCTGGAAACTGGGGCCGTCGAGGCGTGGGTGCCCTGGCCGCCCGTCGTGGGCCGGGCGCTGGGTGCCCTTTCGCAGGAGAACGCCCTGCCGACCTACTCGACGAAGGTCGAGGCTGGCAGTATCTGGGTGGGTAGTGAGGTGTCGGAATGAACGATCCCGAAACGGCCACGCTGATGCATACTGAGGATCTGCCCTACATCACGAACGATCTGAAAGGCGTGGGCGGCGAGATCAAGGTTGAACCAGCCCACTTCGTGGTGGAGGAGATCCCGCTTTATGAGCCCTCCGGACAGGGCCAGCACGTGTACGTCCGCCTGACCAAGGAGGGCTGGACGACCCGGGACATTCAGAACCAACTAGCCGACCTCTTCGATCTTCGGGACGTCGACATCGGGTGCGCCGGGCGGAAGGACAAACACGCCAGGACGACCCAGACTTTCTCTTTGAGCCTGCCCAACACCGACGATGACGAAGTCGCCGCTCGGATCGAGGAGCACATACCCGTCGACCTCGAGTGGGTGCGCCGTCACAAGAACAAGATCAAGGCCGGACACCTCCTCGGCAACCGGTTCCGCATCGTCGTCCTGGATCCCGTCGAGGGAGCGTTGGCCCAAGCCGAGGCTGTCCTGCACGTGCTGCGCGAGCGCGGCCTCCCGAACTTCTACGGCCCCCAGCGCTTTGGCCGCCAGGGCGACAACGCCGAGCAGGGCCGTCAGATCCTATTGACCGGCCAGGGCCCGCGGAAGCGCTGGCTCCGCCGTCTCCTCCTTCGCGCCTACCAATCGGCCCTCTTCAACACCTGGCTCGTTGCACGCATGGATCGCGGTTGGTTCAACCGCTTGCTGGTCGGCGACGTGGCTAAGAAGCGCGACACGGGCGGCCTCTTTGAGGTTGAGGATGCCCAGGCTGCGCAGCCGCGCCTAGACAGGGACGAGATCACGTACACCGGGCCGATCTACGGCTATCGGATGTGGTGGGCCAACGGCGACCCAGGCACGCTCGAGCGGAGCATTCTTGAGGACGCAGGCGTGACCGAAGAGATGCTTCAGCGAGCCCACCTGAACGGCAGTCGCCGCCGCGCCCGCCTGGTGCTGGAGGACCTGGAGGTGGAAGCTCATCCGGACGGACTCCTCTTGACCTTCAGCTTGCCCAAAGGCTCCTACGCCACCACCGTGCTGAGGGAGGTTATGAAAGCATGAGACCCGCGAGAGACCTCCTCTTTGGTCACGCCGTCCGCCTGGGCGCCTTGGAGGAGCGCGACGTCCCCACCATCGCACGCTGGCAGACCGGTCCCTTTCTCCGGCTCTACGACGCTCGCCCCGCCGTACCCCGGTCAGAGACGGAGGTGGCGGAATGGCTGGACGACGTACGCCAGAGCGAACAGACCATCGCCTTCGCCATCCGAGCGCTGGAGGACGACCGCCTCCTCGGCACCCTGGAGCTCGACTCCATCCTCTGGGCTCATCGTGTCTGCGGGATGGGGCTGGCCATCGGTGAGCGCGAGAACTGGGGTCGGGGGTTTGGCTCCGAGGCAGCCGCCCTCGGGCTCGCCTTCGCCTTCGAGGAACTGAACCTCCACCGCGTCACGGCCACCGTTTTCGCCTACAACGACCGCTCCATCGCCCTCGTCGAGAAGCTCGGCTTCCGCAGCGAGGGCGCCTTCCGCGAGTTTCTGGAGCGTGACGCACGCCGCTACGATATGCTCCTCTACGGCTTGCTGCGCCACGAGTGGCATTCGGGAACGAGAGATCGGTGACCCCCTTCCTTCAGGCCGTGGCCATCGGCCTCTCTATCGCCGCGCCCGTAGGCCCCATCGGCGTCCTGTGCATCCGTCGATCCCTTGCCAACGGCACACGGGCGGGATTCGTGTCCGGGCTTGGCGCGGCCAGTGCCGACGCCGTCTACGGCTCGCTGGCTGCCTTCGGACTCACCGCTGTCTCCGGCTATCTCATCGAGCAGCAGAATCTGATCCAATTGGTTGGGGGACTCATCCTCTGCGCCCTTGGCATGCGCGCCTTCCTGGCTGCTCCTATCGACAGCGCCGCCGAGGCCGAGTCCTTGAGCCCCGCGGGACTTCCAGCCGCCTACGCCTCGGCCTTCGCCCTGACCATCACCAACCCGATGACCATTCTCTCGTTTACCGCTGTCTTCGCCGGTCTGGGCTTGAACCTGACCCAGCGGGACTATGCTGCGGCGGTGACCCTCGTGTTGGGGGTCTTCATGGGCTCGATCCTCTGGTGGCTCACGTTGAGCAGCCTCGCCGGGCTACTTCGGCACCGCATCGGCCCCGGCGCCCTGAGGTGGATCAACCGTGCCTCGGGCCTCGTCATCGTTGCCTTCGGCGTCAGTGTGTTGGCGGCGCTTCTATGAGCCTCTGGGCCCGCATTAGCGTCGTCGGCCTGCTTGTCCCCGCCCTCGCCGTGGCGACGGAAGCAGCGATGCTGCAGGCGAGATCTTCTCGCGGTGAGCGGCGCATCCGATCGCAGCCCAGAGCCGCCGCGTCCCCTGCCCTCGGGTTCGCCAGCGTCGGCGGCCCCGAGGCCGGCCCCGCGGCCGGCCCCCAGGCCGTCATCTCGCCTATGGTCCGCGGACCTGTGCCGGCACGCCGCCAGGAGACCTCGCGGCCCTCACGTGATCTAACAAGACTGCCCGGCTTCCGGAATCCATCATAAGGAGAACAGACCATGAGAATCGCAAAAGCTATCGCCCTGCTCGGGGTCATCGCCATGACAGGGGTCCTCGTCTATGCCTTCACCACAGGCAACTTGGCCCAGGAGGGGAGCGAGCTCCTCTCCATGCCCTGGGGAATCGTCTCTCTCGTCGACCTGTACGTGGGCTTCATCCTCTTTTCCGCCTGGATCGTCTACCGGGAGAAGTCCCTCTTGAGGTCCCTCATCTGGGTCGTACTGATGATGGTGCTCGGCTTCTTCACCGCCAGCCTCTACGCCTTCATCGCCCTCCAAAGGAGCGACGGCGACTGGCAACGATTCTGGCTCGGCAGGAGGTGGCAGGATGCCTAGCCCATTCTGGACCAGCTGTCTTGCCGAGGAGCCCACCATCCGCCTGGGGGTCAGCACCTGCTTGATGGGCCAGAACGTCCGCTACGACGGGGGCCATCAGCGCGACCGCTTCCTGATGAACAGCTTGGGTCAGTTCGTGGAGTTCGTGCCCGTCTGCCCGGAGGTTGAGATCGGTCTCCCTGTGCCTCGAGAGGCGATGCACCTCGAGGGCGACCCGGAAGACCCGCGCTTGGTCACCATCAAGACCGGCAAGGACTACACGGAACGGATGCAGACTTGGGCTGACGTACGGTTAGAGGAGCTAGCCGGGGAGAACCTGCACGGCTTCGTGTTCAAGAAGAACTCTCCCAGCTCGGGGCTCTACCGCGTGAGGATCTACGATGAGCATGGGATGCCAAGCCGCGTTGGAATGGGAATCTTCCCGCGCGAAGTGACGCGCCGGTTTCCCCTTCTGCCCCTCGAGGAGGACGGGCGCCTGCACGATATGGGCCTGCGCGAGAACTTCATCGAGCGCATTTTCGTCTACTACCGCTGGACCTGCATGCTTGAAAAGGATCCCTCACCCGGGGGGATCGTGGCCTTCCACACCGCCCACAAGCTGACCATGATGGCCCACAGCCCGGATCACTATCGGAGGATGGGCCGCCTCGTGGCCGAGGCCGGCAACCTGGACTGGGAGGATCTTCGAGACCAGTATGGGGAGATGCTGATGGAGGGCTTGAAGGTTATGGCCACCGTCGGGAGACACACGAACGTGCTCCAGCATCTCATGGGGTTCCTCAAGGACTTCCTGTCCGCGGAGGACAAGTCGGAGCTGACCCGACTGATCGACGACTACCGGCGCGAGCTTGTCCCCCTCATTGTCCCCCTGACGCTTCTTAAGCATCACCTCAACCGTCACCCGGTGGCCGACTGGGTCCATCAGCAGGTCTACCTCCACCCCTATCCCAAGGAGCTCATGCTCCGCAACCACGTCTGAGAAAGGCCGCTATGCGCATCTGGGACGTACCCCCTGAGAAGCTCTGCAGAAACCATCTGCTGGGGGAGCACGCCGAACTCCACGGCATCTGGTCGATCATCACCCAGGGCAAGCGCGGGTACGCCCATCATCCCGAGGTGCTCCGCTGGCAGGGGAAGCTGAAGGCGCTCTTTCTGAAGCACGAGGAGATCGTAGCGGAGATGGAGCGGCGGGGCTTCAACCACAACAGCTCCCTCGATCCGGCGTTGGCTACCGGCTCGACCGAACAGGACACCTTCGTAGATCCGCCCGAGGAGCAGATCCGGATTCTTCGACGAAAGGGGTGCATGTGTCGTGTCTGATTTGCGACTCAGGTGCCCCTTTCGAACCGACTCAGACATCAGATGCTCTCCCAAGGTGCTTTGGGCGTTCCAACGGAGTGGCCAGGAAAGCATCGCCCCCAAAAAGGCCTCAACTCGCACTGAGATCGCCGTTGGTTACGCGCAGCGGGGCTGGCGCCTCTGGCAAGCGCCACGGCAGCTTGCCCGGCACGCCCGGGGGCCTGTTCCACCCGTGTCATTCAATCTCTATGGGGTGCGCTAACGAGTTGTCATAGATCTCGCGGCGGAAGTCCGAAACGACAT
>CAZIWL010000125.1:0-12592 GCA_964542755.1 uncultured Anaerolineales bacterium
ACCCATAGCCAGTGAGCATCGCCGCCCCGTGCTGGATGCCCCCCTTCCTCTGGCTCGACCATCCCCTCCAGGATCGGATCCGGTGCCGGTGCCGATTCGCCTGTGGTGGATGGCGCCGAGGTGTTACCCGTCCCGCCTGACGCGCCACTCCCGCTGCTTCCCCCGCTCGCCCCCGCATCTTCATCCTCAGCCTCGGGAACGTCGACGCTCTTGTAGATGGCATAGACATCGTCCCAGTAGATGTCATTGTGAGGCAGAGGGTACTTCGGGTCCGAAGACAGGAAGACCGAGACCTTCCCCCCGTCCCCCACGGTCACCGTCACGGGTGCCAGTTCCTGCCATTGGTTGGGCGGATTCGCGGGAGGCCCCCACACGATGGAGGCGCTGGACGGGGATGAACCGCCGTCAGGGTCGACGCCGATCTTCATTCGCACTTCCTGAGCAGGGTCATAGGCGTGGGGATCGTGGTCCCTTGTCGACCATGCAGTGCCCCAGGCGTGGACCTCGATGACACTGCCCGGCTTTGCCTCAAACCGACGCCAGACGCCTGCGTGATGACCCTGATGGACAGTGTGATACTGCTGCGCGTTCTGTCCAGAGTGGGTTCGGTACGGGTAGGCGTTCATGGGATTGGCCTGCTTGTACTCGGGTGACCCGCAGAGTGCGTCGAAGTCCCCCTGGATGTTCTCGAGCTGGCAGTCGTGCAAGCTCCAGGTGTTCCAATCATTCTCCACGCGCTGGTTGGCGTCTTGCCAATCCTCGAAGCCGTCCTCGAATGCAACATCGCCCACTGCCGGCCCCCCATCGCTCTCCTGAGCGAGTGAGACACTGGCGCCCAGCGTCCCTACCAGGCCGATCACGACCAGTGCTACCAGATACTTCAATCTGCTTTGGTTCATCGTTGGCTCCTTAGCTCCTTGTGTCTAGGGGATGATGGATGTCCCGCTCACCGAGAATTGTTCGATCACCTGCAATAGCGGCGGTGCCAGAATGGCGAGCATGAGCGTGGGCAGCAACATCACGACCCCTACGATGATGGCCATGTTCGCTCGGCGCCTGGCCAGCTCCTCCATCTCGTGTCTGAGTGTCGTAATGCTGGCCTTCACGCGCTGAGCCAGCGTGCGCTCTCGCTTCTCACCCTCCAGCGACCTTGCTTGTCTCAACGTGAGCACGGCCATGTTGATCTGCTGCCCCGGCATATCCAGGGCCGCGAGGAAGTCTGCGGGACTCTCTGTCGGCGGGCATTCGCCGAGGATTCGTGCCAGCGCCGACCGGTCACGCCACGTCTGGGCGTACGTTCTCACAGCCTGGTCAACGGGCCGCCCCCCTACACCAGACAGTACGTAGGCCATCTGGAGAAGCCCCAGGCATTCACTGTTGACCTGCCGCACCAAGCTCACCTGCCAGCCATTATCAAACATCCGTGGGGGCAGCAGCATCCCCACCAGGGCCAGGACTGCGCCGATGAGCCAGCCCTGCAACCCAACCCAAAGACTCGACAGAGCTCCCACGGCGGTCCCGGTGACAAGGCCCAGAACGGACATAAGGAAGATCGTCGACCGCCCCACCCTGCGCTGTCGCACCACGCTTGCCGCGGCCTGGAACATGGTCTCTGTCCTCAGCAGTTGCCCCGCGACGGTCGCCGGGTCGACAGCGGACGTCACCAGGGCCAGAGCCCCAACCAGAAACATCAGGGGAACCGCAACGTTGGGCACAGGCGGCAGATCGAGCGGGATAAGATCGAGTATGTTCACAACCGCACCTCCGGAAGTTTCTGCAAGCGACTGAAGATGGTGAAGATGCCGATGATGGCGAACCCCTCGATGACCAGGACGATCTTGCCGAGGAGGGAGCCGAAGAAGGCCGCTTCATAGCCGTCGACCATCCTGAGCATAAAGAGATTCAGCCCCGGCAGGATCAGGGTGAAGACCCACTTGGCCATCTCCATCGAGTTCATCTCCTGCTGCAGCGTCTGATTGACGGACTGAATGTCGAACAGGATCTCCCAGGACACCTCCAGGGCATCCGCTTGCTCCTGCACCCCTGCGCGGCCCTCGCCCTGCTCTGTGATCCGCGCAATGGTGGCCATCTGCCGCCAGACCGGTCGACTTGCCCCCGCTTCCTCTGCCACGGTACTAAGGGCCTCGGACAACGCTTCCCCGGCCTGCATCGAAGCCACGACCTCTCGCGTGGTCTCTGTCATCCGCGGGTAGGCCGTGCGGAAATCCGGATCCTGGGCGATGGTCCGCAGTGCCTCGCGCAATCCCTGATCGGCGCTCATCACAGAGATCAAGCCGTGCAGGTACTCCAGGGCCTCATCGGCTAGTTTGCCCCGAGCTCTCACCTGGGCCCCCTTCCAGGCGACGAACACAGCCACTATCAGGATGACGCCCACCAGTACGTAGGGACTCGACACCACCACGGCGAGCATGAGACTCAACCCCAGCCCAAGGCTCCCAAGGATAAGGGTCTTCTGATACCAGCCTCGGAAAAGCATCGTGTCGTCGAAAAGCGGCAGCGTGGCGATGACCAGAAGGATCGCCGACGCGGTGCCCAGGTAGTACGGGGCCCAGTAGCCAAGACCTAATCCCATGCTATTCCCCCTTGTCGGTTCCCAAGCCGCGTAGGTGAAGCGTCTCCGCGGGTTCAATGGTTCCCAGTCGCTGCTGCAGCTCCCCTGGCTTGCCGTCAAAGTAATCAGGATGCGCCTCCACACGCTCCAGCGCCCCCAGAAGTGCCAGGATCCGCTGCGACTCCGTCGTCATGTCAAGGACCTCCTCCACAGCCTCGGTGTTCTGGAGCCTGATCTTCAGTTCCTCGCTTGTCACGTCGGCCAGCTGCAGGGAGGAGACCTCGCCGCCAATGGCCTTCATCAATGGGTTGGACTTGGCCTGCTCTAACTGCCTGAGAGCGCGGGTCCAATCCTTGGCGACAATAGCCTCACGGATCACCCGCTGCTGCTCGCGGATAGCCGAGCGGATCATCTCCCGGATGCTTTCATTCTCGCGGACAAGCCGCTTCATCAACCCGAGCACGCGCTCGTCACGAGGCAGTACGCGCAGCATCTCCCCGATGCCCGCCAATGCGAGTGGGGGATCTGTCTCTACAAGATGCGCCAGCGTATCAAGCCCGGGCAATCCAACACCCCCGTAGATGCGCCTTGGGTGCTGATCCAGGAACTCGTCAGGCTCACCTGTCTTGACGAAGGAGACCTGACCGCCCTTCACCGCGGCCTTGAAAATCGGCCGCGGCTTCCCATCAATGGATAGATGAGCAATCTGCGAGACAAAAAAGATGGCCTGGCCTCCGATGACTATCTTTTCCGTCTCCGCGATCAAGGGGAAGCTGATAGCGATGAGCTCGCGCAGCAATTCCGCTGAGACATTCGCATAGGGTGAGCCTTCAGCTTTGCAGAGTCCCATCAGCCGCGCCACGGCGTTGCTGACATTGGCGTGCAGTGTGGTCCAAATGGGCATTGAGGCCGAGTAGCGCAGCATCTCGGCGGCCTCATTACCTCGCACCTCGGCTACCAGCAACCTGTCGACGTTCTTTCGCAGGGCGTGGGCACACGCCTCCGCCAATCGCTCCGCCGGTACGTCGTAGACGACCGTCTGAGAGTGCTGTGGGTAGAACTCAGAACGATCATCGAGGGCCACCGCGGGCTGAGCAGGCCAGTGGGCAACCCACGCCTCGAGGAGCGTCGTCTTGCCCGTGCCAGGGACGCCTACAACCAAAACGCCGACCTTCCGCTTGGCAGCCGCCACCATGAAGTCGTACATCTCGCTGGACAAGCTCCCCCCGGCCCTCATGTCCATCAGGGTAATTGGCTCCTTGCGCCCCAGCCGGATATGGATGGTCAGGTTCGATTCGTTCCTGGCGGTGCCGTCGATCTGGATACGCCCGGGTGGGTTCTCAAAGGACGCCTGGCATACCGCCTTAGTCGGGGTCAACTCCTCGCCCGACCGGGCGGCCAGCGCCTCGCCAAAGACTTTGAGATCGTCCGGTGACTTCCACTTCACATCTGTCTTTTGCCAGACGCCGCTTCGCTGTGCCAGCACGTTGTCGTGGCCTTGCACCTGAATGGAGATGACCGAGGGATCACGGACTAACTGATCCAGAGGCCCGAGCCCGACGAGCATCGAGGTCAGCCTCGACAGATCCCCCATCGTCACATCGTGGCCCAGCTTGCCGTTCTGAACCCACTCTCTGAGCAAGCGGTTCACTTCGGTGCGCTCGGACCTCGTGTGACGGAAGGGGTTGATGGCCGATGCAGGGAGGTCGCCCTTGGCCACCTTCTCACTCAACAGGCGTGCGGCGCTGTAAACAGCTTGTTTCATCCTTGATTTCCTCCAGTCAGTTCCCGATTTGTCTGGTGACGGTTTCCAGATGGCCTATCGGCGCCCGTTTCCTCCGATGCTGATCTCTTGCCGCCGCTTCGCTAGAAGCATCACCTTCTGGGTGAGAGGGCGGTAAGGCTTCTTCGGGTCACGGAAGGCCCCGCTCTCATGTAAGTGCCCGATCCGGGGGTTGGTCTGGATGCCGCGCGAATACGGAACGGCGATCAGCCGGTCGTGCCAGCCGTTCTGCTGGAGCCAGTTTGGAATGTTCTCTAAGACATGCTCCCGTGACGTGGCCGTTACCACCGGGAGCATCCAGTCCATCTGGTCCCAGGTGCGCAGCACCCGGCGGGTCCGCGCCAGCCCTTCGTGCCCCCACTCGACCGGCGTGAAGGGCACCACATAGACGGCGGGATGCTTGCCCGTAAGCAGGGCGTACGTCAGATAGACCTCCATCCAGTCACCGGGGGACTCCGGTGTCGGGATGGACGGTGACGTGTCGACGACCACGTAGTCGTACGTCATCTGCCGCACCTCGGTCCAGAAGGCATAAGCGGTGCTGAGCGTCACTCCGCTGCCGTCCAGATAGGGCTCCGGGGCGAGCAAGTCGATCCGCTCTGCTATCTCGACCACGTTTTGCTGCACGCGGCGCTCCTTGATGTCCTCGGCAGGCATAATCGTAATCTCGTCGTCGGTCAGGAAGCGCACCAGGTTGTACTGATGCGGGTTATCGTCGACGGCGAGGACGGAGAAGCCCTCGTCGCTCAACAAAGATGCCAAAGCCCCTGCTGTTGTGGTCTTGCCCACGCCGCCCTTCGTGGAGGTCACCACCACGAACACCGTGCGCCCGCCCACATCCCAGCCCGTGGTGAATGCAACGTGTTTGACGACACTGTGAGCGCCCTTGGCCGGATTGACCAGCACAGCCGCCCGCCCCATCTTCTCCGCCACCTGCGCGATGCTCTTGGCCCTGGGCAACCGTTGATCGACAATCACCAGATCATACTCACGGGCGTCGAGTGTGGGGATCATGTACTCCCGTAGCGTGTCGTCGTCGAGGATGAACCTCACCCCGTACTCGTTGATGAGCCGTGTGCGGACGGCGGCAGGGAATCTGCCTAGCAGTACAGCTCGCCTCATTGTCCCTCCTGTAGAGCCAGTGCGTCCTCGGTGAGATCCATATTGAACACGGCCAGTGGGGGGAGATCGGGGTTGGCGTTCTGTGTGATGGTCCACACCAGCCGCAGGGGGCCCGCGAACATCCCCTCTTCGTCATCGTCATCCCCAGACGCGACCTCCTCCTTGAGACCCTCCATGGCCGCGATCTGATCCATGGTCAGAGCGATGAAGAAGCCGCCTTCTGTCTTCTCCAGGATGCGTGCCTTGTCGAACAGGACGATCAACTCCCTGCCCACCCGGTTCACCATCGACAGCGACAGGTACTCATTGTGTCTGACCTTGCCGAGCACCACGCCGGGAGCACTCAGGTGGTAGCCATACATGCCCTCGGGCAGCGGCTCTCCAGATCCGTCGAACCGGAATCGGTCTGGCGACGTGCCCGTCAGCTGGGATGGGTGGACCAGTTCCCCGGCCCCGACCGGATGGCTTGTCCATTTCCCCACGATGGAGTCTTTGTTCGTCACCACATCGAACTTACGGTTGACTGGAACATAGAACTCCTCCAGGTCCCCAGCGCCGACCTTGTGAAACGTGGGAAAGCTGCTCTTGTACCGCCACGCTTTCTCCAACTTCACCTGCTGCATCCAGAGATAAACGGCCACAATGATGGCGGCTAAGGCCAGCAGGACCAACACCCATCGGACGGTCCGTGCCACTGAGATCGAGCGTGTGAGCTTCATGGTTCGTTTTCTCCTCTTGATTGCGTTCCTAGTCCGGCGTCGGTGTGATTTCTACCTGCTCCAGCGGTACCGGTGTTGCAGCGGCTGCAGGCTGATTCGTCGTCTCCAGCACCGTCATCCCATGCACCTCTACGGGTATGCACGGCCAGACCGGCGGGCAGAGATGTGCGTTGAGCGAGATCTCAACGACGGGGCCGTGGTAGGTCTCCCCATTGACCACAATGATGTCGCCGGTAGGGTTGTGGACCATCAGATCCAGGGTCGATGCAACGTCGGCCGGGGCCTCTCTCATGAAGCGCACGTTGCCGAGTTCGATGTCCAACACCTTCTCGGCCTCGTCTTGCGCCCTGGCTGCATTGAGCTCTTGCTCTCCGGCCTCAAGGCTGCGCATTGCCGCCGTAGCCGCGTGCTCCGCGGTGCGCGTGAGCTTCCGATACGACATCAGAAAGACGCCCGTGTCGAGGACAAAGAGGAGCATGGCCACCACCGCCACCATGCCAATCGCCGCCATGACGATGACCTGCCCCTTCTCCTCCGCGATGCCTTCAGACCACGTCACGGCGCACCCCCGCGCCAACAGAAGAGCGAGTCCTGCGCTACAAGCGTTAGATCGGCGTGGAAGGACAGGATGTGCAGCGATGTCTCGTACTCCCCCGTGACGCGAATCGAATCGCCGTATTCGCACTCGCACGTGTCCGTTGAGCCATCGCAGACGAGCGTGCCGTCAGGGTCCAGGGTGTCGACCGTGAACTGTGCGTGAGACGGGTCCATCCAGGCTATGTAGCTGTTGTCCTCGACGGTCGATAGCGCCGAAACATTCCCTCCTAGTCTCGCGGCGCCCTGAGCTACGCTGCCAGTGGCGTCCAGTAGGAAGATGTACTCGGAAAAGAGCATTCCAAACTCGATCACGCCTAACAACACCAGGAGTAGAATGGGCAGAACCATGGCGAACTCCGCCATCGCTTGCCCGGATTCTCCCGTCCGAGGAGATGCTCGGCGTACCTCGCCCTCCCCACTTGGCTTGCCTACTCGTTCTTCCATAGATCGACCTCCACCAGTACGGATATGAGCATCGCGCCGCCCGCCAGCCACGCCGTCGACAGAGTGGTCACCTGCGTCCGGGCCAACCATCCGGCGGTCACCATCAAGAGCCCAGCTGCGGCTCGAAAGACCAAGTGCTCTGACCACAGGAACACCACGCTCAGCATCGTCAAGAAGGCCAATGCGCCGTGCCTGTGCAGCACCACCATTTCCAGCAGGGCGCCCACGCCCAATCCGATTCTTAGATCCCACCACGTTCCCAGCAGAAGCGCCGGGACGGCTGGCAAGACGATCCAGGACGTCCACTCGGACAACAGCGCGCCGCCTGCGATCAGGCTAAGCGCCTGGGCAATCACAATAGCATCCGCCCGAGTCTTCCTGAGCAGTGTCACTCTACCTCCAGCGAAACACGCTGCCCTCGCCCCGCCATCCGCTGGTACAGGTAACTCTCTCCACTATCGAGGGATCGGATCTCCTTCTGAACGGCAAGAGGAAGACCCCGCACCAACCCGTTACTGCCGTGCGTGACCAGTAAGTTGTCAATCCACACCACGCTTGGGTACACTAGAGCATGCCCTCGCCGGAGCGCCGGTAGATCCTTGTGCCCAACGCCTGGGGCGTCGTAGAGTACGATCCGGGCATCGGCTTCGACACTGGCCATCACCAGCATCCGGGTAAGTGCCGGATTCACCGATTCGACGGCCAGCCAGGGGGCTGACTCGAACCAATCCGCGGGGTCTGACTCGGCGACGCCGAAAAGCCCTGTGCTGCACACGTCTTGTAGCACGGCGACGGCAGAACTGTCCGCCAGGTCCTCGCTGGCGTCACGCTGGGCATACCGCAGGAGCCCCTGTATGGTGTCGACACCTTCGCGGTAGGCACGCTGGAGCATCTCCGACGGGATGCCCAGCCCCTTGCCCCACCAGATCCAGGCAAACACCTTTCGCCTTCGATCTACCGGATTGAGCATCGGCAGCTCGTTGGCGGGCAGATACGTGAACTCACCCTCGAAGTCGGCCCGCAGGGTCCCCCACACATCGCGCTTGCCGATAACCATGACGCGCTCGTCAGGCACCAGCGATTGTCTCAACAAGGCCGCAACGGCGCTGCTTGCTGCGCCAGGTGTGCCCATGACCGTAGTCGGTGTGGGGACAGCACCCCCCTCTCTCCCTCCTACGCGCCAGGGCGATGGCTTCGTCACTTCTTGCTCCTGCGCCTTCGGTATGCGCAGTCGTATGCTCCCTGTGTCGCCGTCCAGGCGGCCTTCCGCCTGATAGACGTTCTGCGCTGCCAGAGTCGCCCTTGACACCCCCAGAGACGCTGCAAAGCGACCGGGGTTGGCCTGAGCACCTACGATGAAGTCCAAGCCGTCCGGGACCGTCACCTGGCCTATGGCTGCCTCTATCGAGGCCCCCCAGCTAATCACTGAGGTCTCTCCACCCCATCCGATGACTTCCCCGCCGATAGTCGATGTGTTGAGTGTCAGTAGGAGCGTGTCCGCATCGTCTCCGTAGAGCGCGGACAGCAGGGGCATCATCGCCCTCCAGTAGAGGCGCTGGCCCTTGCGTCGACGGGGCACGCGAAAGATGACCCAGCGGGCCTCGCGCAATCGCTCAGCCGACAGATACTCAGGGAACCAGAGCACCATCTCCGCGATGTCGAAGACTTGCTTCAGGATCTCCCTCGCCGGAGCCAGGCATTGCTGCTCGCGGCCCCACTCCACGCTCTCCAGGGCCACTCGCTCAGCTTCAGACAACCTCCCCTTCAGGTCGCTGAACGCTCGTAGGACATCCACAGTGTCGCCGGACTTGAGCATGCTCAAGAGCGTCGGCGGTCGCACCACGCCTTCGCCCTCGGACACCAACCGCAGCAAGGCCAGCAGGCCCTCCCACACACGCGCTCCCAGAACCTGCGCTGTGATGCCCAGGCTCTTGAGCCACGCCGCGATGCGCTCGGCGTAGGCGTCCAGATCCTCCTCGGGCAGGCGCATCAAAGGATTCACGTGCCCAGATCGGCCGGGCGTCCGCCAGTCGACCAGAACCGCGTCGCTCACGTCCTGCCATGCCTTGTCCACGCTCCGGACATCGGCATCGAAGACCACGACCTTCGCCGGCCATCGCTGTGCCATCCGCCCAAAGACATTGTCCACACGCTGTGGGGCTCCGACCCACAACAGCCGCGCGCCGGGTACCGAGAGCCGCACCGGCTTGTCCGAGATGTCGCTGCCTAACAAGAGGGCGCCGTTGGAGTGAGACTTGGAGAACGACCGGACATCCGTCTTGCGAGAGGCCAGCATAGTGAAGTCCTGCGAAGACGGGAGCATCAACATCCGCGACGAGGGTATCTTGGGCTTCTTGACCATTCCAACAACGCCCTTGGCCCACTGAGGCCACGCCTTGCACCCAGGCCAGCGTGATTGCAGAGCGTTGATGTCGACGTCGTCGTCTGCGAAGACGCTGCAACTCAGCACGCCATCCCTCCAAGACAGTTTGGCGGACGCGGGAGCGACGCCGAGGTCCAACAAACCCTGGGGGAAGACCGGCTCATCCGGCACGGGGCCCGTAGCGACATAGGCATGGGAAAGCCCGCTCGTGTACGCAGCGACGTTGGATGCAGACTCGGAGACGATCCGCGCTCCGGGCAAGCGTTGCGTAAGCCCCTCGTAGAGGATCGCTTCCGCGTGCGGTTCGACTCGGACAACCAACGCCAGGTCATTCTGAGTCGTGATCCAGATGACATCCACGTCGCCCGCCTGTGTCAGCTCATCCAGCAGGGCCCGGGCGTGGTTCAATGACCGCCCGGCGTCGTCCCAACGTAGTCTCCACCACTTCTCTGACATCAACTATCTCCTCGCGGGCAGTCGTCCTAGCCCCAGATGTCCTCCCCGCCTCCTAGATCGGAGGAGCCCGCGAAATCAGACGCTGCCGTCACTGATATGTCGCCTCCCTCACCCTGTGCCAGTCTCTCCAGCCGCTGTCGCAGCCACGCCGCCAGGTGGAGCCTCATCTTACGAACCGTCGCATTGAGGTCGTCCGCCTGTTTGTCGTTTCCCGGTAGTATCCCCTTCAGCATGCTCATGAAGCGTCCTCCTTCTCTCCTGCTATCCGCCCGTGAAAGAGTTAGTCACAAGGGGCAGAAAGATGTCTACGACTATCCGCGAGGTCGGATCGAGCGGGTCTGTGCCAGCCTCCACCTCCTCACCATCGCTCCACCCGTCGCCATCCGTGTCCCAATCATGCGGGTCTGTGCCCGCCTGGTACTCCTCAAGGTTAGTCAACGTGTCCTCATCTGGGTCCTCACCGGCGTCATCCCGCGTGATGTCCAACTCGTTGTCGACCTCCCACTCATCCGCCAAGCCGTCTCCATCGCTGTCGATAACCACTTCCGTGACCGACACACTGCTGGACGTGTGGCCAATCTCGTCGATGCAGACGCTGGTGAAGGTGATGACCTCGGATCGCGGCCAGACGAAAGCCTTGCTTCCCTCTGCGCCGCCCTCGTCGACCTCCCCGATCTCGGTGGGAGTCTCGTACGTGACCTCGCATCCATTGACGCCCAGCAAGGCATCCACCGCCTCCCACTCGACCGTGAAGGGAATCCCTATCGTCGCGGTCGGAGGGCTTGTGGTAGAGACGACGGGTGGCGTGCCGTCGTACTTGAACTCAAAGAGCGTCTTCCACCCCGCCTGGTTGCCGGCATTGTCCTCGGTGTTGACTCGAAGGTAGTGCGTGCCATCTGTGACTGAAGCAGGCTCAAAACCCGCTGTGGTCGTGAATGTGTCGCTGATCCCCTCAGCCTCGGGGCCCCAGTACACGTAGTAACCGGCCACGCCGCTGCCACTGTCGACCGCGCCCGTCCAGGTGAATGCCGGGTCACCACAGGTGCCCTGCCACTCACCGTCTGTGGCCCAGCACTGTGGATCTGCCGGGCGTAGAGGGTTCGTGGGCGGCGTATCCTCGTACTTGAACTCGAAGACGGTGTTCCAGCCGCGTCGATTGCCCGCGTTGTCCTCTACATCCAGGCGGAGGTAGTACGTCGAGCCGTTGGGCACCGGAGCGGGATCGTAGCTGGGCGAGGTCTGGAAACCCGTCCAGGTCCCGTTGGGATCGGTGCCCCAATAGACGAAATAACCAGTCAGGCCGCTCATACTGTCAACAGCCCCTGTCCAGGTGAAACTTGGGTCGCTGCACTGACCCTGCCATTCCCCGTCAATCGCCGAGCACTGTGGGTCCACCGACGCAGGATACGTCGGCGCTGTCCCGTCGTACTTGAACTCGAAGAGCGTCACCCACCCTGCACGGTGCCCCAGGTTGTCTACGGTGTCCACGCGGAGGTAGTGTGTGCCCTCCGAGACAGGATCGAGGTCGAGATTGGCCGATGGCTGAATGGAGGACGATGTGCCGTGGTCATTGGGGCCGAAGTAGACGTAGTAGCCTGCGATGCCGCTGCCGGCATCGGTCGCGCCCAGAAGCGTGAAGCCCGGATCGTTGCAGAAAGTCTGCCACTCTCCCTCAACGGCCGGGCATAAGAGGCCAGGGTCCACCGAGGAAGGATTCGTGGGCGCCGTGTCGTCATACTTCAAGGTGTAAATCGTCTCCCAGCCAGCGCGATTGCCCTCGTTGTCCTCCGTATCCACCCGCAGGTAGTACGTCCCGGTGGTCACGGGATCGGCCGTGTAGTTAGTCTCTGTTGTGAATGCGTCGCCGACACCCTCGGCATCGGGGCCGAAGTAGACGTGGTATCCGGCGACGCCTCCAACGGCGGTCGCCCCTGCCCACGAGAAGTCAGGATTGTTGCACTCGTTCTGCCATACGCCGTCAGTCGCGGAGCACTGTGGGTCTACGGACGTGGGATTGGTGGGCACCGCAGCCTGCGCCCTGGCTGCCAGGGTCACACACAGCGAGATGCCCACTGCCGTGCTCGCCAGGACCACGGTCAATGCCACAACCCTTGTGACAGCAGCTCGTTTAGCGACACCCATGCTTCTCTCTCTCACCACTTAAACGCACGTGCAGGCTCCATTTTCCCACTCGAAACGCGCGAGTTCTGTGTTCTCTTAGTAAGTCAAGCGAACACGTTTCGCCGCTACTCACCCGCGCCTTGCCCCATCGGCGAGCTGGGCGTTGGAGGCGGGGCCGGTTTCTCCGACGTGCCCTGGCTGCCTACCTGCATCTCCGTGGACTCTCCTCTGGACACGCTGAAGGTGTAGGAGGTGTCGAGGCCGTAGACCTGGTAGTCAAGCGAGCGCACCCGGGCGCAGAACGTGCCCGCCGAGGGCGCCTCCCACGTGATGCGGCTGGAGAGGTCGCTGGGCCACGCAACATCATCGTTCTCTGCCAGAACCGTAGAGCAATC
>CAZIWL010000126.1:0-7617 GCA_964542755.1 uncultured Anaerolineales bacterium
TTCGGAACAAGGTCGTGCGCTTGACGTCCGCCCAGGCTTGTTGTACAATATCCGCTATTGCAACGGGTTGCATTAACTACCGAATTAGAAAACCATCTGGAGGGGCCCTGTGTGTCTTGAGTGTGGATGTGGAGAGCAAACGGCGCTGACGTGCCCAGAATGTGGCGGGCGCGTGATTCTGATCAACGAGAAGGCGAAGTGCCTGTCCTGCGGGGCATCGCCGTCCCTGGAGGAAGCGTCGCCGGCGGACGAGGTGCATCATCATCATCACGACGCGGGCCACACGCACACGCATCATCATCACGATCATCACGAAGTAGACTCTGTCGCGCGTGACGAGTTGGTGGCGAAGCTCCAGGTGCTCCTGCCCCATTGGATCGAACACAACGCGGAGCACGCCGAGTCGTTTTTGTCCTGGGCGGGGCGGGCTCGGGCCGCGGGAGACGCCCACTTGGCCGCGCACATCGAGACGGCCGCACAGAAGATCACCGATGCGAATCGTGACCTGGAGGGGCTCATCGAGCACATCGGTG
Organism: uncultured Anaerolineales bacterium; assembly: GCA_964542755.1. Taxonomy (GTDB): domain Bacteria; phylum Chloroflexota; class Anaerolineae; order B4-G1; family B4-G1; genus SKLM01. Next base: position 534 of record CAZIWL010000126.1, read on the forward strand.
AGGCTGAGGGCGACCACGGCCACCTCGGTCACGACCATCCCCACTGAACTGCCAGACGACAAGCAGACAACAAGCGAGTCGCGCCGAGGTCCACGAGAAGATAGGGACGCCGGGGCAATCCCGTCTGCCCTCTGCCCTCTGCGCACCATGAGACATGACGACAGGAGGAACGATGACGAACCCACTACCGGAGAATCCCAGAGCGCCCATTGAGGCGATGGTCCGAGACGGCGATCTGGAAGGACTGCTGATGAAGGCCGGTGAGCTCCATGGGCATTTCTGTCCGTACGTGGCTTTGGGCGTTCGGGCCGCGTACGCGGCGCTGAAGACCCTCGGCATCGAGCGGAACCTCGGTATGGAGGAGGTGATCGCCATCGTCGAGGCGAACAACTGCTTCAGCGACGGCATTCAGATGACGACGGGCTGCTCGTTCGCCAACAATGCCTTGATCTACCACGACCTGGGCAAGACGGCGGTGACGGTCGCGAAGCGGGACGGTGAGCATTCGGCGAAGGCTCAGGCTGTCCGCGTCGCGGTGCGGGCGGACTACAGCACCAGTTTCGACGAGCGGTATCCCGAAGCGCACGAACTGTTCGAGAAGATCGTCACAAACCGGGAGGAACCGACGCCGGAGGAGCAGGCCCGACTCTCTGAGCTCTGGGCGGAGACGTCGTACAGGCAGCTGGACGTGCCCGAGGAGGAAGTCTTCACGATCGAGAAGAAGGAGATCGACCTCCCGGCGTACGCCCCTATCCACGACTCGGCTGTCTGCTCGGTGTGCGGCGAGAGCGTGATGGAGACGAAGGCGCGGCTGCGGGGCGGCGAGCCGGTGTGCATCGACTGCGCGGGCGCGGAGCGGTACGTGCTGGACGGGTCGGGCATGTGGGTGCGCTAGGCTATGTGCAGATTGGGCAGATTGCGTAGATTGACACAGGTTCCTGAACTGCGGGGTCCAGCCGTTGACCCCGTGAGTTGCAGGGATAGAACGAGGTTCGACGGGCCTACGTATAGGACGTAGAGTCTTCTAGGAGATACCTGATGACAAAGAGACTTCTCAATGCAGCTGCACTTGTCCTGAGCGTGGTGCTCATAGCCGGATGTGCGAGTCCCACGCCCACGGCGACGGAGGATCCGGCGACGTTGACGTCCCCCCCGACCTCGACCTCTGATCCGACGGCGGAGGAACAGACGGTGGATGACTCTGCGGGCGGTCCCGTCTCCATCACCCTGCCAGGAGACGACTGGGGCTATCCGTCCCCCTTCGGGTTTTACTCGCGCGGACCGGGCTATATCCGGATGTCGCTCCTCTTCGACACGCTGACGTGGAAGGACGAGGAGGGCGTGATCCCGTGGCTGGCCGAGGCCTGGACCGTCTCTGACGACGGCACGGAGTGGACCTTCGACCTGGTGGGTGACGTTACCTGGCACGACGGGGAGCCCCTGACGGCCGAGGACGTGGCGTTTACGTTTGAGTATTTCAAGTCGCACCAAGGGGCCTTCAAGTGGTCCTGGCCTGTGGGGAAGATCGAGAGCGCCGAGGTGCTGGGCGAGCGCAAGGTGGCTCTACACCTTTCCGACGCCATCGCCGGGGCTCACGAGGCGCTTATCGGCTCCTTGCCCATCATCCCCAAGCACGTATGGGAGCGTGTCGACGACCCAGCCAAACTGACGTCGGACGAGGCGGTGATCGGCAGCGGGCCCTTCACACTGGCTGAGTACAGCAAGGATGAGGGCCGCTACGTCTATGAAATGAACACCGCCTACTTCCAAGGTGCACCAACGGTGGACGAGCTGACCTTCATCAAGGTGGAGAACCAGGCGCTGGCCCTGGAGACGGATACTGTCGATTGCGCGGATTTCTGGGGCAAAGAGATCGAGGCGGTGGAGGCCTTCGAGGGCGACGAGGCTTACGGCATCATCGACGGGCCCAGCTTCTGGGTGCTCCAGACGATCTTCAACACTCAGAGGGCCCCCTTTGACGACGTCGAGCTGCGCCGAGCTGTGGCCCACGCCATCGATCGACAGCGCATCGTGGACCAGGTGACCCACGGTGGGGCGATCGTGGCTAACCTGGGCATCCTGTCGCCTCACACCGACTGGCACAATCCGGACCTGCCCTCGTACGACCACGATCCAGAGGAAGCGCAGGCGATGCTGGAGGAGGCCGGCGCGACCGACCTCAGCGTCAACCTGATCACCACGGCCGGTTTCGCCCGCGAGGCGGAACTCGTACAGGCTGACCTGGAGGCTGTTGGGATTGAGGTAGAGGTGCAGACGGGCGACTACAGCACCGTCGACGGGCTGCTGCGCGAGGGCAACTTCGACCTGGCGATCAACGGTCACGGCGGCATCGCCAACCCGGCGATGTTGGAGACGCCCACCTGGCCCGCTGCGGTGTACCAGAACGCGGCCTACGACGAGCTTTACCAGCGGCAGGCGGCTGCCGTAGACGACGAGGAGCGGCTCGAGGTGGTCTGGGAGCTCCAGGAGATGGTCGCTGAAGACCTGCCGGTGCTGACGCTCTATCACCCCAAGATGTGGACGGTCTTCGACGCCGGCGTGCTGGATACGTGGTTCTACACCCAGGGCGGCGTGGGCTTTGGCATTCCGATCGCGATGAACAAGCTGATCTTCCTGCCCCCAACCGTGTCCGAGAGGGCGGAGGCTCCGGATGGGGAGGGGGAGACATCCTCATCGGATATCACGCCAGAGTCTGCTTCCTCGGAGGGGGAAGCGGGTTCCGACGTGCCGCAGATACTGACCATTGGTCTGGGGCGTGATCTCTACGACGGTCCTGACGAGTGGTACTACCTGCACGGATCCCTGGCCGTCTGGGAGCCCCTGGTCATCCTGGACAACGATATGGTGGCGCAGCCCGTGCTGGCCACGTCCTGGGAGGCGAATGAGGACGGGACCGAGTGGACGTTCCGCCTGCGGGAGGGGGTCACGTTCCACGACGGGACGCCGTTCAACGCGGACGCGGTACTGCTGAACGTGCCCAAGCTCCAGGAGGAATACTCGACCACCCTGCCGGGCCTCGACTCACTGGAAAAAGTCGACGAGTATACGGTGAAGTTCCTGATGAGCGAGCCGACGCCGAACTTGCCGCAGCTGATCGCGTATTTCTCGAGCGCGATGATCTCCCCCAACGCCCTCGGAGAGGATGGGCGTCCAACCGGTCCCGTGGGCACCGGCCCCTTCGTCTTCGAGGAGTACATCGAGGATGACAGCATTATCCTCACACGGAACGAGGACTACTGGGGCGGGCCCGCCAAGCTGGAACAGGTGACGTTCAAGTACATCCCGGAGGCGACGACGCGGCTAGCCGCGCTCCAGACGGGGGAGATCGACGCCATCGCCGACGTGGGCTCCCTCCAGCCGGAGCAGGCGTCGATCGTGGAGGATGCCGAGGATTTGGTGCTCCACGAGCAGGGGGTGGCGACGAGCCACTACCTGACGTTCAACAGTGGGAAACCACCGTTCGACGATGTGAGGTTGCGTCAGGCGGTGAGCAAGGCCGTCGACCGGCAGGGGCTGGTCGACACCACGCTGTATGGGTTCGGCGACCCGGGCGTCAGCGTCATCACGCCTCGGGCGGCGGAGTGGGTGCGCACGGATACCGCGCCAGAGTATGACATGGAGAGAGCGGCGTCCCTGGCTCAGGAGGCGCTCGGCAGTGACCGGGTGGAGGCGAAACTGATCCTCCATTCTGGCCTACTCGGCCGCTGGCCGTATGAGAACATCAGCCAGATCCTGCAGGCCACGCTGGTGTCGATGGGCATCGACGTGACGATCGAGACGATGGAGGGCGGCGCCTGGAGCGAGGCCTTGAAGAACGGTGAGTATGACCTGACGATGATGCCCTACACCCTGATGACGGGTGATCCCGATTTCTTCATGGGGGAGTGGGTGTACAGCGAGGGCGGCCTGAATCAGAGACGGAGCTACGGGTACGCCAATGAGCGGGCCGACGAGCTGATCCTGGCTGCCCAATCGGAGATGGACGTCGCTGAGCGGAAGGCGATGTATGATGAGCTCCAGGCCATCGTAGCCGAGGACGTTCCGTTCACGCCCCTGTATCACGAGGCGACGATCTACGCCACGCGGGACAACGTCAAGGACCTGCGGCTCGACGTGCAGTTCAAGCCATCCATTGACGAGGCCTATCTAGCCGCAGAATGACACTCGCGGCAGCTGGCCTTCCCCGCGGGGAAGGCCAGCTGCCGCCCGGATTCAAGAATGATGCGTCAGTACGTTGTGCGCCGTCTCGTCTCCCTTCTGCCTGTGATCTTCGGCGTGTCGCTGATCACGTTTGGGCTGATGGGGCTGGTGCCCGGGGATCCAGCCGAGATCATCGCCAGCCACGGGAAGGAGATCGAGCCGAGCCAGGAGCAGATCGAGGCGGTCCGTGAGGAGCTGGGCCTGAGTGAGCCTGTGCCGCTCCGGTACGTTCGATGGCTGGGGCGGGTGGTCTCCGGGGACCTGGGGGATTCGCTCCTGTCCGGGCACACGGTCTGGTACGAGCTCTCGGCGCACTTACCGGCCACGTTGGCGTTGGCCGCCGGCGGGATGGCGGTGGGGCTGCTGATTGCGCTGCCGGTGGGCATTCTCTCGGCGGTCTGGCGGGGCGGCGTGGTGGACCAGGTGAGCCGGTTCCTGGCCCTGTTGGGGGCCTCCGTGCCGTCCTTCTGGCTGGGCACGATTCTGGTGCTCTTCTTCGCCGTGCGCCTTGGATGGCTGCCGTCGATGGGGCGTGGAGGCTTGAGGCACTTCGTCCTGCCGTGTTTCGCCCTGGGACTGAGGGCCTCGGCCGTCTTGATGCGGCTGACACGGGCAAACTTGCTGGAGGTGCTCGGCGAGGACTACGTGCGAACGGCGAGAGCCAAGGGGCTTTCGGAGAGGATGCTGGTGCTCCGGCACGCGCTGAAACCCTCCTTACTGCCCGTGTTGACGGTGCTCGGGCTCCAGTTCGGGCATCTGCTGGGGGGTGCTATCGTCATCGAGAAGGTATTCGCCTGGCCGGGACTGGGCATGCTGGTGGTGGACTCGATTCTGGGCCGTGACTTTCCCGTGATCCAGGGGTTTGCCCTGTTCATCACGCTCATCTTCGTCGCGATCAACTTTGTTGTGGATCTGCTGTGCCGGTGGGTGGATCCGCGGGTCCAGTACGGAACGTGACCGCTCAAGACTACCCCGTCGGGCAAGGGAGATCGCTCCCGCGGGTGCGGCGTGGGCCGCAGGGGACGAGCGGCGAACAGGGTTCGCTTGAGAGACTTGGGGCCTTGATGATGCGGCATGTGCAGCAGGCCCCGGCGGGTTTTGTCGGAGCGGTGGTTCTGATCCTGCTGATGCTGACGGCTCTTCTGGCACCGGTGTTGGCCCCTCATGATCCCCTGGCAATTGACCTGCAGGGGAGGCTCGACTCGCCCGGGTGGGAGCATCCCCTGGGGACGGACCACCTGGGGCGCGACGTGTTGAGCCGCCTTCTGGTGGGGTCCCGGGCATCGCTGGGAGCTGCGGGGTTCACGGTCGTCGTGGTGACGACGATCGGTGTGGCGCTGGGCACGCTGGCCGGTTTCCAGGGTGGATGGGTTGATGAAATCGTCATGCGCCTGGTCGACACGGTCCTGGCCTTTCCGTCGATTATCCTGGCTTTGGTCGTGGCCGGCCTGCTGGGGCCGGGACTGCGCAACGTGATCCTGGGGCTGACGCTGGTGCGGTGGGCGGGGTGCGCGCGGTTGGTACGCGGTCTCGTTCTCTCGGTGCGAGAACGGGAGTTCGTGATGGCGGCGCACTCCATTGGGGCGGGCAAAGCGCGGATCGTGACCCGCCACGTATTGCCCGGCATACTGGGCCCTGTGGTTGTCATGGCCACCCTGGACCTGGGGAGTGTGCTCTTGAGCATGTCGGGACTGAGCTACATTGGCCTGGGGGTGCAGCTGCCCCACCCGGAATGGGGCGCGATGGTGAACGAGGCGCAGCTCCACGTACAGACGGCGCCGTGGCTGGCCGTCGCCCCCGGCATGGCGATTGTGATCACGGTTCTATCGGCCAATCTGCTGGGGGACACGCTGCGCGATCTCCTCGATCCGCGCTACCGGCGAATACTGTCATAGACGGGACGGACTGCTCCATTCATGAGTGCTTTGAGCGAGTGGCGAGAGCAAGTGAGCGCCTGCCGCAAGGCGCGGGAGCGCGACGACGGCGCGATGTGGCAGCGGCTGGCGGGGTGGTACGATACCTGGGTCCAGAACAACGACTACGTCGATCTGGTCCTTTCGCGGCTTCCGGTTCCCCTGGGGCGGGACACGCGCATCCTGGAGATCGGCCCGGGGAGCGGAGGCTTGACGCTGCCGATGGCGGCGGCCGGGGCGGAGGTGGTTGGCGTGGAACCGTCGCCTGCTATGCGGGAAGCGCTGGCTCAGAACCTCGCCGCGGCCAACCTGGAGAACGTGCGCGTCATTCCAGAGCGGGTCGAGGACGGCTTGACGGATGTTCGGGGGACGTTTGACCTGGCGCTGGCCTCGCATTCGCTCTACAACGTGGTACCTATCGATGCCGTGCTGCGGAGGTTGGTCCGTCTCGCCCGGCACACGCTGGTCTTGATGGGGGTGGGGGACCAGCCGAGCTGGTACCGGGCACTGCACCGCGACTTCCGGGGCGTCAAGCGGGTGCCGTCTCCCCACCTGGCCCACTTCTATCCGGCGCTCCTCGAGATGGGTTTGCTGGCCGACGTGGAGATCGTGTGGGCCAGCGCGAACTACGTTTACGAGAGCGAGGAGGATCTGGTCGAATGGTGGGCGTTCCACCTTCGTGTGAACGGCGACCATCGGGGGGCGCTGCGGCATCGTTTGCTGGAGCTCGCCGAGCGGCGGGGATCAAGGATTGGGATCTATGGGCGGCGGCGAATGGCGTTGTTGACGATGGAGGGGGGGAGGGCGGTTTTGTGGCCTCCCCTCACCCCAGCCCTCTCCCCCCAGGGGAGAGGGAGTCTTGGCAAGAGGACGAGCTGACGCGATTGGAATCGTTCTCTCCCCCCAGGGGAGGTACTAGCCTGGCGGAGGCCTACGGCCCGGGGAGAGGG
>CAZIWL010000126.1:7717-12585 GCA_964542755.1 uncultured Anaerolineales bacterium
ACGGCCCGGGGAGAGGGGGTCTTGGCAAGAGGGCGAGCTGACGCGACTGGAATCCTTGTCTCCCCCCAGGGGAGGGGGCTTCTTGACCTGGAAGGAGAGTGCGAGCTTCGTGGAGATCTTCGTCTTGGGGAGAGGGAGTTTTGGTGTTACGGAAGCGGGTGGCGTTGATGGGTCTTTCACACGCGTAGAGAGGGTGTTGTCTGGTGGGGCGGAGTTGGTGGGATCGTCTTGATGAGTCATAGTGGGACGAAGGTCGTGCAGTATATGATCACGGTCGTGGTCTTGCTGACCTTGAACTTCTTCTTGCCGAGGATGATGCCGGGGGATCCGCTGGCGTACTTGATGGGGGATCCGGGGGCGGATTCGCCGATGCTGCTGACCGAGGAGATGCGGGCGAATCTGCTGGAGTACTATGGGCTGGACAAGCCCCTGGTGGGCCAGTACTGGGACTACGTGAGTGGGCTGGCGCGGGGGGACCTGGGCTGGTCGATCTATTTCAACGCGCCGGTCGGCTCGGTGATTCTGGGGCGGCTGAAGTGGACGCTGGTCGTGGGCGGGACGGCGGCCGTCGTCTACATCGCGCTGGGCATCGTCCTGGGAGCCTTCTCTGCCTGGCACCGCGGAGGGAGCGCAGATGTAGGGCTCATGATTGGGATCTTCTCCCTGGGCTCGTGGCCTCCGTTCTTCCTGGGGATGGTCCTGATCGTTTTCTTTAGCGGACGATGGGGGCTATTGCCCATCGGCGGGGCTCAGAGCGCGGAGGCAGCGCGGCTTGGTGGAATCGTGCAGGTGCGGAGTATCCTCCGCCACGGGTTCTTGCCCGTGCTGACGCTGGTGCTGACGCACCTGCCAGGGATGTACCTGATCACGCGGAACGCGATGTTGAGCGTGCTGGGCGAGGACTACGTGCGGACGGCGCGGGCCAAGGGCGTCCTGGAGTCGATCGTCTTGCTGCGGCACGCGCTGCCGAATGCGATCCTTCCGGTGGTCACGACGGTGGGGATGCGCGTGGGCTTCATGTTGATGGGGACGATGTTCGTCGAGGTGGTCTTCGCCTACCCGGGGATGGGGACGCTGATCTATGAGGCGGGCACGGCGCGGGACTACCCGCTGCTGCAGGGTGCATTCCTGGTGACGATGGTCTTTGTGTTGGTGCTCAACCTGGCGGCGGACGTAGTCTATGGATGGCTCGATCCGCGGGTGAGAAGGCTGCGGGCGGGGGACTAGGATGGCTTTGAGGGTGCGGATGGGAGAGGGGCGCGGGAGAACGGCGCATGGGGTCCTGCTATGGACGAGGGGGCGCGGCTGTGTCTAACACGAGCCGTTGGCTGGGCATCATTGGGTGGGGTGTGCTGGGGTTCTTCGCGCTTGTGGCCCTTCTTGCCCCGTGGATCGCGCCGCACGACCCGAAGGCGCTAGACGAGCCTATGCTGCCGCCGTCGCTGACGCACCCTTTGGGCACCAACGACATCGGTCAGGATGTCCTCTCCGAGCTGGTGTACGGCGCACGGTTCTCACTATTGGTGGGGGCCCTGGCGGCGGGCTTCTCGACGGTGGTTGGCGTGATCCTGGGCGTGCTAGCCGGGTACTACGACCGGTTCGGATTTGCCCTGATGCGGATCGTCGACGTCTTCCTCGCGGTTCCGCGCTTCCCCCTGATTGTCTTCCTGGCCGCCTTTCTCAAGCCCGGCTTCTGGACGCTGGTGTTCTTTTTCATGCTCTTCGGGTGGACGAAGACGGCACGGCTGATCCGTTCACAGGTGCTCACGGAGCGACACCATGGGTTCGTCGAGGCCGCCGTGGCGGTGGGTGCGGACGACGTGCGGATCCTGGCGCGGCACCTGTTGCCGGGCACGGCGTCCATTGGACTGGTGCGTTTCATCGTCGAGTTCCAGCACGTGATCCTTGCGGAGTCAGGGCTCAGCTTTCTAGGCCTTGGGGACCCCACGGTGAAGAGCTGGGGCTCCATGTTGCGCTATGCCTTTGAGTATCCTACAATCTTCATCTCCGACGTGTGGGTGCGCTGGGCCGCGCCCCCGGGTGTGTGCATCACTTTGGTCGTGTTGGGGCTGACGTTCGTCGGATTCGCGTTGGAGACATGGGCGAATCCGCGGTTGGAGCGGCGGGCGGGATGAGAGGGCTCGTGAGGGACCAGGAAGGGCACGAAGGGCACGAAGGGCACGAAGGATAGGAAGGGGTCTTGGTAGGTCGGGTTTTCACACCCGACGACGGAGGCGTGTCGAACAGAGGGAGGAGCAGGGATGTCCTGTGAAGAGGTCTTTTTCAAGCAACTGCGCGAGCGCGGATTCCGACTGACGCCGCAGCGGGAGATGGTGCTGTCGGTGCTCCACGAGGTGGAGGGGTTCACCACGGCGGAGGAGATCTATGAACGGGTGAGTGCCCTTACCTCGTCGGTGGACATCTCCACGGTGTACAGGACCCTGGAGCTGCTCCAGGACTTCCATCTGGTGGCCTCGGTGGATCCCGGGGATGGGCAGCGGCGTTACGAGCTGCTGGGGTTGCACGGACAGCATTTCCACCTGGTCTGTCTCTCGTGCGGCACCATCATAGGCGTCGAGCCCGAGGCGATCGAAGCGTTCGCGGCGCAGATGCGCGACGCTCACGGCTTCAAGATCGACCTGGAGCACCTGACCATTCCAGGGCTGTGCCAGGCTTGTGCGGGGGAGGCCGACGGGCCTCACTCTTTGCCCCACGCCCATCACGTGTCCCAGGCAAACGACGGGGCCGCGGCTAGCGGATGATGACGGACACCCCCAGATCGACCCAATTGAACAAGGTCTCGGCCTCCTCAATGCCCAGAATGATGCAGCCGAAGGACGCCCGCGACCCGAGGTTGCCCGCCCAGAGCCGCTGACCGTTGGCGAGAATGGGCAGGGCGTGGATGCCGTTGTACGTGTCCCCGCCGGCCCGGTAGATACCGATGAAGTGGGGCATCTCCAGGTCCCACTGGCTGGCGTAGGCCATCTCCTCTTTGGTCAACACCTGGAACTCACCGGTGTAGGTGGGGGAGTCCTCCTGGCCGGTGGAGCAGAGCCAGTCATAGATCAGGACGTCGTTCTCGTAAACCCGCAGACGCTGCTCCGGGATGCTGATCTCCACCCGCTTGCCCGGCACCGTGTCGTACGGCGTGAGCACCTCCTGCCGTGGGACGATCAGCTCCTGGCCCACCTGAAGCTGATTGAGGTCGATGTTGGGATTCTGCTCGGCGATCAGCCCCGGAGGCATGCCGAACTGCGCTGCGATGGTCGTAAGGCGGTCCCCAGCCTGGACGACGTAGATGCGGGGTGGGGGCGTCAGGTCGACCGAGACGGCGCCGCCGCCGGATTCGAAGGCGTCGAGAATCTGGGCGGTGACGGTCTCCGTGGGGAAGCCCCAGTCGGCGGCTTGCGGCTCGGCGGCCAGGTTCGCGACGACGGCGGCTACGGCTGCGTCGTCGCGCCGGAGGGCGTACCCGGGGGGCTCCTCCGTCTCCTCGACTTGGAGCCAGCTGGCGACGGTCTCGCGGCCCAGCGTCCAGCTCCAAGAGGCCAGCTGTCCCTCGTGCTCACCCTGGGCGAAGATCTGGATCTCACAATCGAGCCGCGCTTCGGCTTCTGCGGCAAGGTCGTCCACGTTGTCCACGTCCGGCGGGATGGTCCTGTAGGTGGGGGCGAAGGGGTAGTCCGGGCCGAGATGGGTGACGGTGTCGACGATCTTCTGTGCGGTTGCATCGACGTCGAGGGTGCGGCCCGATTCGCTGGGGGTGGTGATCACCTGGGCGCCGTCCATGCGGATCGCGGCGTCGACAGGGGGGACGTGCACCTGTGCCGCGATGGCCTCCAGGGCTCTCCGGGTGGCCTCGGGGTCGATGGTGAAGGCGGGGGAGATGGTGCGGCTGGTGCCCCAGCGGTCCTCCCCCAGCCACATCGAGAGGAGCGTCTGCCAGCCCTGCTCCCGTCCGACGTCGTAGGCGCGCTGGGCCGTGGCCTGGGCGTCGAGATGCATGCCGGCCTCGCTCCAGGGCACGCGCCACTGGTGGGTCCCGTCAGTCAGGATGAGATCGCCGGTGTCGTGCCCGGCGAAGAGGGTCTCCAGGCGATGGGCAGCCTCGGTGGGGGTGAAGCCGCCCAGGTTCTCGCCCAGGACGTGGACGTTTGGGTAGATGCGGGATTCGTAGGGCGCGAGGACCGCGCGCTCCACCATCCACGCCGAGAAGGCGCCCGCTCCCACCAAGAGCAGGAGCAGGAGGGCTACGAGGATCGGAGGGGCGCAGCCGCGGCTCTCCTTCGGCTGGCGTTGGCTCGCATCCGGTCTATCCTGGGTAGGTCGCTGCACGATAGAACTCCCCTCAGGCATTAGGGACGGCCCACGGCTATCGGGTGCGGCGCTCTGGCTGAACGGGTCGGGCGGCTCCTTCTGCTGGACCGTAGTATACCACAAGGGGCTCTTTCGCGCACCAGTCGGCGCGAGCGATTGTGGATGCACAGACGATGTCGCTATCGAGCCCTCGTAGTGAGCGCTCTAGCGGTTCCGTCAGCATCCTCGGTTCGCGCTCAAGCTTCAGGCGCCAGCGAACCGCGCCCCCGGGGACTCACTCCACCAACCCTCCAGCCCATTCACGCAGCGACTGAAGTCGCCACTACGGGTGGGGCCTGATCCACTCCACAAGGCCCGCAGCCCAGTCACGGATCGACGAAAGTGGCCACTACGATTGCCCCGCGCCGTCCGCTCGTCGCACGGTGACCCGGCGTGCTGATCGCGGTTGCGTCCCTGACGGGCATACGCCGATGAGGTGCATCGCACCGATGGGGTCGGGTGCGCTAACGAGTTGTCATAGATCTCGCGGCGGAAGTCGGAAACGACATGAA
>CAZIWL010000127.1:0-12579 GCA_964542755.1 uncultured Anaerolineales bacterium
CGAATCATCTCTAGCCAATCCGCGGTCGGTCCGCGACAACTCGTTAGTGCACCCGCGAGACGAGCAAACGTTCTGAAGGGGAAACCGGCGAAGCAACGCTGATTGAGTGCCCAGCGCCGTTGGCTGGGCGTATCGAGATCAAGGAGCGGCCTGCGCCGCGGAATCGTCCGGGATGTGCCGCTCGCTGGGTTTCGACACGACGTCTCGCTTCGCTCACGTCCACGCCACCGGCGGTAACAGGCGTTTGCTTGGCAAGAGTCTGCCCGTAGATCCGGTTCAGTCGCATCTACGGCGAGAATCGATGCCTTTCAGAATGTCTGCGAGACGAAGATGCGCCAACCAACTGACACCCAATCGCCGGACGCATTGCCCGTGCGTCGCGTGCGCGCACCCCCTCCCCAGCGCCCCGGACCGCTCATCCCGCTAGCCTCCCGCGCCCCCAGCCCTTGCGAGCCGAGAAATCCGAAACGGCGGCACGTCCTTACTCCACCCACGTCACCACCCTTTCTACGAGCTCGTCCCGATTGTCTCGGGTGACCTCCCAGACCGTGACCTCCTGTCTCGCCTTGAGAGCGTCGACCCAAGGGTGAGAACCGCGCATCACGGTCCCCAGGACCCGCACCTCGCCCGCCACGGCGTCCAGGACCGCTTCCTGGAACGCATCCGAATACAGCTCCATCTTCCCAATCTCATCTACGATGACCACCTTCTTGGACGTCATCGCGTCTCGGAGGGCTCTCACGCCCACCTCGTCTATCGCATCTACGTCCACACCGTAGCGGCTCACCCGCGGGCGTCCCCCGCCTTGCAGATCGACGTGCGCCATCACCGCCTTCTTGCCGCCCAGCGTCACCAGCCGGAATCCGACGCGGCGGCCCCCGGCGCCTCGAATCTCCTCGGTGACAAAGCCGCCCGCCTCAGGCTCCAGTGCTCGGGCAGCCTTCCTGACCAGCGTCGTCTTTCCCACCCCTGGGCGTCCCGTCAGCAGCAGCGCTTTTTCCATCCTGATCCCCCCTGTGTCGACCGTCCGCCTCCCCGCCTGTGGCGGCTGTGGTAGGTTGGTAGCACACCCGCCGGCGTTGTTCAAACCACCTCGGACGTGTACAATAAACTGTATGAACCTTCATCATTGCCGGCAGCCTCTGCTCCGTAGGTCGGCCGCGCCCCGCCCGCGGCTCATCCCGACCCATACAAGCCCCTTTGCGCCCCTGCTCCGGCGGCCCGCTCGTCGATGAATCGCGACGTGCGACTCGTCGGGGCGGCACTGCTGCTATGGGGCTTTGGTGAGGGGCTCTTCTTCCACATCGAGCCCCTCTACATCGTCGAGCTGGGGGCGACGCCCGTACAGCTCGGGGGTATCCTGGCCCTCGCTAACGTGGCGCGGGGCGCCACCTACCTGCCCGCCGGCCTCCTTGCGGACCGTGTTCCCCGGAAGTGGTTCATGGTCGGCGGATGGGTGACCGGCCTCGTCGGGGTGCTGCTTGTTGCCTCGGCCCGAAGCTGGCAGGCCCTAGTGCCGGGTCTCCTGATCTACGCGCTCTCGGCCTACTGCGTACCCGTCGTGAACACCTACCTTGCCCACGCCGCCGGCGGACGCCGCGTGGCCCGGGCCATCACCCTCGTCTTCGCGGGCTACGCTGCCGGGGGTGTCATCTCCCCGGCCGTGGGCGGGTGGCTCGCCGGGGTCACGTCGATGCGTGCGGTTTACTTCGTTTCGGCCGCGTGCTTCGCCGTATCGATGGTCATCGTGGCCAATAGCTCCCCGCAGCCCGTGCCGGCTCGCACCGGGGACGGTCGCCGGTGGCGTGCCTTGCTCAACGGCCGCTTCTTGCGCTTCTCCGCCTTCACCAGCCTGATCTTCGTGGCCATGTACGTGGCCTTTCCTCTCGCTCCCAACTTTCTGCAGGACGTCGGTGGCTGGCGGGTTGCCCGGATCGGTGTTCTCGGCTCCTTCCAGGCCCTCGGCAATGCGCTCCTCAACCCCCTCCTTGGACATCTGGCCGACGGCGATCGACCACATTCGGGTCGCCGGGGTCGACTTGGGAAGGCGGGTGGGCTCATCCTGGGGCCCGTTCTCGTGTGGGGTTCCGTGCTTGCTCTGCTGCTGGCGCGCAACCTGCCAATCCTGATTCTTGCCTTCCTGCTGCGGGGTGCCTACTACGGATGCCGCTCCCTGGTCCAGGCCCATGCCACGGAGCTGGCCGGTGAGGCGGACCGGGGACTCCTACTGGGGGCCAGCGACACGGTCATCGCCGTCTCTCAAGTGGTCGCTCCCTACCTGGCGGGGTGGCTCTACGCCGGCGGGCCTACGTACCCCTTCCTCGCTTCGCTCGCCCTCATCCCGTTGGTCCTTGTTGGGTCAGTCGTTGCTGGTGGTCTTGTCACCCGACGGCACACGGTGGGGGAGCGAGCTCGCTCGAGGAGCTGATCGGGTGCTCTATCTGGGCCTCTTCCTGCTATCAGCCGCCTCGCTTGCCTTCGAAATCAATCTCTCGCGCCTCTTCTCCGTCGCCCAGTTCTACCACTTCGCCTTCATGGTCGTCAGCCTGGCCCTCCTGGGCTACGGCGCCAGCGGCACGCTGCTCTCCCTCCTCCCGCAGCTGGCCCGGCGAGAGGCGCGAAGGCTTCCCGTCTGGTTCAGCCGCGGATTCGCCGCCGCCGCCGTGGGTGCCTACGCTTTCACCATCTATGTGCCCTTTGATTCGTTTCGGATCGCTCGTGAGTGGCGGCAGGGCCTGCTGCTTCTGCTACACTATGTCGCTCTCGCCGCGCCGTTCTTCTGCAGCGGGGCCGTCGTCGGGCAGCTGCTCACAACTCACCCGCACCAAGCTCACCGCATCTACGCTGCCAACCTCGTTGGGTCCGCTGCGGGCTGTGTCCTCGCCATCGGGGCCCCGGCTCTGGTCGGAGGAGAGGGCGTCGTGCTTCTCTCGGCTGCCCTGGGCCTCTGCGCGGCGCTGGCCTTTGGCCGTGCGCTGGCCTCAGAGCCCCGAACGCCAGCCAGGCCCATCTTCCGCAGCGCCTGGGCGTCCACTGTTTTCCAGGTCGTTCTTCTGATCCTTGCGCTCGTGGCAGCTGTCTGGACGCCTCCCTCCCTCCACATCCGGCTCTCGCCGTACAAGGCCCTCAGCTATCTGCTCCAGGTCCCCGATGCCGACGTCGTCTTCCAGCGCTGGAACGGCTTCT
Source organism: uncultured Anaerolineales bacterium (assembly GCA_964542755.1). GTDB lineage: Bacteria > Chloroflexota > Anaerolineae > B4-G1 > B4-G1 > SKLM01. The sequence goes on from CAZIWL010000127.1 coordinate 3,187, forward strand.
CCCGCGTGGACGTTGTCGATTCGGCCAGCATACGTGGGCTGGCGGGGAGTGGGTTTCGGTGCTCTCTCCAGCCGCCGCCGCAGCGAGGCCTCACGGTGGACGGTGATGACGTCAGCTACATTCACCACGTTCCTCCCCGCTTCGCCGATGTCGGTTACACCGATTGTCTGCTGGGAGCCCTGCCCTATCGCCTGCGGCCTGACGCTGACGCCGTCATCCTGGAGCCCCAGGGGGGCGCGGACGTCGTGACCGCCTTGGCCCAGGGGGCCCGTTCGGTCACGGTTGTGGAGCCCAATCCCCTGACTGTAGAGGCCGTCCGGGCGCAGGGCCGCTGGGCCGGCGACCTGTACGACGACCCCCGGGTGGAGGTGGTGCTGGAGGAAGGGCGCACCTTTGCCAAGCGGGAGGGGCCGCGCGCCTCGGAGCGAGCTGATCTGCTTGTGCTCTCCTTGAACGGATCCCAGCGCACGGTTACCTCCGGGGCGTACAGCCTCAACGAGGACTACCGCCACACCCTCCAGGCCTTCTCCGACTACCTGGCCCTGCTGGAGCCCGGAGGGCTGCTTGTAGTCACTCGCTGGCTCCAGGTCCCGCCCTCCGAGTCCATCCGTGCCTTTGCGCTGACCGCGGAGGCCCTCGAGCAGGCTGGCGCCGACCCTCGGGCTTCTCTTCTGGCCCTGCGGAGCTACCGGCAGATGCTCATACTGGCCAGCACCGCGCCATTCACGGACAAGGACCTGGACCGCGTGCGGGCCTTCGCCGAGCCTCGGGCCTTCGACCTGGTCTACGCCCCCGACCTCGCCGACGCTGAGATCAACCGTCACAACGTTCTCCCGGAACCCTACTATCATCAGGCCTGTCTCGCGCTCCTTGATGCTGAGACGCGGGACGACTGGTACGACGCCTATCCCTTCAACGTCCGCCCGCCCACGGACAACCACCCGTTCTTCGGCCACTTCTTCCGCTGGTCCCAGGCGCCCGGCGTCCTCGCCGCCCTCGGCCACACGTGGCAGCCTTTCGGCGGGGCCGGATATTTCGTGGTTCTGATCCTCTTGGTCCTGGCGATCCTGGCGACGGGGCTGCTCATCGTGGCCCCGGTGGCCGTCCTGCGTCGAGGGGGTGGGCCGCTGGCGGCCACCCTGGCCACCTTCGGCTCTCTGGGGTTCGGCTACCTCTTCGTGGAGATTCCGCTCATGCAGCGGTGCATCCTCTTCCTCGGTTCGCCTGCCTATGCGATGGCGGCCGTCCTCTTCAGCGTGCTCCTCTTCTCCGGCATTGGGAGTGCTCTCTCCCCCAGGGTGGGGCCGCGTGTCCCGCTGGCCCTGCTGCCGGCGGCAATCGCGGCCTACACCGTCGGGCTTCCGATGGTCTTCGACATCGCGCTCGCTGCGCCGCTGTGGGCTCGTCTGGCCCTCACCGTGGTCGTCCTGGCTCCCCTGGGAATCCTCATGGGGATGCCGTTTCCGGCCGCCGTCGAGCTGCTCCAGAAGCGGACGCCCACCCTCATTGGCTGGGCCTGGGCCGTCAACGGTGGGGCGTCGGTGATCGCCTCCATCCTCGCTGCCCTCGTTGCACTCTCCGCGGGATTCTCCGCCGTTCTCGCCCTGGGGACGGCCTGCTACCTGGCCGCGTGGGCTACGGCGGCCAGCCTCCGCCCTCCTCGTTCCCGCGGAGCCCCTTCCCCGTGAAGGGCACGAAAGCCACGCCGCCCATACTATAGGCCTTCATCTCACCGTCGGGCTGCTTGACGAACTGCCAGAGTGTCTGATACCCGCCCCGGGGCCCGATGGGGATCACCATACGGCCCCCCACCGCCAGTTGCTCCCTGAGCGGCTGCGGCACGTGGTCCGGCGCGGCTGTCACAATGATGCCGTCGAAAGGCTCATGCTCCGGCCACCCGTAGTACCCGTCGCCCTGCCTGCAGTGGACGTTGTCGTAACCCAGCTCGTCCAGGGTCTCCTGCGCGCGCTCGGCCAGCTCCGGGACGATCTCGACCGTGTAGACCTCGACCGCGGGAAGCTCCGCCAGGACCGCAGCCTGGTAGCCGGACCCGGTTCCCACCTCAAGGACCCTGTCGCCCTCCTCCAACCCCAGAAGCTCCGTCATCATGGCCACGATATACGGCTGGGAGATCGTCTGCCCAAAGCCGATGGGCAGGGGATAATCGCCGTACGCCTGCGATCGTTGGTCCTCTGGCACGAAGAGATGGCGCGGCACCTCCTCCATCGCCTTCAGGACGTCCTCGTCTTCGATGCCTCGGTTCTTGATTGTCTTGACCACCATCTGTTCCCTCTGTTGAGTAAATCGTTCTACTTCCTCGGGAGGTGTCGGGGGATCCTGATGCACGTCCGTCCGCGCGGCCTGCGGGGCGGGTCCAGACGCAAGTCGGCAGGCCGCCAATCCTATCAGCAGGTGCACACTCAGCATCACGCGCATTCGCCGCACCGAGCTACTCCTCTAGCCTGGTATCCGCTCATCGAGATGGCCCATGGTCCCAGTCTGGCCTTCCCGAATCGTGCCCTGGGATGAACCCTGCAAGTGATTGTACCGTGGAGCGGGTAGGGTGCCAAGTCTTTTCGCGGTTTGATTGGTGGGAGCCTTCCTTCCATGGTACAATCTCACGCGTTGTTTGTACGCGTATCAGCGCGTTTTCCGGTGGAGGTCACCGTCCCCGACTCGATGGGTGCTGTGATCCGGTAGACCCTCCACCGTTCTAGTGTAGGAGGTTTTTGTGCGAAAGGTCGTTCTTTTACTCGCGCTCGTCGTCACCCTCGGCGTATTGACGGGGTGTGGGGAGGAGACAACGCCGGCCGAATCATCGCCGACAGCTACGTCCGAGCCTGCATCACCGACGGAGGCCCCGCCCTCGCCCACGTCCGAGCCCGCGTCCGAGGCTACTGACCCGGTCACGACGGAGACGCCGTCGGGTCCTGCTACCTGTGAGGTCTTCACCCTCCCTGTTGAGTCGCGGATTCCTGACCTCGACGAGGACGATCACGTCGTCGGTCCGGAGGACGCTCCCATTACCTTCATCGAATACGCCGATTTTGAGTGCCCAGCCTGTGCTGGGCTGCATACGGTCCGCGATTACCTGATAGAGAAATACGGCGATCGCATTCGCTTCTCCTACCGTCACCTGCCCCTGGTCAGCATCCACGATCTGGCCATCATCACGGCCGAGGCCACTGAGGCCGCCGCTGCCCAGGGCAAGTTCTGGGAGATGCACGACCTCCTCTACGAGAAACAGCAGGAGTGGAGCGGTCTCTCCGAGGAAGAGGTGATGGACAAGCTCGTGGAGTACGCAGGCGAGCTCGACCTCGACACCGATCAGTTTGAGATGGAGCTTACGGAGCACACCCACCGTGAGAAGATCATGGCGGACTACGAGGCGTATCAGGAGTATGGGCAGATGGCCACGCCCACGTACGTCGTCAACAAGATCTTTTACCCCACCCGCGAGTTTGGTGGCTTCGGGCGTCTGGAGGGCTTCATCGACCTCGTCGCTATGCGGGATGAGATGTACACGTCCCCGCCCGAGCAGGTCATCGATCCGGACAAGGACTATGTGGCCACCATCAAGACGACGAAGGGCGACATCAGCGTGGAGCTCTTCGCCGACGAGGCGCCGACCAACGTGAACAGCTTCGCCTTCCTGGCTGAAGATGGCTGGTACGACGGCCTCGATTTCTTCTTCGTCGATCACGAGCAGGTGGCGCTGACCGGCGATCCGACGAATTCGGGCTCCGGCTTGCCCTATCCCGGCTACACCTGCGGTGACGAGACCGTCGCCGATCAGTCCTTTGAGGAATCCGGTCTCGTGGTTTTCTACACACCGGCTCCGAACCAGAACAGCAGTTCGTTCTTCATCACCTACGCCGCACAGCCCGACTTCACCGGGAACTTCACCGTGATCGGGCGGGTGACCGATGGCATGGACGTGGCCGAGAGCTTGACCGAGCGCCAGCCTGGGCCTGATCAGCCCGAGGCAGATTCCATCGAGACGATCCTGATCGAAGAGCAGTAGACCGCCCTCGACGTGCAGTCCGGGACGGCCCGTGAGGGGTATGGCCGTCCCGAGGGCGTCTCTCGGTCTCCCCTCGTGATGAGATAGCTCGCACCCTGGGGTGGCAACGAGCACCTCCGGCGCCGTTTTCGTCTTTTGCCTGATGCGACGTGGCGGCTTCGCCCCGCTCTTCTCTAACGCGGGACCTGGCCGCCACCACCTTCCGTCTCGAGTTGGTCGTTTTCGAGGTGTCGGGGCTGGATGGTCCGCCAGCTCCACCACGCAAGGGGGCACAATGAGCCAGGCCGCGTCGCCTACGATCAAGGACCTCCCCACGGAGGAACGTCCCCGCGAGAGACTCGCCAGGTGCGGCGAGGGAGCTCTCAACACCACCGAGCTTCTAGCCATCATCCTGCGCGTCGGCGTCGGGGGCGAGAGTGCCCTCGACCTGGCCCAGCGCCTGATCGTCAACTACGGTGGGCTTCCCGGCCTCGCGCGCGCCAGCTTCGCGGAGCTGCGAGCGGAACGGGGCCTGGGCAATGCGAAGACGGCCCAGCTCAAGGCTGCCCTGGAGCTGGGGCGCCGCATGCTGCTCGCCAGCCCGGAGGAGCGCCTCATCGTTCGTTCACCCTCCGATGTGGCCCAGATCCTGATGGCCGAGATGTCTCACCTGGAGCAGGAGCATTTTCACGTGCTCTACCTGGATACGCGCAACCGGCTCCTCGGCTCCGACGACGTCTATGTGGGCAGCCTCAACGCGTCCCACATTCGCGTCGCCGAGATCTTCCGGGACGCCGTCAGGCGCAACTGCGCCGCCGTCATCGTGGCCCACAATCATCCGTCGGGCGATCCCTCACCGTCTCAGGAGGACGTCCACGTGACCCGGCAGCTCGTTGCTGCTGGAGACCTCCTTGGCATATCCGTGCTAGATCACCTGGTCATCGGACAGCAGCGCTTCGTCAGCCTGCGCGAACGCGGGCTGGGCTTCGAAGGTAGCGTTCAGCAAGCTCACTAGAGTTCGGCTCGGGCCTCGTCGTCAGCGCCCGGCCGCCACCGGTACAGGAGGCGACCTATGGCCGTGAACCTGCTTGAGAACAGTGGATTTGAAGCCGATTGGGGGGAGGAGAGTAGTCACCGGGTCGTCGTCTTTCCCGCTGGTGGCGACCCCTACGAGACCGAGCTGGGCGAGTTCCACACGCCCCCGGGGTGGGTCTCCTGGTACCATCACGACCCCGGCGAGTGGGATCAGCCCGAGGTGGGCGACATCCGTCGAGAGCATGTCCCCTATCGCGTCCACGACGGCGAGAAGGCGGCCAGACTCTTCACCTTCTATCGCACACATGACGCCGGCTTCTTCCAGCAGGTTGACGTTGAGCCCGGTCAAACCCTCCGTCTGACGGCATGGGCGCACGCCTGGAGCAATCATCCCCTCGACGGATACGAGGACTGCAATGACAACCCGCGCTGCTCGTGCGGCGTGGGCACGGATGAGGTCCGTCTGCTTGAAGCGGACATCCCCCCGCTCAACGGCGATCCCTGGAATGACGCCCTGGGCAATCTCGGTTTCATGCTGGGCATAGACCCCACCGGAGGCACCAATCCCCTGGCCGACTCGGTCGTATGGGGGCCCATTGCCTACATCTACAACGCCTATCACCCCGTCCCCTCCGTCGAAGCAGAGGCCGAGAACGAGACCGTCACCGTCTTCCTCCGCAGCCGGACCCTGTGGGCCTTCAAGCACAATGATGCCTACTGGGACGCTGTCGCGCTGGTGGCCGACGACGAGGTGCTGCCTCCCGAGCCAGACCCGGATCCCGATCCCGAACCAGACCCTGAGCCAGACCCGGATCCCGAGCCTGACCCGGATCCTGTGCCCTGGGACTACCCCATCGTCGAGCGAGGGAGCAAGATGGGTGTCCATGCCATCTTCGCCAATCGCGTCAGGGATTTCTGCTCCGAGCTGGAGGCGAACGGGACCCGCTTTCCCGTGGTGAAGGCCGTCGACGATCTCGGTTGGCTCCCTGACGTCCGCGCCATTAGCCCGGGCACCATCACCATCGGTCGCTACACCTCTCGGTACGAGGGCTGCGGGGAGCTCGACAATCCGGACTGCGATCTGGACGCCCTGGCCGAGGCCCTTATCGGTGTCATCCTCACCAAGGCCGACGCTGCCGCGATGGAGGCCGTCGACTACTGGGAGATCGTCAACGAGCCCGATCCTCCGGGGGCCGACGGCTACCAGCGCCTCGCCGAGCTCATGATCGTCTGTATGGAGAAGGCTGAAGCTCGCGGCATCAAGCTGGCCTTGTTCGGGCTCAACGCCGGCACGCCCGAGTGGGATGAGATGGAGGCTATGGTGGAGACCTCCGTCTTCCGGCGCGCCCGCCAGGGCGGGCACATCCTCACCCTCCACGAGGGCACCTTCGACACCTTTGACCCTCTCGACTACTGGCCCGATACCATCCCCGGGTCCCCCGAGGTCGAGGGCGCCGGACCGCTCCATTTCCGCTACCGATTCCTCTATCACCTGCTCGAGCAGCGGGGTGAAACCGTGCCCCTGGTGGTCAGCGAGTGGTATCTCGCGGACGAGCAGGCGGCCGCCGTCGAGACGATTCTCGACGCCCTTATCTGGTACGACGCGGAGGCGGGCAAGGACTACTACCTCTATGCCGCCTGTCCCTTCACCCTCGGTCCTACCGGCGCCTGGACCCACACAGATTACGAGCGCGTCTACCCGGCCCTGGTCGATCATATGATCGACGTCCGGGAGCGAGAGAATGCCCTCCTGCCCGAAGAAGGGCCGCAGGAGCCTGAAGAGCCCACGCCCCCCGAGTTGCCCGACTGCGTGCCGCCCCGGGTGCCCTATCGGCGCAGCTACATCCTCCTCCCCCAGATCGGCGACGCTCTCGAGCGGCTCGAGTGGCGGACGGCCATGGCCATCGGCTCCTCCGAGAGCATGGAGACCGTCGGCCATTCGGCGGACGACGCCGGGGTGGGTCCGCCGGCCCGCCGCGTCACCGTGATCAACCCTTCCTGGCAGGGCGGCGACCTCCGCCCATGGTATGAAGAGCACTATCCCGGCGTCCTCTATCGGGAGATCGAGGCTGACACCCCCTGGGAGGCCGCCGTCCATCTCCTCCCCGACCTGCGCGAGGACATCGCCGTGGGGCAGGATGATCCCCGCTGGAAGGACTCCGACTTCGGTGAGCAGCCGGGTGGGGGGACCATCGGGGGCTACGGTGCCCTCCTGACCGGCCTCACCATCATCCTCCGGAACGTCTATGGAAGGCGCGTCACGCCGCCGCACCTGGACAAGCTCCTGGTGGCCTCACGCGCCGCCTTTGTCGATGACTCCGTGCTGGTCTGGTCGGACGCCGTCGCGCCTTTCTCTGCCTTCGACGACGCCATCGCCGATGAGGGCCAGCGCTCCATCGACGAACTCGAGATCCTCTGGAACCAGGGGTGGGAGATCCTCCTCCGGGAGGTCGAGGGTGATGATGAGGAGACGGTCCGCTACGCCTACCTGGAGAGGGTTGTCGACGGCGTCCTCCACGTCATCAACACCGCCAACGGTGAGCGCGAGCGCTGGGTTGGGGACGAGGCCCTCGCCGCCATGCGCGGGATCCGCGCGGCGCACCTCGATGAGATGCCCGCCACGCCCGCCTTCGAGCAGCTGTCAGGCGGTGTCGGGCTAGCTGATTGCGTCCCTCCGCGCGAGCCCTACGCTCGAACCTACGTCCTCCTCCCGCAGCTGGACGACTTGATCGATCGCATCGAATGGCGCATCGCCGCCGCCGTCGGTTCGTCGGATGCCATGCAGACCTTCGGGCACTCCGCCGACGATGCGGGCACCGGGCCGCCGGACCGGCGTATCATCGCGGTCAATCCCGACGGGTGGGGCGAGGACATGGCGGCCTGGTACGACCGGCACTATCCATTCGCTGCGTACGACCCCATAAACTCTGAGACGCCGTGGGACGTTGCCGTGAGAATCCTGCCCGACCTTGAGGAGGATATCGCCCTGGCCCAGAGCGACGCCCGCTGGGCGGATTACGACTTTGGCGAGCATCCCGACCTGGGTGTGGAGACCATCGGGCGCTACGGCTGCTTCCTCACCGGGCTCTCCATCATCCTTCGCAAGATCTACCGGCGCGATGTCACACCCCCCGTCCTGGACAAGCTCCTCGTCGCTGCCCGTTCGGGGTACGTCAGCGACAACCTGATGGCCTGGGCGGGTGTGGTGCCGCTCTTCGATGCCTTCGATGAGTCTATCAAGGACGCCCGGCCCCGCACGGCGGGCGAGCTCAAGGATTTGCTCGATCAGGACTGGGAGGTCATCCTCAGGCGCGCTGACGGCGGCCATTTCGTCTATCTGGAGGAGGTCGAGGGGGAGACCCTCCGCATCATCGATACCTGGGACGGGCAGCGGAAGGAGAAGAGCGCGGCCGACTACGTGGGCGTTCGTGCGGCGCACGTCAGGGAGGGCGCCGGCCCGCCGGCGGCCCACGTCCTCGTCGGTATCCACGACGAGGCGGGCGGCGAGTGGATGGTCGACCGCGGCCTCGAAGGCTGCTGTCTCGTCCACGGTCAGGTCCAGCGTCAGCCCCTCCACCTCGACTACAGCCACCTGCAGGACGCCGGCCTCACCGTCATCTCCCGCCTCAACTGGGGCTATGCCGATGGGACCGGCACGCTGCCGCGGCTGGAGGATCAAGGAGCCTTCATCGACGCCGTGGTGGAGACCATGCTCCAGGCCCGGGGCGTCGACTACTTCCACGTCGGCAACGAGCCGAACAACCGCCAGGAGTGGCCCGGCTTCGGGTCGGGGAACGAGTTCGTCCTCACCCGCGAGTATGTCACCCAGATCTACAACGACATCTGGCACGCCGTCGACGGCGCGGTCAAGCTGGGTCCGCCGCCCATCGACCCCTACTACGGCCCCGGGTCCAACAACCGCGACTGGTGGACCTACATCCTCGAGAACATCGACGGCGCCGACGTCCTCTTCCTCCACAGCAAGACCCAGACCAACGATCCCGACGAGGTCTGGTCCACGGTCAAGTTCTCCGACTGGCCCCTGGAGTGGCAGTACCTCCACCTGCGCACCGTCGAGACCGGCCTCGAGGTCGTGCCCGATCGGTTTGCCGACCTGCCCGTCTTCGTCTCGGAGCTCAATCCCCAGGCGCTGGACGCCTCCGGGAATCCGGGCTGGCTGCCCGACAACGCGCTCTGGGTGCAGCAGGCCATGCGCTACTTCCGCGAGGTCCAGCCCGTCACCGGCGTCTGCTTCTACCGCTACCAGGCCGCCGGCGACCAGGCCGTGTTCGGCCTGGAGACCATGCCCATCATCCTGGACGCCATCGAGGAGGAGGCGCGCTTCGAGCCGGAGA
>CAZIWL010000128.1:0-12550 GCA_964542755.1 uncultured Anaerolineales bacterium
AGGAGAGGATGAGGCGCTACCGGGAGGCACAATGCCTGCTGACCCAGGATGTGCCGATTCTGCCGCTAACCTACGAGCGGGACCATCTGCTGGTGAAACCATGGGTCAGCCGCTACCCCACATCGGTCATGCAGGCGGCGTTCTGGAAAGAGGCTGTCGTCGCACGACCTCGAGACGGCTGAACCAATCTGCGGCTAAGTCGCCGTGTCAACTGCCGAGAGAGGAGCGCGTGCGGGCATGACAAATGCGTGACAAAGGACGCAGGGGCCCGGGGGTCAGGCAGTCAGGTTGGGAAGGCCGGAGCCCGGCAATGACTGGAGAAGCAGCCCCGGCGCCTCAGGCGCCGGGGTGTACTGACTATCTTGATGCTATGCCCGTTACCGACTACTCCGGCAGGTTCGGGTAGAAGTCGATGACGCGGGTGCCATCCGCCAGGTAGGTTTCCGCCGCGGCGCGGCCCCGGGCCTCATCGGGCGACAGGGAAGCGGTGCCGACGGCGGCGATGGACTCCTCCAGGGCTTCTCTGGAGAGCGCCAGGCCCACGATGGTACGAGATTCGCCGAAGGTATAGCGGACCTCCGGGCCCGTGGCCCAGGCGCCGCCCTCCGTGTCCCATACCAGGGCGTAGGGCTCGTAGGCTTCGTCCTCCGTGTTGTAGCTGACGCCGACGGCGAGTTCATCACCCAGGTCTGGGTTGATGCGCCGGCTGCCAACGGGCCGCCCGGTCTCAGTATTGCCGTCCGTGTCGACCACGAAGAGCCAATTCATATAGCCGGGCGGCGGATCCGGCACGGCGTCGTGAAGGGATAGCCAGAAGACCATCTCCCCCTCTTCTCCCCAATCTGCCAACTGATCCGGTAGGTCGTCCGCGGGCTCGAGGGAGAGCCCCTGTTCGGGGCCGATGCTGGCGTCAGCGATGTCGATGCCGCTGGGTGAGGACTCGATGGGAGCCCCAGTCTCATATTCTCCGAGGTCTCCCTGTGAATCCGGGCTCGAGGAGACGGTGACCGTTGGGCCGGGCGACGGGGTCTGCTCCGGCGTCGGCGTCGGGGGTATAGTGGGCAGAGGCGTGGCGGTGGGTGTCGGCGTGCACGCGACGATGTGCACGATGGCGCCGGCAGCGCGCCCGGACGTCTCGCTGGATGCCGTGACCGTGTAGTCGCCCGGGCTGGCCCCGGCTGTGTAGGTCCCGTCCTGACTAATCGTGCCGCCGGTGGCTTCCCACGTCACTTCCACGTCATCCTCGACGGCGAACTGCTGTTGGCCTCCTGTGCAAAGCGTGACGTCAGGCGGAGCAATGGAGAACGCGGGCTCGGTCCGTGTGGGCAGCCCACCACAAGCGCGAAGGATGGTCACGCCCGCCAGAACGGCCACGGCGAGCATAAGAGCAATGGTGACCCAGAATAGGATGATGCGTGCCCTGTCATTCAATGGCATGGAACCTCCTCGATCAGAACGGAATGGAAGACCTGAGCTGCAGCGGGAATCCTACGCGATTGTCCTTCAAGCCGCAAGGAGACGCTCGAATCACAATTCGAGCGTCGGGGCCCCATACCCATCAAGGGGCCCTCTCAAACTGGAACCTGACGATCTTATCGGTCTCCTCGTCGACGCGAGCTGTCTCTGAGATGCGGTGACCGCACAGCCAGAGGACTTTGCCTCCCGCGACAAGGAGTGGCACGTGGTCACGCCAGGCCTCAGGGATCTTCAGGTTGATCATCAAGTCGCTCACCTTGGCGTGCCGTCCCCCCATCCCGAGGGGCTGGATACGGTCGCCAGGCCGACGGGGGCGGAGCACAAGGGGCTTGACCAAGGCCTGCGCGTCCAGATAAGCGCACCAGGGATGATCCGGAGACGTGATGTCTACCATGCTCCACCGGTCGAGCCGTCGGGCCGTGAGTATCCAGTCGGTCTCCGGCAGCGGCGTGGTGCCTGGTAGCGCAACCGGCATGGGGTCATCTTGCCAGAGGAGGGGCTCTTCCGGGGGAGGGCCCGCCTCACCGGCCTCCCCGATGGTCAGCGTCTCGTAGCCGACCCTAAGCTCGAGCCCCATCGGGAGCGTGGAGGCCTTACCTGTCTCCCCCTCCATGGCCACTTCCCGTGCGTTCTCGATGTGGACGAAGGTCACGTCCCGAAGTCCGCGCCGTAGACGGCAGGCTGCCTGGCGCAAAGTCGCCCGCTGGAGTGCGATAGGCAGCGCTTGCCAGGACGCCTGGTCAAACACAACCGCGTGCCTCCGCTCCTGCGTGACCACGGTGTCCCAGGCCTCGCGGCGTGCTCTGGCGAGTATAACATAATCTCCGGTCGCTACCTCAGCTAGATGATGCAGACGCTCCTTGATTCTGGGATTGTAGTGCTCCAACTCCGGCAAGAGCCCGTGACGGAGCCGGTTGCGGAAGTAGGTAGTATCCAGATTCGAGCGGTCAAAGCGGGGATGGAGACCGTGGTCCGCACAATAGTCCTCAATGGCGCGTCGAGAGACTCCCAGGAGAGGCCTGATAAGAGAGCTGGAGGAGCGGTCCCTGCAATCCCTCGTGCCCCGCTCCAACACCTGCCCGGCGGGGGGTATACGGTCTCCGCTGGCCTCCTTGCCCGTGCCCCACTGCCGGCCCTCCTCGGAAGGCGGCACAAGACGGTAGTCCCTGAGAGGCGTGAGCGGGAGCATCCCACGCAGGCCTGAGAGCCCCGATCCCCGGAGGATGTGCATCAGCACGGTCTCGGCTTGATCGTCGGCATTGTGCCCGACAGCGATGCGACTGGCGTTCACCTTTCGCGCTACCCGGTCGAGGAAGGCATACCGCACCCGCCGTGCTGCCTCTTCGAACGCCAGGCCATGCTCATCGGCCAGCGCCGGCACGTCGCGTCTCTCAACGGTGACCGACAAATTCCACGTATCTGCCATGGATCGCACAAACCGTGCGTCGGCATCGGAGGCCTCCCCCCGCGTGCCATGGTTGAGGTGGGCGACGTGGAGGCTCAGGTCGAGGTTCTCCCGGAGTCTGCGCAGGACGTGAAGCAGGCAGAGCGAATCGGGGCCGCCGGATACCCCGACGACCACACGCTCTCCCAGTGGGATGAGGTCGTGTCTCGTAACCGCGTCGCGGACCTGCCGAAGGACATCGGACAAGGGCTAAGTGACCCTGAATACGTCGTCGCCCGGCCGCGCCCGCCCGTTCAACCTGACTCCGATTTCGTCTCCCGCAGTGGCCTGGTCAACCTCTTGATTGTCGAGCTGCATCGAGGTGATCTGTTGCTCGAGATCGGTGGTGTGGCCGATGATATGGATGCAGTCTCCGACGGCTAGATCCCCGCTAAGCCTGATGCCGGCCACGCTGATGTTGTCGAACCAGTGACTGATTCCTCCGACCAGTTCCTCCGCCATCGTAGACCCCCTCGTCAAGCTGGATGCTTCGTGGATGGTATGCCTATCAGCTAGAGCCGAATGAGGCTGCCGCAGTATTCGCACGTAATCTCGCGCATGCCTCGCACGATTTCGACGCTGATGGATGCTCCGCACGTGGTACACTTCGTCGGCACAGAGCGCACGTCTTCCAGAGTCTCCTCCTCCTTGGGCTGTGAGCGTTCCTTGGCAATCTCGCCGGACCGAACGCGCCCGATGAGTGCTGCCCACTCTTCGTTATCTGCCCCGCGCAGGCGGAGCGTGGCACCGCTCAGATCCGCCGCGGGTGCAAAGAGCAGTTTCACCATCTCTTTCCGACCCAGGAAACCCTTCTGGCTGGTCTCTACGGACTCCACCTGGCCGATGGGGACCGCGAAGATCAGCTCTTGCACCGTCTCCTTCTCCGTGGCGATGAAAAGCACCTTCTTGGTGGCCTTCTGCTCCTTCTGTTCGAAGATCAATCGCTCGTCCGTCAGGTAGAGCATCCCCTCAGGCCCGTCCTTCTTCGTCTTCATAAACTGGGCCTTGCATGCAGCCACAGGGTCCTCGGCCGGGAGGAGGCCAAAGCTTGCCTGCTCCAGCTGATCAAGGAGCCAGACGGCCTCCTCAATCTGAGACTTTGTCTGATTCACGTTTTGCTGCAGGGCATCGTACATAGCTTTGGCCGCTGCCTCGGCAGCCTGGATGCGGTGCTCCAGCGCGTCCACGGCCGACTGTGCCCGTGAGACCGGGACCGTCCCACCACCCATAGCCTGGTCCAATGCTCGCTCCGCTTCGTCTGCCTCTCGTTGGAGCTCCCGGGTCAGGCGGGTGACCTCGCGGGTTACCTGGCGGGACGTGTCGTCCCACTGTCCATTCAGGACTTCAACCTTCTTCTCCAGGTAGCTGCGGAAGACGTAGCCCCTGTTGCGAAGGTTTTCGATTTCGCTGGGCAGAAGGGTCAGGGTAGACCGCATCTCTCCGAGATCGTCCTGGACAGACGTCAGCAAGAGCGACTCCTGAAACTCGCCGAGTTGATCCTGCATGCTCCGTAGGGCGGCCTGGCTCTCCTCGCTCAGTGTTCTTCCGGGCGCCTGGCGACCCGTGCGGCTGGACATACCTCTTATCTCTCTGGGGGAGGGCATAGCTCTCTCCTGGTTATGCTGTGATCCATCTCCCAAGTCCGCGACTTGCGCCAGAGGTCTTGTCAGCCCATTTTCTGAGCGGCATGGATGGGCCGGGGGGCGACGCCGATCGCAGAGCCGGACTAACTCGAGCCCATTCGTGAGCGTAGATACGCCTCTATGAACGGATTCAGTTGTCCGTCCAGCACCGCCTCCGTGTTGCCTGACTCGTAGCCGGAGCGGTGATCCTTGACCAAGTGGTAGGGGTGGAGGACGTAGGAGCGAATCTGGTTGCCCCAGCGTGCCTCAATGTGTTCGCCCTTCAACTCGTCGATCTCTTCCTGTCGTTTCTCCTCCTCCAGCTGGACGAGCCGGGCCCGAAGGACACGCATAGCCGTCTCCTTGTTCTGGGCCTGAGACCGCTCGTTCTGACAAGCAACTGATATGCCGGTCGGTGTGTGCGTGACCCGCACGGCTGTCTCGTTCTTCTGCATATGCTGACCCCCGGCCGAGGATGCGACGAATGTCTCCATCTCGATGTCGCCCGGGTCGATGGTCACAGAGATGTCGTCGGCAATGTCGGGCCAGGCTTCGACGAGAGTGAAGGATGTATGCCGCCGGTGAGCGGCGTCAAAGGGGGACAGTCGTACGAGACGGTGAACACCCCTCTCAGATCGTAGATTACCGTAGGCGTAGGGCCCTGAGACTGTCAGCGTGACCCGCTTGACACCGGCTTCTTCGCCGTACAGGCGGTCGACGATCTCCGTCCTGTATCCATTGCTTTCAGCCCAACGGAGGTACATCCGGAGCACCATTTCGGTCCAATCCTGGGCGTCTGTCCCGCCGGCACCGGCATGGATTGAGAGGATGGCGTCCTCTCGGTCGCGACGACCGGAGAAGAGTAGGAGAAATTCCAGGCGGTCGATCTTAGTCTCCAGAGCTTTCGTCTCGGACTCCAGTTCGGGGCGCAGGCTCTCGTCGTCGAGCGAAGCTAGCTCCAGGGTATCCTGAACACGCTGCGAAAGGGTGTTGAGGCGCGCTACCTCGTCCTTGAGGCCGGAGAGGCGCTGCATGATCTTCTGTGCCTGCTCTGGGACGTCCCAGAAGTCAGGCGCACTGGCGCGCTTCTCTAGCTTCGCAATCTCCTGTTCCTTGCCTGTCAGGTCAAAGATGCCCCCGGATGGTGCTGAGCTTTGCTTCCAGGGCAGTCAGTCTCTCTATCAGGTCTTGCATACGACCTCCTTCCAATCAGGCCCATTCCGGCAGGTGCCGTGATGGGCTAGCTGTTCATCCAAATAGGCCATCGATGAAGGCGTCACGGTCGAAGGGAGCCAGATCGTCCAGGGTTTCGCCTGTCCCCACGAACCGGATAGGCAAGTCGAGTTCCCGGGTGATGGCAAAAACCATGCCGCCCTTGGCCGTGCTGTCGAGCTTGGCGAGGACGACGCCGGTGACGTCCACCGCTTCCTGGAAGTGGCGCGCCTGTGAGAGGGCATTCTGCCCCGTGGTTGCGTCGATCACCAGCAGCGTCTCGTGCGGGGCGCGATCCACGATCTTCTGCGCGACTCTATGGACTTTCTGAAGCTCGGCCATGAGGTTGTATTGCGTGTGGAGCCGACCCGCCGTATCGACGATCACCATGTCGTTTCCACGTGACTGCGCGGCTTGAAGGGCGTCGTAAACGACGGCTCCGGGATCGCCTCGCTCGGGACCTTTCACGATGTCCACGCCCACGCGTTTGGCCCAGATATCGAGTTGCTCCACAGCCGCCGCACGGTACGTATCGGCTGCAGCCAATAGCGGCTCGCGCCCCTTCTTCTTCCAGCGATGAGCTAACTTCGCGATGCTTGTGGTCTTCCCCGAACCATTCACGCCGACGATGAGTACCACATCCTGTTCTCGCCCCCCCAGGTTAAGGGACGGCGGTTCTGGCAGCAGACGGCGCAGTTCCTCCCGCAGCGCGCGCTGGAGTTCATCCGCCTGAAGGATAGCCTCGTCGCGCGCCCGCGTGCGGAGTCGATCCACCAGATACATAGTCGTACTGACGCCGACATCGGCCCGAACCAGCAATTCCTCCAGCTTGTCCCACGTTTCTTCGGTCACCTCACTGGTACCAAGCAGGCTGGCAACGCGGCTGAAGACCGCGTTCCGTGTGCGTGTGAGGCTGTCCCTGATCGACTTAGCGAATCCTTTGGCCATACTTGTGCTGACTGAGTATCAACAACACACCAAACTGCGCCATCCTTCCATATCGCGTCTGTTCCACAAGCCCGCGGTCCGATATGCGAGGATGGCGCAACGAGGACAGAGCTCGATGATCGAACTCGTCACAGTCCGATTATACCGCAAAGGCATGACTTGAGCAACGAACGGGCGCCGGGGGGGGCGCCAACGGGTTGTCGGGTTCACCCCCCACTCCTAAGCCAACCTGCGCGCCGTGTGCCAGTTGACATGCGCCACCTTCTCGGCTACCATAGGATGCGGCACGGCAGGTACTGAGGCACTACCGTCTTCTCTCGATCGCTCCTCGTCCGATGGTAGGCGGTGGTCGCTTCGAGGTGACGCCGCAGAACTGTCGGAGGAAGGGCGGTCGGACTTCGTCGCTTTAGGGTTTCCATAGGAGGGTGCAGAGCAATGGCGAAACAGGACAAGGTGCGAGTGGCCATCGTGGGCGTGGGCAACTGCGCTTCGGCCCTGGTGCAGGGCGTGCAGTTCTACCGAGATGCGCCGGACGATGCCTTCGTACCGGGCTTGATGCACGTGAATCTGGGGGGCTACCACGTGCGTGACATCGAGTTCACAGCAGCTTTCGATATTGATCGCGACAAGGTCGGCCTTGACCTTTCGGAGGCTATCTGGCAAGAGCCTAACAACACGATGCGCTTCGCGGAGGTCCCGCGTCTCGACGTGCCCGTGTCCCGCGGCATGACCCACGATGGTCTGGGGAAATATCTGAAGAAGGTGATCACCAAAGCCCCCGGCCCGACCGATGACATCGTGCAGATCCTTAAGGACACGGAGACGGACGTCGTGGTCAGCTTTCTCCCGGTGGGCGCCGAGATGGCGACGAAATGGTATGTTGAGCAGATTCTGGATGCCGGGTGTGGGTTCGTGAACTGTGTGCCCGTGTTCATCGCCGGTGAGACGTATTGGCAAGGGCGTTTTGAGGAGCGAGGCCTTCCGGTCATCGGGGATGACATCAAGAGTCAGGTTGGGGCGACTATTGTGCACCGTGTGCTCACACGGCTTTTCCAAGATCGAGGCGTGCGTCTGGATCGGACGTATCAACTTAACTTCGGCGGGAACATGGACTTCTACAATATGCTCGACCAGGAGCGGCTTACGTCGAAGAAGATATCGAAGACCGGTGCAGTCACCAGCCAGCTGGATTATGCGCTGGGCGAGGGGGATATCCATATCAGCCCGTCGGACTATGTGCCCTGGCTGACGGACCGCAAGTGGGCGCATATTCGTCTGGAGGGGACGACCTTTGGGGAGGTGCCGCTTAACGTCGAGCTGAAGCTTGAGGTCTGGGACAGCCCCAATTCGGCTGGTGTGGTGATTGACGCAGTGCGGTGCTGTAAGCTGGCCCTGGATCGTGGACAGAGCGGTGCTGTGGTCGAGCCCTCGGCGTACTTCATGAAGTCGCCACCGGAGCAGTTTACGGATGACGTGGCCAGGCAGAAGACGGAGACGTTCATCGAGGAGATGTCCAAGGAGGCGCCTGAGTAGCGACGGGCGAGGACGACGCAGGCTGGAGGGGGGTGGAGAGAGGGTTCCTCTGCCCACGGGGCACGTCGACAGGGACACCTTTTGGTGTCCCTGTGTGCTTGAGAGGTTTGCTTCGTCGGGAAACGGTGGCGGAGTTCACGCCGAACTACTCACAACGGCGCGCTGCCTAAGGACGCCGTCATGTGCACGAGATGCGTCGATTCATCGAGAGGGGTAGAGGTGCAATCTGATCGACTTCTGGTCAGCGTCAGCGGGCCGGAGAACAGTAGCGACCTGTGCCCTAGCATCGTCCGGGCGATGTCCGACGCGCCCCGCGCGGCACGCAGCTGGAGGTTATGCGCTCAGCGAGCTGCGTGTGCCGACCGGCATCGGCGGGGTTAGGAAGGGGGGAGGGGTGTCCTCGGCGGGTGTGCGGGTGCGCGGGCGTTGGCTGGGGGCTGACAAGGGGTACGATGGACTATTGCGCCTGACGAACAGGGGGACGCAAGGTACCACCCTCGACACAGCGTGCCGACGCGATGGGAAGACAGCTCTGGCTGATGATTCTATCCAGACTGGCTTACCTACCCAGCTGGAGCGACGGCGGCCAAGACGAGGGCGAAGGCCGCCACGCTCATGGCAGATATGATGAGAAGACGACGGACGCGGTCCACAGCGGGCTCCTCGGAAGGAAAACTCCAGATCCACCGCCGGTTGTCAAGACAACGGGCGATGCACAACCTTCGCCCTTAGTATACTACGCGCGCCGTCCTGTCATCAATAGTACGATGGTACCAACGGCCCGACTAGAAGTCCTCGGCCGCGCTGTAGCCAGCGCCCAAGGCCCGGAGGTTCATCTCTTCCGTCCCCTCAGGAGCGCGGGCTCTGACGGCGGCCTCCAATGCCTCTCGTGACACAATGTCCGTCAGCCCCGCCAGGAGACCAAGTCCGACAACGTTGGCGGTGATGGATTTCCCCGAGGTCTCCCGCGCAAGCGTTGTCAGCGGGACGCGAACTGCCCTGGTGGTCGGAGCCCGGCTGACGTGGTCCGTATCAAGGATCAGGAGGCCGTTCTCGCGTCGTTCACTGCAGTAGCGGTCACACGCTTGCTGGCTCATGCAGAGGGTGATGTCTGGAGCCATCACCTTGGGGTAGTCGATCTCGCCCCCAGATATCACTACTTCTGACCGGCTGGCGCCGCCACGCGCCTCCGGCCCGTAGGACTGGGTTTGCGCCGCGTTCTTCCCGTCGCGGATCGCGGCGTCGGCCAAAATGAAGCCGGCAAGGATGGCGCCCTGGCCACCGGTCCCGGCCAATCTCACCTCGTAGCGTCGCTGATGTGAAGAAGGCACTAGCGCACCTCCTTTCTGGCTCGGGCAATCACCTTGTCATACTGTGCCGTGTATTCAGGGATATCGCGCTCGGCGAAGACCCCCCGGATGATCTTGCCCTCGATCTCCTCGGGCGTCAGGCTCTCGGCCTGCTGTTTGGTGATGCTTTGCTCCTTGATGCGGCGCAGCATATCCGAGGCGGAGCCCCAGCGGTTGATGCGGCCCAGGGTCGTGTGGCAGTAGCTGACGGCTTCGACCAGTGAGAAGCCCTCTTTCGAGACGGCTTGAGCGAAATAGGACTCAAGCTCCCGGACGTGATAGACGGTGCTCCGGGCGACGAAGGAAGCGCCCGCCGTCGCGGCCAACTCTGCGATGGGGAACTGTTGTTCGATGTGTCCGTACGGGGTTGTGGCCGTCTTGATGTTTTGGGGCGTCGTCGGCGAGTGTTGGCCGCCCGTCATGCCATAGGCAGCGTTGTTGACGACAATGGCAGTCAACCCGATGTTCCGGCGCGCGGCATGGATGAAGTGGTTGCCGCCGATAGCGAGGGCATCCCCGTCGCCCATGACGACGATGATCTTCATCTCCGGCTTGACCATCTTCAGGCCCGTCGCGAAGGCCAGCGCGCGCCCGTGGGTGGTGTGCATGGTGTTGAAATCGACGTAGACGGGCATACGCCCGGTACAACCGATACCGGAGATCATGGCCACATCGTCCTTGTCCAGGCCCAGGCTGTCAACTGCACGGATGATGGCTCCCAGAACGATGCCGATGCCACAGCCGGCGCACCAGACATTGGGGAACCTCTTGCTGTGCCGCAGATAGCGCCGGTGGACTCGCGATTCGCTTTGCTGCTTCATACTGGTTTCTCCAGGTCTTCAATGGCGGCGAGGATCTCCCCTGGCTGGATCATCTCGCCGTCGGCACGGCCTACGCGGCACACCTTGTGCCGCCCGACGATCCGCTCCACCTCAAGCGCGAGCTGGCCCAGGTTGAGCTCGGGGACGACGACGTGGTGGAGGCGGGACGCAGCGTGCTCCACGACCTCCTCGGGGAAGGGCCAGATCGTCTTGAGCCGAAGGAAACCGACGCGGTGTCCGCGGCTGCGCGCCTGACGCACGGCGTGGCTAGCGGAACGAGCGGTTGCGCCGTAGGCGATAACCAGCGTGTTGGCGTCTTCGATTCCCCTGGCTTCGTAAAGAATGATGTCAGAGAGGGCACTATCGATCTTGCGGAAGATTCTCTCCAACCACGGTTGGATCTCTTCGAGCCGGTTCGTCGCATAGCCCCGCTCATCGTGGTGTAGCCCGGTGATATGGTAGCGGTAGCCCTCGCCGAAGGGTACCAGCGGGGGCACGTTGACGTTGGGACCTTCAGGGCGATTCTCGAAGGGTTTGTACCATTCGGGTGGGACGCGAGTCTTGGTTCGCTCCGTCACCTCCAACGTCCCTGGCGAAGGAAGCTCAACCGGTTCACGCATATGTCCGACCAACTCGTCCATCAACAGGATCACCGGCGTGCGGTACCGTTCGGCGAAGTTGAATGCCTCCACAGTGAGGTCGAAAGCCTCACGTACGCTGTCAGGGGCCAGGGCGATGATGGGATGATCGCCGTGGGTTCCCCAGCGGGCCTGCATCACTTCCCCCTGGGAGGGGCTGGTGGGGCGGCCTGTGGAGGGGCCCAGCCGCTGAACGTCAACGATGACGCAGGGGATCTCGGCCATGGCCGCGTAGCCGATGTTCTCCTGCATCAGGCTGAAGCCAGGGCCTGAGGTTGCGGTCAGAGCCTTGGCGCCGCCCACGGAAGCCCCGATGACCGCCGCGATGGACGCGAGTTCGTCCTCCATCTGGATGAACTTGCCGCCTACTTGAGGCAGGCGCCGCGAGAGTGTCTCAACGATCTCGGTAGCCGGGGTGATCGGATAGCCCGCACAGAAACGACAGCCGGCGGCGATGGCCCCCTCGGCGCAGGCCTCGTCGCCCTGCATAAGCCTGGTCGTCATTCGGTCTCCTCTCCCGATTGTTGGTCGTCTGGCGCTTGATCAATGTCCGACACGAAGATGGCGAAGTCAGGGCAGTGGAGTTCACACCAACGGCACGCGGTGCAGCGCTCGGGCTGTGCCACGATGACCCGCCCGTCGTCACCCTGCTCCAGCACATCCATAGGGCAGAACTCCACGCAGAGCTTGCAGCCCTTGCACCAGTTGGGGAAGATGGTCACCCGCCCGCGGGGCATCCGCCTCCGCCTGTGTTTCCGTTTCCCTTCTTCGACCGAGTTCTCTTTGGTCAACCTATCACCCGTCACTCGCCCCCCTCCATCCAGGTGTCGCTTCCCAGAAATGGACCACTACAAGACCTCTCTACATCGCCCGATTATCCCATAAAAGGCGTCTTTGTGCCAGTGCTATCCCTGGAGCAACGTACCTCTGTCGATGGCGTCCGCTGGTCACCCATTGGGGGTTTGTGGTCGCAGGCTTCGGTCCATACAGGCGACGCAGGACGATGAGACGCACCGATGCGATAGGAGTGGTTTGCAGCGACCCAGGCGCGTGGCACGGGAGACGTGCAACGGAGGCGCCGCCTGGTGGCTGTCTCGTTTGGGGAACCGTGGCTGTGTCGGGTGCCGTCCGGTTCTGGCGCCCGGGTTGACGATACGGGACGGGATGCGCCAGGACGGGCTCAGCTGCCGTTCACCCGTCGGGCGACGATGCCCTCGCTGTCCGGCGGGCCGATGAGCAACTGCTGATCGCTGTCCGAAAGGATGAGCACGACGGGCTCGCGGGCGTCCTCTGTGGTCTCACCCGTGTCCGGATCCCAAGTCATGGTGACAGCGTCTCCTACCCAGCGGCCCGGACCGTCCGGCTGGAGCTCAAGATAGTACTGCTCCAGGTCCTCGATGCCCTCAATGTCCGAGTACTCGTCCACCCAGCGAACCCGGAGACGACCGTCCGGCTCCTGCAGGATGCGGAACCGATCGCTGACGTCAGAGCCTTCGCCCTCGTCCGT
>CAZIWL010000129.1:0-4876 GCA_964542755.1 uncultured Anaerolineales bacterium
CCAGCGCGGCCCGGGTCAGCGGTAGATTACGCGGCCGATACGCCGTGCCGTCGGGGTGACAGAGGCAGAGATCGGCATGAGTGTCAAAGGGCTCATCGTAGGGGACACTCCGTTCGTACATCTGCTCGCCCGCCGGGTTCGTCATCGTGATGCGGGCATGCTCATCGACGACGACGACGCCCTCAGGGATCGTCTCGATAATGGTCTTCAAACGTGCCTGATGCGCGTCGAGCCGGCGCATGAGCAGCTCGCGCTCCGTGACGTTGAGGAGGGAGAAGACGAGGCCCTGGACCTCGCCCTCGCTCCCCTTCACGGGAACGAGGGACCAGTCCCAGTAGGTGACCGCTCGCTCTGGGTTGTCCGGGTAGACGAAGGGCTTCCCGCGGAACGAAACCGGCTCCCCGGTGCGGACCACCTGCTCGAAGATGGCCTCATTCTCGTCGTGGGGGAAGAGCTGGAAATGGTTCTGTCCAATGAGTTCGTCCTTGGAGCGCCCGGCGCCGGCGGCGTAGGCGGTGTTGACGTGGACGAAGTTGAAGTCGTCGTCCAGATAGGCGAGTTGGGCGTGGGTGTTCTCCATGATCGTGTGGAGCTTGTCGCGCTCCCGCTGGAGGCCGGCCGCTAGCTCCTCCGCTCGACGGCGCTGGGTGTTGATCTCGGCCAGGAGCTGCTCACGCTCCGTGACGTCGTGCCAGACGACGACGGACCCCGTCACGGTATCGCCGGTTCTCAGGGGAGCAGCCGAGGCGACGATCATCAGCTCGCGCCCCTGGGCATTGCGGAAGAGGTAGCGGGCTCCCTCGACGATCTCCCCGACGAGAGCGCGGCTGGAGGGCAGGGTCTCGACGTCGACGGGCTGGCCCGCCGGGCCGCGGATGTCGAGGACCTCCACGAGTTCTTTGCGGTCGGCGCCGGCAGGATCGACTCCGTAGCCCTCGATGGCGGCCCGGTTGGCCTGCACCGGCGTGCCGCTCTCGTCAGTGACGATGACTGCGTCGGTCATGGACTGGAAGACGGCTTCAAGCTGGTCGGCCTGGCGGCGTATCTGAACAGCGAGCCGCTCGACGGCCTTACGCGCCTGGACGGCCTGGGTGACGTCCCGGGCGATGATCAGCAGGCGCTCTATCTCGTCTCCTGAGCCGTGGAGTGGGACGATGTCGACGCTCCAGTAGGTCTGGCCGGCGTCGGGGATCTGTGGACCGCGCCGCTCGCTCAAGCGGATGGGCTCACCCGTCCGGCGGACCTCGTCCAAAATCGCTTTGCCGTAGCCTGGTGGGCTCTCGGGAAAGACCTCCTGGAAAGTGCGGCCGAGGAAGGGCGGTGCCGCCCCGGGGATGGCGCGGTAGTAGGCGTTGACCATCTCGAAGCGGTGATCCTTCCCGGTGATGACGGCGATGCCGACGGGGGCGACGTCCATGAGCCGTTCCAGGAAGCGGCGCTGGCTCCGGTTTTCGTTCATCAGCCGGCGGGTCTCGCTGATATCGCTAAGGAGCCAGCGCAGGGCGCCTCCATGGCCGTCGGCAGGAGAGGCGGCGACGCTGACGGAGACGGGGAAGGGGGCGCCGTCGCGAGGCGTTAGCACCAGCTCTGCTTCGATCCGCTGGCCCTCGTCCTCATTCCTTACGCGGGCCATCAGGTTGTGAAAAGGATGGTATTCCTCCTTCGCGACGAAGACTGTAAGGGGCTTTCCGATCAAGTAGTCGGCGCGGAGACCCAGGAGCTTGGCGGCGGCGCGGTTGGCCTCCTGCACGGTGCCTTTGCTGTCGGTGACTACGTAGCCGTCAGGGGCAAACTCGAAGAGCTCGCGGTAGCGCCGGCGTTCAGCCTCCAGCTGATGGCGAGCGGCTCTGAGCTCGTCGTTCTGCTGACGGATTTCCTCTTCGGTGACCTGAAGCTCTTCGTAAGCCTCGGCGAGCTCGGCGGTACGTTCCTCAACGCGCTTCTCAAGGAGGTCTCGACTCCTCTGAACCTTTCTCTCCATCTCGACCCGCGGCGTGATGTCGACGGCCAGGCCCACTGTACCGGTGATCTGTTCGGCGCCGTCACGCATAGGTTCTACGGAGCAGTCGTAGGTACGTCCGGCGAGCTCCAGCTCATAGGAGGCGGGTGTGCCCTTGAGCGCCGCCTGGTGGCCCTCGACGGCGGGCCCTATGTCGTCTTCGGTCTGGGAAAAGGTGGCGATCGGCTCTCCAAGCCAGGTCTCGCTATCGAGGTGGAGGGCATCGAGGCCGGAGCCCGTGACTGAGGTGACCCGCATGTCCTTATCGGTGGTCCAGACCACGCCGGGGAGGTGCTCCAGCAGCATACGGAACCGAGCCTTGTCGCGCTGGAGATCCGCCTGGGCACGCTGGAGGAGGATGGGAGTCCCGCTCTCCGGGTCGACGACGGCATCGACCTGGCCCTCGGTGAGATCGTGCAGCCTCGCCTCAACGTCGGCGAGCTGGCGAATCAGATCGCCGATTTGTCCGGGTTGGTTCTCGGTTCTCTCTTGCTGTTTCATAACCGGTCTCAGTTTACGTGCGTGAGTCGCGCTCGACTTTGATCATGCCGAGGGCGGGTGGGCTAGAAGGTGTCCCGGAAGCCGAGCTGCGCAGCCTCGTCCGCCCGGTCCTCGGTCCCCGCCCTAGTCCCCATGTGTGTCTGTCGTTCCGCTTCCCTTTCCCCGGGCCTCCCAGCCGAGAGCCCGCATCACCTTGCCGTGGTCCGCAAGGGTACCGACGATGGAGACGACGGGCGTGTTGAAGGCCATCAGCGTGGGGGTCACGAAGACACCGTACTCTAAGGCTCGGAGCGGCTCCTGGAGGACGTCGATGATCTCAACCTCGACATCCAGGGACGGTGCGCAGCGGGTGCGAATGGCCTTGAGGTTGGCGACGGCTTCCCTGGAGTTGGGACCGTCTCCGGCCACGAAAAGGCGCAGTGTCATTGGCTTCTCTGATACGTGCTGCGTGCCGGTCTCGCTTCTATGATTCACCGTCGGCTCCTTGCTCCGTTCCCTCGTCCCCATCTGGTCCCGGGGCCTGGTCAATCTCGGTTCCGGCATGGCCCCGGCGCCGGCGGGTGCCTGTCTGCCGGCCCCGCCAGGCTTGCTCGTGTCTGCGCTGCTCGCCCTCCAGGGCCGCCAGCTCTGCCTGGTGGGCCTGGATCTCCCGCTGGATGGCTTGCCGGCGGGCCTCGGCCTCCGCCTCGGCAAGCTTCAGGCCCTTACGTCTGCGCTCGATTTCGGCTCGCACGCGCTCGCGCTTCGCCTCCTGCTCCAGCTCCTTCTCCCAGCGGAGCGTGCCCATCAGCACCTCGCCGCTGGCGGTGTAGACGTCGTGGAGCGCGACCCCGCCGCTGCTGAGCATCAGCTCACGCACCTGGTTCGAGTGATCGGTGCCACGGGACTTGACGATGCTGATGGCGCGGTTCCGCTCGCCGTGCTGAGCCTGGTAGGAGAGGTGGATCCATGTGTCGGCGAGGGTGGAGATGCCCAGGGGCGTTCCTGCCACGTCCGGCTCGCGCTCGGCGAGAAGGCTGGTGCACAGCAAGGTGATGGCCTGCTGCTTGGTCTGGTGAATCAGCCGACGTGATACGCTCAGGGCGGGTACCTCGCCGCCGGCTTTGGTGATGGCAGATAGGGGGTCGATGATGAGAACGAGCGGTTGGTGCTGTTCGATGGCCCCCCGGATGATGAGGAGGTGTTCGTCGGCGCTGCGGGACTCGGCGCGGGCCGCCATCATGGACAAGAGGCCGGACCGACGGTGGGCGTCGAGGTCGATGCCGACGGAACGGAGGTTGCGGACGATCTCGTCACTGGCCTCGTCGAAGCAGATGTAGAGCGCCTTCTCGCCCCGCTGACAGGCTGCTTCGGCGAAAGCCCCGGCAAGGGTGGTCTTGGCCGTTCCGGAGGCCCCGGTGATGACGGTGCTGGTCCCGCGGAAGTAGCCGCCCTCCAGCATGGCGTCCAGGGCGTCGACGCCGGTGGAGATGCGCTCATCGAGGATGTGGTGGTCGAAGGCGGCGGGTCCCGCGCGTGCGACCTCGATCCCGGAAGGCCCGATGAGAAGGGGTACCTCATTCTCGCGGAAGTCCGAGCCGCGGTACTTGACGACGCGGAGCGAGCGGAGGGCCACGCGATCCTGGATGCGCTGGGAAAGGTTGATGACACAGTCGGCGATGAAGGGGAGATAGCCCTGGGCCAGGTCGCCCTCACTCGGCAGGCCGTCAAGCCGCGCGGTGATGATGCCCGTGAGGTCCGAGTCCGAGAGCCAGTCGTGGATGCGATAAACCTCCTGGCGCCGCCGGGATGGATCGTCGATCAGCCGGAGCATCACGTCCAGGGAGTCAAAGACAACGCGCCGGGCTCCCATCTGTTCGCTCTTGCGCTCAAGGCCGGCGAGCATGCCGGCCAGGTCGAAGGCGCCGGCGCGGATGGTGTCCGGTGAGAGGCGGGCGTCGATGAAGAAGAGGTCGTCTCGTTCGACGTCAGCCAGCCCCCATCCGAAGGTGGCGTTCTGCACGACCTGGTCGGCGGGCTCCTCGAAGGCCACGAAGATGCCGGGTTCGGACCAGCGCTGAATGCCTTTGACCAGGGATTGGAGGGCGAAGACGGTCTTCCCGGTGCCGGCGGCGCCGATGACGAGGGAGGTGCGGCCGCGGGGGAGGCCGCCGCCGGTGATCTCATCGAAGCCGTCGATGCCTGTGGGGGCTTTTTGGATGCCGGGGGTGTGGTTAGGGTCTTCGTTTGTTGGGGTTGGTTTCACGTTGGGTCTCCTTGTTGAGGCCAGGGTTGGGGTGGGTGGGGCGGCGACTCGGGATCTAGCGATCCCTCAAGAACGAAAGACGGGGGATCTAGCGATCCCTCAAGAACATAAGGGATGGGATCTAACGATGT
>CAZIWL010000129.1:4976-12370 GCA_964542755.1 uncultured Anaerolineales bacterium
CTCAAGAACATAAGGGATGGGATCTAACGATGCGTCGAGAACGTAGGCGGCAGGGGCTGGCGATCTGTCAAGCATGAAAGACGGGGGATTTGGCCACCTCTCGATCACAGGATGGGATGTCTTACCACCGGGCGGAGGCGTCGCGCGCGGGTCTTGTGCTCTACTCATCGTCGACACGGCGCATGAGCAGTACGACGCCCTCAACGTCCCGCTCCGGGCCCCGGCGGAGCGTGTTGGTCACGTGGACGACGATAGATTGTCCGCGCCGGTTGACTGCTTCAAGCTCCAAGAACTGCTCCTCGTGTTCCTCGCCGCTCAAGAAGGACCGCACGGGTTCGGCGAGCTTGTCCACGGGTAGACCGATGTCAAGACTGAGGAGCGAGCGCCCGACGACCTCGTCGGTCCGGAGGCCCCAGAGATCCTCCGCCCGTTCGTTCCAGAGGAGGACCTCGAAATCGCGATCGATGACGACGACGCCGGACTCCACGCTCGCCAGGATCGACTCGAGGAAGGCGTTCGTCCGATCGAGCTCGTCGGTGCGGCTCTGTAACTGCTCGTTCTTCACCTGGAGCTCCTGGTTGGCGGTGCGGAGCTCCTCGTTCATGGTCTCCATCTCTTCGTTGCTGGACTGGAGCTCTTCATTCGTCGTCTGGAGTTCCTCGACGGTGGATTGTAGCTCCTCGTTGGTGGTCTCGAGCTCCTCGTTTGCCGACTGGAGTTCCTCGTACGCGGTCTCCAGCTCTTCCCGGGAATCCCTGAGCTCCTGTTGGACATCGTGGTAATTGCTGACGTCCTTGAAGGAGATGCTGGTGCCGAGGGCGCGGTCGCCGTTCGCCTGAAGGGGGGTGACAACGATATCGAGATGCTGCGTCTCGCCGTCCTCAAGGGGACGCTCTACCCCGGCAACGGTAACCGTGCGGTTCTCACCGCGGGCGCGCCGGACGGGACTGCGGAGCTCCACGGGGCGGTAGGAGAGCTCCAGGTCCCGGAAGGGACGACCGAGGTCCTGCGGGTGGAGATCGAACATGGCCCGCGCGCGCTCGTTGGCCATGGCCAGGGTTCCCTCGCGGTCTACCACGACCTGGGCGAGGGGGGCCGAACCGAAGGCGGCCTCCCGGAGGCGGACGTACCCTCCGAGCTCCGCGGCGGCAGCGCCGTTTCCGGCCCGGGTGAGGGCCACGATCCGGTCCCGGCGAGCCGGGACGGCAAGCTTGCGGAAGATGCGGTGCTCGTCGTGGACGGGGGCGAAGAGCTTGCTGTGGGTGAGCAGCATCTCTGCCTTACCGAGGAAGAGGAATCCGTCGTCGTTGAGAGCGAAATGAAATCGTGCCAGCACCTGGCGCTGGGTCTCGGCGTTGAGGTAGATAAGGGTGTTGCGGCAGGCGAGGAGATCGAGCCGCGAGATGGGCGCGTCTTGAATCAAGTCGTGTCGTCCAAAGACGACACAGCGTCGGAGATCGCTGCGGAAGACGTATTGACCACCGGAGAGGTCGAAGTATTTGTCACGGAGGGGCCCCGGTACTGGTTCCACGGCCTCGGGACGGTAGCCTCCCTGGCGCGCCTGGGCCAGGGCCTCCTCGTCGACGTCGGTGGCGTAGATCTTGAGGCGTTCGGTGGCCGCGCGGATGCCCAGGGCCTCGGCGAAGACGACCACGAGGGTGTACGCCTCCTCGCCACCAGCGCATCCCGCGCTCCAGACGCGGACCTCCTGGTCATCGGGGCTGTGCTCGATGATCCGGGGTACGATCTGCTCGGCCAGGTAGTCCCAGGTCTCCTCATCGCGGAAGAAGGAGGTGACGTTGATGAGAATGGTGTTGAACAGGTAGGCGAACTCGTCCGGGTGGACTTCGAGGTAGTCGTGGTATTGCTCGAAGGTCTTTATGCCCACGTCCTCCATGCGACGACGCACACGCCGCATCAGGCTGGGCCGCTTGTAGCCGGTGAAGTCGAATCCCCGATTGTCCCGGAGAAAGACGAGGAGCGCCTCAAAGGCCTCGTTTCTGTTGTTGGGCTCTGTCATGTCTATCTCCACTCCCGGACAACGATGTCTGTATGCGCCGGAAACTGGATGCGATCAGTGATAGGCAGAGGGTGTCGGACGCGGCGCCGCCCCGTGCGACGGCAAGCGTGCCCATCGGTGAGGAGAGTGTGGCGCGATGGAGGGGTGGGGCTAGTGTGGCTCATCGACGAGCTCCACCAGTCTTGCGGTGATCTCCTCCAGGGGCAGGATGTGATCCACAACCCCGGTTTCTACGGCGGCCCGCGGCATACCGCTGAACTCGGCCGACTCGGAGTCCTGGACGATGACGAGGCCGCCCATCTTTTTGACGGCTTTGACGCCCATGGTTCCATCGCTCCCGGTGCCCGTCAGCACGACGGCGATGGCCTGATCCTCGTGGCTGGCGGCGACGGATTCAAAGAGCAGATCGGCGGATGGACGGACGAAATGGACGAGATCGGAGTGGGAGAGGGATAGTGTCCCGTCGCCGTTGACGAGCAGGTGCTGATCAGGAGGGGCGACATACGCCGTCGAGGGCTCGAGGGTATCACCCTCCTCCGCCTGCTTGACGTGCAGGGAGCAGCGGCGCTCCAGGATCTCCGGGAGGAGGCTGCGGTGATTGGGAGCCAGGTGTTGGACGACGACGATGGGCGCGGGGAAGTCGGACGGGAAACCAGATAGAACTGTGGTAAGGGCCTTGATGCCCCCGGCGGAGGCGGTCATGGCCACGATGGTGTACTTCGGGTTGGTCGATGTGCCGCGCGTCTCCCCCTCGGTTGAGGTGGGCATCATGATCCCCTTTCCTTTCGCGGCGCGACGGTCGTGAGGTCCCCGCGGGCCCGGCCGTCTGCTTTCTGGTGCGTAGGATCTCGCTGGAGCGAGCGGTGATGTGCTTGGTATGGAGGGTAGTATAGCAAAGAGCGGGAAGATGGTCAATCAGAAGGGGCCGGGAAAACCCTAAGGGTCTCCGTGAGTCCTCGCGTGGACATGAGGGGCGGAGAGCAATGGAGGTGTCGGGACCTACTATCTGACGGAGACCCTTAGGGCTGGGAAGGGGGGTTGGGATTAGCCAGTCAGGATGCGTTTTTGGCGGCGTTTGCCCTTGAAGGTCTTTTCGACGAAGACGGGCTCGTAGGTGAAGGGGTCCATTTCGGTGTAGTACATGAGGCTGGCGTAGGTGGAGGGCGTGGGGGTGAAGATCTGGACCTGTTCGGGTCGGAGCCCCAGCTCGCGGACGGCAAACGCGCGGAGGCGGCGCATGTCGGCCTCGGTGCAGCCGGGGTGGGCGGCGATGAAGTAGTAGGTGAGGAACTGGTCCAGCCCGGCTCTATCGGTGGCCTCGAAGAAGCGGGTCCGGAACGCCAGGATGGCGTCCGAGCCCGGCTTGCCCATAGCTTTCAGGACGCGGTCCTGTGAATGCTCCGGGGCGACCTTCATCTGCCCGGAGACGTGGTGCGCCACGACGTCGCGCAGGTAGGCGGGACCGTGTTCCTCGTCCTCCAGGACCAGGTCGTGGCGGAGTCCGGAGGAGACGAAGACCTTCCTCACGCCGGGCAGCTTCCGGAGGCGTTTGAGGAGCTGCTGGTGATGACCGTGGTCGACGGGAAGAGAGGGGCAGACGTCGGGATAGATGCAGCGGCGGTCGTTGCAGGCGCCCTCGCGCAGCTTCTTGCGGCATTCAAAGCCGTACATGTTGACGGTGGGGGCGCTGACGTCCTGGATGATGCCCTTGAAGCCCGGGCGGTGGGTGAGCTGGCGAGCCTCGCGCTCGATGGACGCGGGGCTCCGCCAGCGGACGGTGCGGCCCTCGTGGACGGCGATGGCGCAGAAGTTACACTCGCCGTAACAACCGCGGTGCGTGTTGACGGCGAATTGGATGGTGTCCAGGGCCTTGATTGCGCCCTTGTCATCGTAGATGGGGTGGGCGCGTCCCTCATAGTCGAGGGCATAGACTTCGTCCAGCTCATTCTGGGAGAGGTAGGGGGCGGGCCGGTTGTGGATCAGGTAGCGGTTGGCGTAGCGCTGGGTGAGGCCGCGGGCGCTGCGCGGGTCATTGTTCCGGTAAAAGGTGTGGAACATGTCGATGAAGGCGCGTTTGTCCTCGACGACCTCCCCGTAGGCCGGCAGTTCGATGTAGCCCTTCTGGGGGGTCTGATCGACGTAGCAGAGGCTGCGCAGGCGGCGGGGATCCTCCTCGAAGCGGAGGGCGTCCGCGAACTCGACGATAGTCCGCTCGGCCATGCCGTAGATCACGTAGTCGGCTTTGGCGTCGAGGAGGATGGAGCGGCGGAGACCGTCGTCCCAGGCGTCGTAGTGGGCCACACGGCGGAGGCTGGCCTCGACACCGCCGAGGACGATGGGCGCGGCCGGGCTGGCGGGCGTCCCCTTGAAGTAGCGCTTGATCAAGTTCGTGTAGACGATGGCGGCGCGGTCGGGGCGGCGGGTGTTGCGTCCCCCGGGGGTGTAGTCGTCGGAACGGCGGGGCTTGCCGAGGGCGGTGTAGTTGGCAACCATGGAGTCGATGGAGCCACCGGAGACGCCCCAGAAGAGAGCGGGCTCACCGAGGCGGGTGATGTCGTCGGGGCTTTGGATGTCCGGCTGGGCGATGATGCCCACGCGATAACCGACGTCCGCCAGGACGTGGCCGACGACGGCGACGCCGATGAAGGGCGAGTCGATGTAGGCGTCGCCGGCGACCAGGATGACGTCGAGCTGATCCCAGCCTCGCTGCTCCATCTCTGCGCGGGTGGTGGGGAGGAACATGATGCGTTGATTGTGGCACAGGCGGGTGGGGGCGTCAAGTGAACGGTTTAACGTTTAACCACGAAGGACACGAAGGAAACAGAGGACACGGAGGGCGGGACGCGTGTGAAGGGAACACGCAGGGCACCAAGCAGGTTTCACTTGGTGCCCTTGGTGCTCCTTTGTGCCCTTTGTGGTTGTCGTTTACGTCTAGGGGTCTAGAAGAGGCACATCTCCCGAGAGAGGATGCCCTCGCGCACCTGGTGAACGCCGGCCAGTCGGGCGTCCAGGACTCGCTCGACGTCGCCGGAGACCTCGGAGGTCAGGGCGCCGTTGACAGAGCGGACCAGGGCGGTGGCCATGAGCGGCGCGTCGAGGGGGGCGCCGATCTGGGAGAGGATGTAGACAGTGGCCTCGCGGACGTCGGTCACGGTGTCCACGATCTCCTGGGCCGCGGAGAGGGCGAGCACGTTGTAGACTTTGCCCACGTGGGAGATGGGGTTCTTGCCGCAGGCGGCCTCGAGGCTGGCGGAGCGGAAGGGCGCAATGACGCCGTTGACGCGGTTTCCACGCCCGACGGCACCGTCGTCCCCCATCTCGGCCGAGGTGCCGGTGAGGGTGAGGTAGACTTTGTCGCTCTCCAGGTCGTCGGCGGTGTTGACCACGACGGTGACGTCGCGATGGTCGAGCTGCTCGGCGAAGGCCTGTACGGCAGCCTCGGCGCCGTCGCGGGCCTCGGCGTAGGCGTCGCGGTCGGCGATCTCCGTGGCCAGGAACGGCATGGCGACGGTGAGGACGAGCATGCCGTTCCGGCGCATGCCCATGACCTTGACGTCCTCGCCGATGGGGAAGTCGTCGAGGAGCTGGTGGTTGATGTACTGGGCTGTCTCGTAGACGGCGTGCTCCAGGCCGGAGCGGGGCCAGTGGCTGACGCCGAAGCTAGTGTCGTTGGCGGTGACTCGTTCGACGACATATTGGAGCTCGGAGGCGCCGCGGCCGACGTAGCTGTGGATCTCCATGTGCTCGTCGGGGTCGAGGTTGCGCATGGTCTCGCGGATGTGGGCCTTAGCGGCCTCGACGGCGATGTCGTCGAGGGGGATCTCCCGGCCCTGCCAGGTGGGGACGCCGCGGCCGGCAATCTGGATGAGGATCGGTTTGGTGATCTCCCCGCCGCCGTAGCCGAGCTCTACCTCGCCGGCGACGAGCTGCACCTTATCGAAGTTGTGGTGGAGCATGACGCCGAGTTCCTCCTGGCACCAGCGCGTGTATTCGACGGAGATGCGCTCGGCGATGCCGTCGCAGAGGCTGTCGGGGTGTCCGATTCCCTTCCGTTCCACGATCTCGACGGGCATGTCCTCGACGGATGGGCCCGTCGCTTCGGTCACTACGATGTTGCGCTTCGTCACGTTTACCTCCTGAGCGTCCTAATGTATGCGGCGTCCTGTGTCCTCCGCTTGAAGGGCAATGCTCGTCCGAGGGCCGGATGGCCGGGTCGGTGGTGGACCGGCGTCGAGGGGTAGAACAGAAAAACCCCTTCCTGGAAGAGAAGGGGCGCAGCCGCGCTGGGTTGAGCACCTCTCATCTTCCAGATACACCATTCTGCCGGAATTGGCACCTGCCCGGCGCTGTTGAGCGCCAAGGGCGGTTGCCGAGGTTTCACGGGGCCGGTCCCTCCACCTCTCTGGATAAGAGCGTTGCCAGGTATTCAGTTGTCGCGCCAGTTGGTCGGCGCAAGGGACGATGATACCATGAAGTGGAGGGATGTCAAACGGAGCGGAGGGGCGGCGGGAGCAGGGACTTTCGGATGTGGGGGAAGCACGGCATAATGGGCGATAGGTGTCTTGGGGGGTCATGTGGAAGGGCCAGGGCAGGGGCCCAGCCCCAGTCCCGGCCATAGCACGGAACAGGTAGAAGAAAGGATGGTTTCTGTATGTGGAGCAAGGTAGGCCTCGCAGTCGTGGTGGTCTTGGCACTTATGGTGGCGGCGTGTGGAGGGGAATTGGCCACGCCGACATCGACGCCACCACCGCCCCGCACGGCAACCCCCACCGCGCCTACGCCGCCGACGGCGACCCCGGAACCAGAGGGCGCGGCGGCGCTGACGGAGGCGGATCAGGCCTACATGCGCTGGCTGATCGGGGTGCACGGTAGCTTTGACGACACGGCCCAGGGGTTGATCGACCGGTGGCAGGCGAGCGAGGAGGCGGGGCCCGGAGAGCTGTCTGAGGGGACGGTCGAGGAGATGGAGTCGTTGGTGAGGACGCTTCGGGATTACGTGGAGGAGGTGGAGGGGCGCGGAGACGTGCCTTCGGGCGTGGCGGAGATTCACGCTGCGCTGCTGAACGAGGCGCACCATTGGGAGACGGCGGCGCCGCTCTTGGTGGAGGGTGTTGCCGCGCTGGAGGAGGGGGACCAGGAGTTGTTTCTGGAGAAGGCCGAGGCGGCCGACGAGAAGATGCAGGCCGCCGTGGCGGCGCGCGAGAAGCTGTTGGAGGCGTCGAATGCGCTGCTTCAGGTGCTCAAAGAGGGCGCTGCGAACTGAGGCGGGGGGGGACGGCAACCTTGCGAAGGTAGGGCGTTGAGTGTTCGACGGGGAGGCTTTGGTTGCCAGGATGCTGGGCTGCCGGATGTCTCGGCGGAACCTTCGCAAGGC
>CAZIWL010000130.1:0-4653 GCA_964542755.1 uncultured Anaerolineales bacterium
TCGCCTTATCGCTCCCCACCGGCAGGGGCAAACCCCTACTCCTCACTTCCCTCCTCCAGCCCCTCTACCACCCCGTCCAGATACCCCATCACCTCCGCCACCGTCGACATTCCCAACGCCTTCTCAGCAATCCCCTCTGCCTCCTCCAACGAGAGCGCACGGATAATCTGTTTCGCCTCTGGAACAGCCGCCGGCGTCATACTGAATTCATCCAGACCGAGACCCAGGAGCACCGGAATCGCCCGACGCCTCCCGGCCAGCTCACCACACAGCCCCGCCCAGGCGCCCCCATCATGAGCGCGTTCGATCACCTGTTTGATCAGACGCAGCACGGCCGGATCCAGGGCGTTGAAAAGGTCCCCCAGCTCCTCATTCCCCCGATCCGCCGCCAGCGTATACTGGGTCAGATCGTTGGATCCGATGCTGAAGAAATCGACCAGGTTCGACATGCGATCCACCTGTACTGCCGCCGCCGGGGTCTCGACCATGATGCCTACGTCCATCGTCTCCGCGTGCGGCACGCCCTCCTCAGCCAGCGCCCGATGCGCCTCCCTTAGCGCTTCTTTCGCCTGAACCACCTCCTCGTAGGTAGCGATAAGGGGGAACATCACCTTCACGTTGCGCCCCTCCCCGGCCCGCAGGATGGCGCGCAGCTGAGGCTGGAAGAGATCCGGTCGCCGGAGCGAGAGCCGAATGGCACGCACCCCGAGGAAGGGATTCATCTCAGGCTCAAGATCGACGTAGGACAGCGGCTTGTCGCCGCCCACGTCCAGCGTGCGGATGATCAAGGGTTTCTGACCCATCACGTCCGCGATGGCCCGGTACGCCTCGTACTGCTCCTCCTCATCCGGCATGGTAGACCGCTCAAGATAGAGGAACTCCGTGCGCAGCAGCCCCACACCTTCAGCGCCAAGACCCACAGCCTCCTTCGCGGAGGCAATGTCGCCGACATTCGCCACCACCTCGACGCGGTGCCCGTCTCGAGTGATGGCGGGTGCCTCCCGATCCTCCATGGCGCGCTCGAGCCGCGCGGCCCGTTCCGTCCGCTGCCCCTCATACTCCCGCACCACGTCCTCCGAAGGATCTACCTCGACCAGACCGGCCCCACCATCGACCGCCAGCATCGTCCCCTCGGGGATCCCCAACACCCCCTGCCCCAGACCCACCACAGCAGGCAGACGCCACATCCGCGCCAGGATGGTCACGTGCGAGGTAGCGCCGCCGCCCGCCGTGCACAGCGCGAGAGCCTTCTCCCGATCCAGGCGCGCCGTGTCCGACGGCGTCAGCTCGTCCGCGACCACCACCACGGGCTCTGAGAGGTCCGATAGCGTCTCCGGCTCGAGCACGCCGAGGAGAATGCGCAGCACGCGGTTGCCCGCGTCGCGCACGTCGGACCCCCGCAGACGCATAAGCTCGTCCCCACCACTCTCAAAGCGCTCTACCCACGTGTCGAACACATCCTTCGCCGCCGCCTCCGCGTTGATGGAGTCAGTACGAATCGCCTCCTCGATCCCGTCGACGAGGGCAGGGTCCTCCAACATCATGCGCTGGAACTCGAAGATCTCCGCCACACCTTGGTCACGCTCGGCTACCTCCCCCTGTAGCGCCGTCAACTGTTCCCGGGCCGCATCCAGTGCCTCGTGCAGCCGGGAGATTTCCTCCGACGGATCGTCCACCAAGGCTCGACTTACCTCGAGTTCAACAGCCCGGTAAATGAAAGCCGGCCCCACGACGAAACCCTCTGAGGCGGGAATGCCCCGCAGCTCTCCCTTCTCC
Source organism: uncultured Anaerolineales bacterium (assembly GCA_964542755.1). GTDB lineage: Bacteria > Chloroflexota > Anaerolineae > B4-G1 > B4-G1 > SKLM01. The sequence continues at coordinate 1,777 of CAZIWL010000130.1, forward strand.
AACGCGGCCGGCTCCAGTCCCGGAGCGCTCGGCTCCTGTCGGGAAGGCCTCGACTCCGATGGTGGTTCCGCAGCTGGAGTCGTCGGCCCGGGCCCGGCTTCCTCCATCTCACCAAAACCGCTCTCCACCAACGCCTGAAGCGCCCTCAGCGCCTCCTCCGCACCCTCACCCGCAGCCGTGACGCGGATGCGCTCTCCCTGCGCCGCCGTCCCGTTGTTCGCCACCTCCATCATGCTCTTGGCATTTGCCCGCGGCCGGCCGTGGGTCACGTTCTGGACCGTGATCTCCGCCTCAAAACGCATGGCGGTCCGCACGAACCGCGCCGCCGGACGCGCATGCAGTCCCGTCGGGTTCGGTATGATGAGCTCCACGCCCTTCTCCCCCGCCGCTGGCTTCTCGGGGGCGGGCGGAACCCTTGACGCCCCCGTTGACACAGGAGCCGCATCGGGGACCTTCGGCGTCGCCAGCGCCTGCTCCGCCGCTTGTTGAACCTCGTCCAGGCGTGCACCTCCAGCCGCTGTCACCACCGCGGCGACGGCCCCCTCTGCCAGCGGCGCGTTGGTCAGCCGCACCCGCTGCTGCATCTCCTCAGACAAAGACTCAACGGCCATCTGCGTGACCATCACAGCGCTCCCCAGGTCCATCAGGATCAGGACACTCTCCCCCTGCTCCAGGCCCTCGGTCACCGCGTGCTCGATCTTCTCGAAGCTCGTACCCAGACGTCCGTCGTCTGTCCCTCCGGCGGGAAAGATACGTACCGGGTCTTCACCCGCCATCTGGCCCGCCAGTTCAGCGACCCCGCGCGCGAGATCTTCACTATGCGTCACAATGACGATACTAACCAAAGCTCACTCCTGAATCCAATGTCATCTACTCTGTCCCGGTGCTCCCATCTATGCCTCCAGAGCGGTCACCAGCTCTCGGCAGAAATTTGGTATGTCGGCAACCACCCGCCCCCAGACCAGATTGTCCTCACGGAAGGCCGATTCGTCGACCCACGCGGCTCCGGCGTTGATCAAGTCGTCCTTGATCCCCTCCGATCCGGTCGCCCGATGGCCCTCAACAATCCCAGCCGAGATCAGCACCAGCCCAGCGTGGCAGATGGATCCGACGATCTTTCCCTGATCATACGTCTCGCGGACCAGGCTGGTGACCCCCTCGTACCGCCTCAGCTTATCGGGGGCCCAGCCACCGGGAACGACCACCCCATCGAAGTCGTCGGCCGACACGTCGTCCGCGCTCACCTCAGCCGTAGCCGTGAGACAGCCGTGCTTGCTGGCGTACCGCTCGCCAGCTTTCGGTCCGACGATCGTCACCTCGGCCCCTTCCTCCTTCAAGCGCATCACTGGGACCCAGAACTCCAGATCCTCGTATCCCGGCCCAACCAGCACCGCCACCTTCTTTCCCTCTAGTCGCATCCTACGCCTCCCTCGCTCCCTATCTTTGGTCTCCAACCAGCTCGTTTTCGCCACACCTCAGGCACGAAGCAACCTCAGTCACCTGCCCGAGAGGCCTCTCCCCCGTGCCAGAGTATCCGGTAGCGCCGCAACGGCAAGCATACCACCCCTCGCGCACCTCATCGAACGCAACCGGCGTCCGCGTAAGATCGATCCTCTCGACGCCCATCCCCCAGCGCGCGTTGGTGACCAGTCGCGAGCAGCCCGCCTCGACCAGGCGATCCACGTAGGCCCTGAAGTGGCGGCAATGCCGCATCAACAGAACGGCCATGGTTACGTCCGGGGGCACGGCCACATCCAGGGCGTTGGCACAGATCACGTGGAGATTGCGCGGCAGGTCCAGACCGATCCCGTCCAAAGCATGGGCCACCACCACCGGATTAACCTCTACGGCGTACACCCTCTCTGCCCGCTCCGCCATTCGACGCGCCAGCCGCAGATCCCCAGCACCTAGATCCAGAACCCTGTCCCCTCCGCCCACATCCCTCAGCACGGCCTCATACACCGTCTCGTCGTATGTGCTGAACCATCCCTCCCAGTCCGACAGCCCGTGACGACAGGCCCACGCCGAAAACCCCTTCTCGAACTGGGTCCGCGCCCCCTCGGCCGCTCGGTCCAGTCTGTCTGGAATCGCCACCGACCCTCGTGCAGCACCGGTCTAACGCCGGCTGCCAGTCTCCTTCAGGTTCTCGGCGATGACTTCAGCTTCGCGCAAGGTCATCGCCATCCGTGAACGCTTCCTCTGACCTCGGGCCTCTACCTCATCTGACTCCGGAGGCTGCGGCGACGGCCTTTCGTCTCTCGGCCTTTCACCAGGGCTGGATTCCGGACCAACAAACATTGCCAGCCCCACCCTTCTCTACCCAATCGACAAGCCGCTCTCAAGGCTGTCCATCATCCGAGAGACCTCGTGATTCCTTCGGAGATTCACGAGCCCCGAACCACGCTCGTCATTGCCCCGGGCCCCACCACGCACCCGCGTCAGACAGTTTCATCCTCCCCTGGAGTCCGCGCCCGCTCATGGTCCCCAGGGTGCTGCCTCAGGACCGGATCGCCCGGGCCGCTCCAGCTACGTCAGCGCCCGACACTGCCGTGGCTTTCCCCTAGTCCCGCTCGACATCCTCCCCCGAGGCCGATTTCTCCTTACGATGCTTCAGAATTGGCCAGCCAGCCCGCTCCATCGTCACGTACCAGAACCCAACCCATGCGATGGGGAAGAGAACCATGCTCGGTATCTTTCCCACGTTCCAGAACATCAGCTCGCTGGCGATCAGCGGCAGCAAGAAGATCAACACCCAACCCCAGAGCGGCATCCATTCAAAGGAGCGCTTCTCCTCTTGCTGTCCGGTGTATCCCGACTCAGATCCTACCTTACGCCCCCTACGCTTCGCCATGCCACCTCCTAGGTAGCAAGAGATCC
>CAZIWL010000130.1:4753-12337 GCA_964542755.1 uncultured Anaerolineales bacterium
CCCACAGGCCCTTAGGCCGTCGGCAGAGGCTCCTCCGCCGTGCGGCAGGGCTCTTCGACACCCATCTTCTCCGCCACCAGGTCGACCGTGTCCTCGGCCATCAACCGGGCCGTGGTAACCTTCCCGCCCGTGATCGTGACGAACCCACCGAGACCATCCAGCTCCTCGTGGTCGAGCACAAAGTGTGCCCGGCTCACGTCCCGTCCCTTCTCCCCACCGGATAGATCCTCCGGTGGCTCGTACAGGGGCCGCACGCCGGCATAGCACCTCTGGATGCCCATCTCCTCAATCTTGGGCACCATCTCCATGCCCTCGGTGAGCACGATGTCAACCTCCCACTGCTCGATGGCGTAATCGTCTGGATCGTCGATCTCCTTCGACGTCGTGCCCAGCACGATAGTCGTGCCCACGGGCACGATGATGTCGCCGTCCGACGGATATCGGCAGCGGTTGATTACGCGAGTCACCGGCCGACTGTCCAGTACGATCATAGTGCCTGGACTCAACACCATCGGAATCTCAATGCCCGCCAGATTGCCCACCTGCTGCGTCCAGGGGCCACTGGCATTCACTACGTATTCCGCTCGCACCTCGTACTCTTTCCCCGTGTTCTGATCCTCGGCGATGACGCCGACGACCCGATCCCCCTCCACCACGATGTCGGTCACCCCGGTGAACAGGAAGACCTGGGAGCCCAACCCCTTTGCCGCGTTGACCGATCCAATGCAGAGATCCCACCCGTCGACGCTCCCATCGGGTACGGCCACAGCGGTCCGGACGTCTGGCGAAAGGGCCGGCTCCTCCTTCAGCGCATCCTCGCCAGAAAGCACCTCGTGCGGAATGCCGCAAGCCTCGCACCCCTCTATGAAGCGGGACAGGAATTCCTCGTCCTCATCGTTAAGCGTCACGAAGAACCCCCCGGTGTCCTCGATCGCCTGCGGCGCAATGCGCCGCAGGATCTGATTCTCCTCAATGCATTCGATGGCCGCCGGCTGATCCTTCACTGCGTACCGTCCACCGCTGTGCAAGAGCCCGTGGAAATTCCCCGTCGTCCCCTCCGACAGATTTCCACGCTCAAAGAGCACACAGTCTAGCCCACGCATCGCCAGGTCCCGAAGCACACTGCATCCTGTGATGCCGCCGCCTACTACAACTACTTGGGTCTCAAGCCTCTCCATGGTTTGTTCTCCTCTCGCCTTTGCCCAGGCTCCCCGTTACTCACTCCTGCTTCAGTTCGTCGATCAAGGGCGGAAGCACGTTTTCCCACTCATCCACTACGCCGATGTGAGCCGCCTTGAAGATCGGGGCATCCTCATCCTTGTTGATCGCCACAATCGTCTTCGCGGATCCCGCCCCGGACATATGCTGCGGCGCACCCGAGATGCCGATGGCGATGTAGAGCTGTGGCGCCACAATCTTCCCCGTCTGCCCCACCAGGTGAGAATGGGGCACCCATCCGCTGTCCGCAGCCGGCCTGGAGCCTCCCACGGCAGCGTCCAGCGCTCGAGCGAGCTCCTTCACCTGCTCGAAGTTCTTCTCTTCCCCCATACCCCGTCCGCCGCTGACGATGACGTCCGCGCGATCCAGGCTCGGCCCCTCGAAGGCTTCCTCCTGGACGATGGTGTCCACAATCGGGACCGCCACTGTCACACCGTCGAGATCGAAGGTAAGCTCACGCACATCCCCCTCACGCGACGCATCAGCCTCCATCGGCTCGAACGCCAGCGAGCGCATCGTAGCTAGCTGGATCGGCCCGCCGGCCGTCATCACCGCCATCGCCTTGCCGCCGTAGACGGGGCGCACCCATTGAATCGCCCCATCATCGACCTCAAATCCCGTACAGTCGGTTACAATCCCGGTCTCCAGGCGCCGCGCCAGTCGGGGCGCGACGTGGCCGCCGGATAGGTCTGTGTGCGGAAAGATGACGATGTCCGGAGAGACCTCCTCCACCGCCTTCTCGACTACCGCGAGAACGAGCTCGCCGTCGAGGGTCTCTAGCCGCGCGTGGTCGACGACCACAACCTCATCCGCCCCTCGTTCGATCAACGACGCCCCGTGCTCAGTGACGCTCGATCCTGTGAGCAGCGCCTGGACTCTCTCGCCCCCCAAAGCGTCAGCCAGATGTCGAGCCGCCGCCAGGGCCTCCAGGGCAGAGCTAGGTACGGCCTCGTTGGTAACAGCGCAGATAGTCAGAACACTCATAGTATCACCCCTGACCCTAGATTAGCTTCTCCTGCTTCAGATACTCGACCAGATTCTTGGCCTTCTCGGCCCCGGTCTCGCCCCCAATCAGCTCACACTCGACCTCTCGCTCCGGGATCCAGAGCTCGTCGATCCTGATCTGCACCGCTTCCAATCCCAGTTTTCGCACGTCGAGGCCAAGGTCCTCCGCCGACCAGACCGGGATCTCCGCTCTGCGCGCCGCCAACATACCCCGCACTGATGCGTAGCGGGGCACGTTGCTCTCGTCATTCGTCACCGTCGCCAGGAAAGGCGTCGCTGTCTCCAGAACCTGGTAGCCGACATCGACGGAGCGCTGCATCCGGACCTTTCCGTCCTCGGGCTCCACGTTGGCGATGATACTCGCGCAAGGAAGATCCAGCTCTTCGGCCAGGAAAGGCCCTACCAGACCCAGCTCTACGTCACCGGCCTGACGCCCGCACAGCACAAGATCGTAGTCGCCTACCTTGCGAATCGCCGCCGCGAGGACCTGTGCCTTTCCAAAGGCATCCGCCTCCCCAAAGGCCGGGTCTGTCACCCGAATGGCTTGATCGACACCCATCGCCAGCGCCTGGTGAAGGGACTCGACGGTATCCTCACCCCCGATGGTGATGACCGTCACTTTCCCGTCCGTCTTCTCCTTCAACTGTAATCCCACCTCAATCGCCACTTCATCATAGGCACTGATGACGAGTGGATGCGTCCCCCGCACTTGTTTCATCTCCTCGGCATCGATCTCAAAGAGATGAGGCGGGACCTCAGGATCGATGATCTGTTTCATGCAGACAATAGTATGCACTTCACACCTTACCCTTCCCTACTTATTCTTGGTTCTTATGCTGGTCTGGCGAGAGTCCCTGGGTACCCGGGAATCCGCCTCGGTCCTCGTCCATGGATTTGCTGCAATCGGTGACACTATTCTGACAACGGATCCCCCAGGCACCCAAGTAGCCCACCTAACCTATTCCTCTCTCACACGTTCCTAGATGATGGAAATGACTCCTATAGGCTCGGCGGCTCCTTGCGCTCTCCTTACTCAGAGACGGCGCAGGCGTACGGTCGACGATTGCTCGCCCGCGCCACCAGCCCCATATATGAGAGAACTAGGAGCCCGACAAGCTCTCCTAGTTCTCTCGTCTTCACTCACATCGGGGTCTTGATGATACCCGATGCCGACCGAGTCGTCTCGACCTAATCGTCTAGACCCAGTCGAAGGTGCGCTCCACGGCCTTCTTCCAGCCCTGGTAGAGCTCCTGACGGGTATCTTTCTCCATCTTCGGCTCCCAGCGCTTGTCGATGTTCCAGTTCTGGCGCAGGGACTCTACGTCGTCCCAGAAGCCGACGGCCAGCCCGGAGGCGTACGCCGAGCCCAGGGCCGTCGTCTCGGAGACCATCGGTCGGATGACCGGAACACCGAGAATGTCGGCCTGGAACTGCATGAGCAGCTCATTGTAGACCATGCCGCCGTCCACCTTGAGGGCCTCGAGCGGCACGCCCGAGTCCTTCTCCATCGCGTCCAGCACCTCGCGCGTCTGGTAGGCTGTCGCCTCCAGGGCGGCCCGGGCGATGTGGTACTTGTTGATGTAGCGGGTCATACCCACGATCACGCCGCGCGCATCGCTGCGCCAGTAGGGCGCGAAGAGGCCGGAGAAGGCCGGCACGAAGTAGATGCCGCCGCTGTCCTCGACCTTCTTCGCGAAGTCCTCGACGTGCTTGGAGAACTCAAAGAACTCCAGGTTGTCCCGCAGCCACTGGACCAGAGCGCCCGTGATAGCGATGGACCCCTCCAGGGCGTAGACGGCATCAGCATCGCCCATCTTGTACGCCAGCGTGGTCAGGAGACCGCTCTCGCTGGGGACCGGCTCCGTGCCTGTGTTCAGCAGCATGAAGCAGCCCGTGCCGTACGTGTTCTTCGCCTCACCGGGGCTGTAGCACGTCTGCCCAACGAGCGCGCCCTGCTGATCGCCCAGCGCACCGGAAACGGGAATCTCGGCGCCGAAGGGGCCGTCCTTAGGTGTGTGACCGTAGACGTCCGGATCACTGGAGGGGCGGATCTCCGGCAGCATCTTGCGCGGAATCCCCATTGTGTCCAGAATCTCCTGGTCCCACTCCAGCGTCTCCAGGTTCATCAGCATGGTGCGGCTGGCGTTGGTAACGTCAGTGACGTGGGCGCCGCCATTGGGGCCGCCGGTCATGTTCCAGATCTCCCACGTGTCGATGTTGCCAAAGACGGCATCACCGCGCTCGGCCGCCGCGCGCAGGCCGTCGACGTTGTCGAGCAGCCATCTGATCTTGGGGCCGGAGAAGTAGGTGGCGAGGGGCAAACCGACCTTCGGTCGGAAGCGGTCCTGACCGCCGTCCTCCGCCAGGTCGTCGCAGATGTCCTTCGTCCGGGTATCCTGCCAGACCAGGGCGTTGTGGTACGGCTCGCCCGTGTTCTTGTTCCAGACGACCGTGGTCTCGCGCTGGTTGGTCACACCGACGGAGGCGATTTCCTCCGCCTTGACGCCTGTCTTGTTGAGTGCTCCCTCGATCACGTCCTGCGTGCGGGCCCAGATCTCCATCGGGTCGTGCTCCACCCACCCAGGCTCGGGGTAGATCTGCTCGTGCTCCAACTGATGGGAGCCCACGACCTCACCGCCGTGCGAGAAAATCATGAATCGAGTGCTGGTCGTGCCCTGATCAACTGCCGCTGCGTACTTCTTCTGTGCCATTGTGTTACTCTCCCTTGGTTCTCGATTGATCCGACTACGAAATGTCAGGTGACACTCTCGACACCACTCTCGACACCGCTTTCGAAACGCCGATCCCTACTCGCGGCCGCTGAACCACCCCGGGACTATGACGTCAAGCATCTACTCACGCTCCTTCTTCTCGCGGGCTACGTCAGCCATCGTCTTGATCAGAAGGTAGGAAGAGGTTGCACCAGGATCCTGGTGTCCGATACTCCGCTCGCCCAGATAGCTGGCGCGGCCCTTCTTGGCCAGCATGGGAATCGTCTCCTCCATCCCGTGCTTCGCCCCTGCCGCGGCAGCCTCCAGGGCCTCGGCCGTATCGGCCCCTTCGTCCAAGGATGCCTCCATGGCTTCGATGGCCGGCGTGATTGCATCCACCATGGTCTTGTCCCCGGGGCTTGCCTTCCCGCGCATCACCACGCCGTCAAGCGCCGAGCTGAGCGCGTCGTGCACGTCCTCGGCCTCCAACTCGTACTTGCCGGCGACGGCCATACCCGCCTGCATGAAAGCCGTCCCATAGAGCGGCCCACCTGCCCCGCCGACGCTGGAGACGAGCGCCATGCCCACCGTCTTGAGAATGGTCCCAGCGTCCTTGTCCTCCACCGACGAGATTTTCTGCAGCACGGCCTTAAACCCCCGGTTCATGTTGATACCGTGGTCGGCGTCACCAATGGCTGAATCGAGTTTGGTGAGGTACTTCTTGTTTTCTTCAATGACATCTGCCATGCGGTGAAGGCAGGTCAGGACATCCTCGGTTGTAATGGGCATCATATACCTTCTTCTGGCGTGAGTCTGATCGCCATCATTCGCGTGCTACCAAACGTCGACTACGCCGCCCGTTCCTGCCGAAGGCCCTGAAACGACCAGCGTGCATCACCAGCGAGTACTTGTTACATACCCCAGCGCACACCGATGGTCTTGACCGGAGCGTCCCACAGTTCCAGCATCTCGTCGTCCATCTTGAGCAGCGTAATGGAGACGCCCTGCATCTCCAGCGAGGTGATGTAGGGACCGATCAAGTTGCGGACGATCTCCAAGCCGTGGGCCTCGCAGATCTCGTGCAGCTTGCGGTAGACGATGGGCAACTCAATCGCCGGCGTGCCACCCATGCTGTTCACGAAAGCCAGCACCTTGTCGCCTTCTTCGAAGGGGGGGTCAACCAACTCCATCTCGACCCACTCCTCCTTGTCCATGTCCCATTCGCGGACGGTGCGGGTGTAGGCCTCGTCCTTGATGATTCCGGTAGCCAGCATCTTGGTGATCTCGTCGGCGGTCTCCAGCTCCATTCTCTTTCGCCCAGGCTCGCCGTGGATCCCGATGCCGATCTCCATCTCGTTCTCTTCGAGCTCGAACGTGGGCTCGCCAGCCGCTGGAACGGTGCACGGGGTTAGTGCCATGCCCTCGCTCCGACCATTGATGTTGACCTTGCGGCAGAGGTCGCCCAGGGCCTTGAGGTCGTAGCCTTTCTCCGCCGCGGCGCCCACGATCTTCTCGGCCAGGACCGTCGTGCCGACACCGCGCCGCCCGGCCGTGTAGAGGCTGTCCTTTACGGCGACGTCGTCGTCGATCAAGATGTTGAGCACGTCGATGTCGTCGGCACGCGCCATGTCCGCCGCCATCTCGAAGTTCATCACGTCGCCCGTGTAGTTCTTGACGATGTAGAGGACGCCAGCACCGCTGTCCGTCGCCTTCGCCGCCTCGAGCATCTGGTCCGGCGTCGGCGAGGTGAAGACGGCGCCCGGGCAAGCCGCGTCCAACATCCCGTGGCCCACGAAGCCGCCGTGCATCGGCTCGTGGCCGCTGCCACCGCCTGAGATAACCGCAACCTTGCCCTCCACCGGCGCGTCGGCGCGGTAGACGAAGTTCGGCTCGTAGTGTACCTTGATCAAGTCTGGGTAGGCGAGGGCTATGCCTTCCAGCTGCTCTACGACGACTCGCTCGGGATCATTGATCAGTTTCTTCACTGTGACACGCTCCTTACTTGCCATCAAATCTTGGACAATAGGAGGGGCTGAGATAGCCCCTGCCCCTCCTTGAGAAGACGCTACAGCTCAGCCTCAGAATCCCGGCCAGTCGGTTCCTCAGCCGGCAGGAACGGTGACACCAGCCAATCGTACGTCAGACATCCGAAGGCACCACCGAGGAACGGAACGAGGAAGGGCGGAATCAGCCAGTAGAGCCCACTGAACAACCCCGACGTCCCAACCAGAGCACCGAAGATGCGGGGGCTCAGGTCACGGGCGGGGTTGATCGAGTAGCCACTTGGGCCGCCCAGGCAGAGACCAACGGTCACGACCACGAAGCCAACGGCGAGGGGGCCAAGGTTGGCCTTCACGCCCACGTTCTTGGCGTCGCCCGTTCCGAGGACACCCCAAAGGAGGACGGCAGTGCCAAAGAACTCAGCGATAGAGGCATTGAAGAGCGAGTAGGCACCGGCTGGGTCGGCCCCGGCCCCGCCCCAGAACGATGCGGCAAAGACGGATCCTGGTCCAGTGCACCATACGTTGGGCATGCCAGCCGCCTGTAGTCCTTCCATGTAAACGAGGAAGACACCCAGAGCGCCCAGGAACGCGCCGATAAATTGAGCTAGGAAATAGGGGATCACCTTGCTCCAGGGGAAGTCGCCCTT
>CAZIWL010000131.1:0-12087 GCA_964542755.1 uncultured Anaerolineales bacterium
CACTGACCGACCCACGACCGCCAGCAACGTCCGCTTTTCTACTCGTTCCTGACGGATCACCAGATCCCGAGTCCGGCGACGATGTACTCCGCCCCTCCCCCCTTTGTGACCTTCGTCCCCCCGTTCGTGTCCTTTGTGGTTCCCCCCGCCCTACTCCCCCGCCCCTCCCATGGGCCGCGGGATCAAGACCGGCGTCCGCTCCTTATACGCCTCGTAGTCCTCTTGCCCACCCCACCGCTCATCCGCCTTCCTCTCCAAGATCGGAATCCCGCTCACGAGCGCCAACTGCGCGATCACGTACGCGGGCGATATAAGGGCCACGAGCTGCCAGCCGCTCAACACGGGCAGGGCCATAATCGCTACGCCCACCCACAACACAATCTCGCCGAAGTAGTTCGGATGGCGCGACCACGACCATAAGCCGGTGTCGATGAACTTGCCTCTGTTCGCCGGATCCGCCTTGAAAGCACTCTTCTGTGTGTCGGCCAGGACCTCAAAGCCGAAACCAAAGGCCCAGACCAAGAAGCCGATCAGCGCCGGCCATCCCAACGGTCTGCGGCTCGTCGTGGTGATGGCAACCCACGCAGCGGCCGCCGTGAACGAGACCCACAATCCCTGGATCGTCCACGTGAGCAGGAAGCGGAAGAAGTTGACCTTGATCTCGTCGAACCGCTCGTCTTTCCCCGACTGCATGATGCGCCCAAAGAGGAACGTGCCCAGGCGCGTCGCCCAGATCACCACCACGACCAGCGACAGAACGGACCGGTCATCGACAACCGGGCTGAGGAGCACGGCCGCAAGCGTGATCGAGATGTACGTGAAGCTGCCGGTCAGGTCGTAGAACTTCTCCGTCTGCAAGACGTAAGCCGCGACGAAGCCCAACCATTGGATCGCGAAGGCAAGTGCCACCGCCGCGGCGAAAGCGGGGACACCCAGAACCGAGGCACCCCCCTGGCTGCCGGCCCACGCAAGGCCAACGGCGATCACGACGACAATCGGCAGCGCGATGAGTGAATTCCTGTCTTCTTTGTTCATGCAACCCCTCCTCTCTATCACCCCGAAAGGTGAACCAGATGAACCAACGCATCGACATAGGAGAGCCCGTCCCGGGCCCTGCTCCAGCGTAGCTAGGATCCTCCCTCAGGTGCTTCAGGGATCCTCGCTTCGTCCTCCCGCTCCCACAACGCGGGAACCATGAGCAGGACCAGGGCTACGCCCGTGAATCCGATCCCTCCAAGCAGGCCCACCGGCAGCGGGCCGAGCAAAGGATTGGGATCCCCTTGCACGAAGATAGCGCCCAGATTCGCCATCCCATTGAGCGCCGCGTGTCCGATGACTGCAGGCCACACACTCCGCGCCTTGTACGTCAGCCACCCCAACAGCGTGCCCGCAGCTAGGGTGAACCAGACCATCGCCAAAGGACCAAGGAAGGGCGATCCTGGATACGCAAGGCCGTAATTGTGCCCCATGAGAATCACGGGCCAGTGCCAGACCCCCCAGATGACGCCCATCACCACCATGGCCCGACGCGGCTTCAACCCCAGGGAGAGCAGCTTCGGCTGCAGGTAGCCGCGCCAACCGAACTCCTCACCGAACGTCGCAATCCCGTTCACGAAGGGCGCGATGAGCATTCCCTGCAGAATCTGGACCGCCACCAGAACCCACAGGTTGACCTCTCCGGGATCGACGGGCGCCGCCTCCAGCATCTCGCGGAGGACAGCAAGGTCGGCATCGTAGTGCTGCGGGAAGAGGAGGAAATAGACGACCAATCCCACGATGGTCAGCAGCCCCGGCACCACCCAGGCAGCGGCCCAGTACGGCCACTCTCTCCGCAGCCGAGGCCGGAGATAGACATCCGCCCAGCCCTCCCGGGTCAGCCATCGAGTCGCCAGGTGCGCCAGGGCAGGCGACCACATCACGGGCCCGGCGATCAGAATGAAGGCCAGGTTCACGTTGGCCGATGGAATCACCATGGGGCTGTCCCGCAGACCGCCGGTGAGGTAGACGATGAGTGACGTCGCCCAGGCAAGGCCGAAGGCGAACGCCAGGTAGACGATGATGCGTCGGCGGTCCTCAGTCTGCGCCATGCGCCCTCCCGTTAGATCCATGTCATAGTACGAGAACCGATGCCGCCGCGGTTCCCGGTTGGCTTCCCCGTGCCCCAGTTCGCTCGGCTGTCATTCGATGACCACGCCATCCAGCCCCTCCTCAGGCTCAGGATGACGCATCTGGAGCCGCTCCAGAGCCTCGACGAGGACCGATGCCACCACCAGGTTCCGGTACCACTTCCTGTTGGCGGGGACGATGTACCAGGGCGCCCACTGGGTGCTCGTCTTGCTCAGCACGTCCTCGTAGGCCGCGCGGTAAGCCGACCATTGTTTCCGCTTCTCCAGGTCGCCGAAGCTGAACTTCCAGGGCTTCTCATCCAGGCGGTCCTGGAACCGCTCCTTCTGCTCCTCAAGGTCGATGTGGGGATAGAACTTGAGGATCGTGGTGCCCTCATCGGCCAGCATCCGTTCGAAGTCGTTGATGTGGCGGTAGCGGCGGCCCCAGACCTCGGCCGGTACCAGATTGTCCACCCGCACCACGAGGACATCCTCGTAGTGGCTCCGGTTGAAGATGACGATCTCGCCGTCCCCGGGCACCTGCTGATGGACCCGCCAGAGGTAGTCGTGGGCCCGCTCCTTCTTGGAGGGCACCTTGAAGCTCGCCACGCGGACGCCCTGGGGATTGACGCCCTCGAAGACGTGCCGGATGGTGCCGTCCTTCCCCCCGGCGTCCATGGCCTGGAGGATGACGAGCACACGGCGCTTCCCCTCCGCCCAGAGGAGCTCCTGGAGATCCTCCAGCCGATCGTTGAGATCGTCGAGCGCATCCTTGGCGTCGCCCTTGTCGCCGTCGAAGGCCGCCGTCTCGTTAGGGTCCCAGCGGCTCAGGTCGACGTCGCTGCCCGGCCTGACGCGGTATCGGTCCATGGTCATCCCTCCTTACGCTCGGCAGCACTGTGCGCGGCGCGACCCGGGGGCGGGCCGCCGCCGCTTGTCGATTAGGACCCTATTGTAGCATCAGTTGGGCTGGAGGTACAGGGGGAGAACCACGAAGACACGGCTCTGGCAGATGCACTGACCCCGACGTACAGCAAAGATGCGGTCAGAGAGAGCACAGATTTGATCCGGCGTGAGTACGTGCTGTGGATGGTGGGGGTCTACGACACGCCCGGGCTGCTGGAGGGGCAGCGATAGCGGGATAGAGCAAGGAGGTTGCTATGGTGCAAGGACAGGTTCTGGTACTGTAGGCAAATGGAGCATCGTTGGACGTAGTCGGCATCGAGAAGGCCGTGGGGCTCATCATGCGCGACGTCGCCGTCGCCATCCAGGGCACAGCCGCCGAGCTCCGCACAGCTGGCGGGGAGGTGTTCCACGTGCCCAGCGTGCTGGCGGTGAAACGCTACGTCAACGCCCCGCGCGACGTGGCGTGGAACCGCAAGGGCGTTCTGAAGCGCGATGAGTACCGCCGCATCTACTGTGGCACCAAGCTGCGCCGCCCCGACTGCACCATCGACCACCTGTGCCCCGTCAGCCGAGGGGGCAAGAGCACCTGGTCTAACACGGCCTGCGCCTGCGCTGCATGCAACGGGCGCAAGGCCGATCGGTGGCCGCACGAGGCCGGCACGGATCTACTGTGGGAGCCGAAGCGCCCACGGTGGGACTGCATCCGGATCTCGGGAGAGGTGCCGGTCGAATGGAAGGCGTACCTGCCCGGATAGAGATAGGGGGACGATTCCCGTCTTATAGGCGAAAGCCCCGGTCGAGGCAATCTCGGCCGGGGCTTCGTAGTGCTGATTCGCTGATCTGAGCCTTCTCAGTCCCCGATGCGTGGGCCGGCTTGTCTACGGTCTGTCTGCCGCTTCTGCCCAGTTCTCAACAATCAAGCCAGGGACTCGTGCAAACTCGCGCTCGTTGTTCGTCACCAGCCGCGTCGCCAGGCTTACCACGTGTGCCGTAGTCAGCAAATCCATCGCGCCAATGGGTTGGCCCTGCTTTTCCAGGGTCGGTTGGATCTCGCCTTGCGCCTCTCTCGTGCGGTCGTCGGGCGGGACGATCAGGGGGTTCAAGCGCCTGCCCATTGATCTCCCGGTGCTTGTTCTCTGCAATGCCATACCATAGATCAGTGACTGTGACGGAGGAGATGCCGATCTCCCCGATCGCGCGGGAGCGAAACGCATCCATCACGCGCGGGGGGCCGCTGCTTGATGAGATAGATGCAGACGACTGCTGTCCTCTTCAAACGCCACCTTCGGGCGGCTCAGTCCTCGTCTCGCTTAGGCTTTGGCGGGAAATCGTATTCTATTCTTCTGCTCTCTTGGATGAAGCTCAGAATCTCGGCCGTCGTGATACCCAAGTCCACTCCCTCCACGTCCAGAGGAGATCCTTCCTTCGGCTCTGGACGAATCACAAAGCTCTGCCCATCCCTCCGCTTGATCTTCACCTCTCCCTCTTCAACCGCCCGATCTAGGAGCGAAGCCAGCTTACGTCGTGCCTCAGAATACGTATAGGCCCTCATCTTCGCGCCTCCAAACCGTCAACTCCCATTTGTCTCGCCGCCTCCACCAGCCCTCGATCTAAGGACATCAACGCAGTCCCGTACTTCACCGCACATCTGACCAGATAGGCGTCATGAGCATAGATTCCCAGCTCATCAGCTATGTCCAGCGCCTTATGTAGCTCGACATCGACGAACCTGATGCAAATCTGGCGATACGCCTCGATAGCCTTCGCTGCTTGCTCCATCTCGATTCTTCCGCGCTTCAGCATAGCCGAGAAAGCATTGCCAATCTCCCAGTGTACCGAATGAGGAGCGATCAAATCGGCGCCCTCCGTCATCCTGATCAGTCTCTGTTTCTCCGGCTCATTAGCAATCACTGCGATGACGACAGACGTATCCACGGTCACGTCCATAGCTGATCTCCCCAGGTATCAATCGTACAATTGTACACTTTAGTATACTCCACTGTGCTACTTGACGCAACTGGTACCAGCTCACTCCCAAGTAGGGCCACTGAGATCAGCCAGGACTTTGACTCAGAGCTCCTCGCCAAGATGCCCACGAGCAGCGTCACTTGGGCTCGGCTCTCCAGCCGCACGGCCCCAAACTCACGAAGGGCTCCGGCTCGGTCACTGCCTTGCCCGCTCCTCGCACCTCGTCACGGTCCGCGCGATCACGCAGGGCCCGGTCACCGACTCGAAGGCCTGCCACAGGCGATCCCACGTCTGCGCAACGTAGTAACTGAGGTCGTCCCATACCCTGCCGGCCTCGTCTGACCCAAGGGTCCCCAGCCGGGCGATGAGCTTACCGCCTTGCCAATGCCGGACGCTGGGGAGGACGCAGGGCGTCGCCACGACCAAGCGACCCAGCGCCAGCAGTCAACGAGCCGGCGCCTTGCCGTAGAAGCCAGGGGTGGTCGCGGCCGCCTCCTGGAGCCGCTCGCGGGCGTCGTGCCGTTCGTTCATTCTTGGTATCCGTGCTATCCGTTGTCCGTCATTACTCGCTCACCGTCATCATCAGCGGCTGGTGCACCGCTGCGGTCTCCGGGTTGTAGTAGTCGTAGGCGCTGGAGGGCGGGGTCTGGGCGCGGAGCGGGAAGCGGGCCCGCAGCCGCAGGCTGAAGCGCAGCGGCACGTCCGACGAGAGATCCTCCACATAGACGATCACCTGGCGCCCCGTCACCTCGTACCGCGAGATCACGCCCCGCTCCACGAGCTGGCCGAGATCCTCCCTGATCACGTCGAATCCCGGCGGCACGCCCAGATCGATGAGGGCCATCCGGACCACACCCTCCTTCAACCGAGCTTCGACGTCCACCGTCACCTGGTCATTGACGGCCAGGGATGTCCGGTCGAACACAACGTCGATCTCCACCGGCGATTCGCTCTCCGCTGCGGGCTCCACCCTCTCCCACGGCACGTAGTAGCGGGTCGCCACCTGATACATCAGGTTCCCAGCCGCCCCACTGCCCACCTCGATGCGGACCTCGTCCTCGCCGATCGGCGAAAATCCGTCATCAAGCGTGAGAAGATGCACGACGTCGGCATTCCCCTCGTCGATCACGATTTCCTCCGGTGTCTCATCGTTCAAGCTCACCAGAACCCTCGCCGAGCCCTCGGCCTGCCCACCCTCCTCGGCCGCCGTGAGGAGGGCCTTGAGCGATAGGATGGTGGCCTGCGTGGTCTGCCAGGTGCCCCAACTGTCCTTCCCCTGGACCAGGTACGTGAGCGCGCCGCTGACGGCGTCGGCGTGAGATCCGCTCCGCATAAAGGCCATGGCCGCCAGCGCCGTCGTCTCCAGACTTCCGCTGCTCCCGCTGCCGCCCATGAACGACGCCGTGGCTGGCTCCCAGTAGATCGTCCCGTCCCCGGTCATCCGCATCGCGTAGAGGCGGTCAAGGGCAGCCCGGGTCGCCTCGTCCTCCGCATCGTAGGCGGCCAGGGCGTTGGCGACCAGGGCGAGACTGTAGGCATCGCCGGACTCACCCTCACCCCAGCCCTCTCCCTGGGAGGAAGAGGGGGCCCCTTCGCGGAGCATCGCGATGGCGCGACCCACCTCGGGCGTATCGCCGTAGCCCGCCTCGATCAGGGACCACGTGATGTAGGCCGTGGTCGGCACCCTGCTGTCGATCCGCCAGTGCTCGGAGTACCCCTGGTCGACCCAGGAGCCGTCGCTCTGCTGCTGAGCCAGCAGCCACCGCGCCGTGCGAGGAATCAGGGCTTCATCCACGGGATAGACCGCGGCCATATCCGTGAACTGCATCAAGCCGTAGGCAGTCAGGAAGGGATCCGCCGGGGCGCTGCCGAAGAGGGAGAAGCCGCCGCCGTCCACCTCGAAGCTGACCAAGCGCTGGTAGCCCGTCGCCACGTAGGTCTCGGCCTGCATCTGCGCCTCCGGCGCATCGTAGTCCGTCGCTTCCATGTAGTCGAGAATCAGAACATTCGGGTACGTCGCCGACGTACTTTGCTCGAATCACCCGTGGGGGAGACGGAGTATCTTCTCCAAGCCCTCCACCACCTGGGCCAGAACCCCCGGATAGATCTTGACCTCGACGCGCGTGGTGCCGGGGACGGCATAATCGGGAACCTCGATGCCCACCCCGCAGTCGCCGCGCAGCCAGTCGCTTTCCGTCAGCCGGATCTCCTTCCCGTTGGGCACCACGTCCACCTCGCGGCGAACGGCGTCGCTCTGCTTCTCGCCCCACGCCGTCACCTGGAAGCCTTGCCGCCCGAAATCGGTCACCCGAATGGGGAAGTAGACCACCTCGATGTCGTTGGAGCCAATGGTCAGCGTCTCCTCGCCCGACCCGAGCAGCTCGAACCAATCCTCCCGCTCCACCTCAAGGCGCACCTGCTGCTCCTCAGGCAGGTAATTGAAGACCCCGACGGGGATAGAGATCTCGTCCCCCTCCGTCAGCGAAATCGGTAGGTCCACATCTACGAAGAAGTCCTGGAAGACCCGCAGCCCGTGGTTGACCAGCCCCAATCTGCCGTCCTGGGAGGAGGCCAGGGCCGTCAGCCGCCAGGTGGTGATCGAGTCCGCCATAGGAATCTCCAGTGTGGCGCGTCCGTCATCGTCCGTTTGCACGTCCGGCGCCCAGTAGAGCGTCTCCGGGAACCACTGCCGAAGCCGCGGGGCCTCCCGCCCAACCTCCCCATTCTGCGCCTGATCCTCCGCCGGGACCGGTGCACCCTTCGCCTCCGCCTCGACCTCAGCCACGGTCTCCTCGACCATGACGGCTCCATCCACCGCCCACATACCGCCGTCGTCGCCCAAACCGGCTAGCTGTGCGCTCCGGGGGGCACCCATCAGGCCGGCTCCGCCAAACGACATCAGTGCGGGCAGGGCGAGGAGAACCGGAATCGTCATCAACGCCCCCAGACCCATGGCGAGCCCCCCTACCACACGCCGCTGCTCCCACCAGCGCACCAAACCGAGGATCAGGTACGCCGCCGGTATGAGCAGCCCGGCCAACAGGCCGACGATGGTGAGGGGGCCCTCGCCGGTTCCGGCCCGCTCCATACTGCGGATCACCAGGAAGAGACTACCACCCCACGCAAGGCTGAGGAGCACGAGGGACTTGGCCGACGTATCCCGCTTCGCGAACGCAGCCACGGTCAATGCCAGAAGCCCGCCGTACAGCAGGACGGCAAGAGGGATGAGCAGCTCCTCGACATCCACATCGACCGCTGACAGCGTCCAGACCACCGCCAGAACCAGGACCAGACCCACCAGCGCGGCGTCGAAGAGGGCCAAACGGGCAAGGGTACGCTTCACGCCGCCAGACCCGATCATGGCCGCCAGTCCTACCCCGAAGAGGGCCACCGCGCTGCCGATCATACCGGCCGACGAAACCCGCGCCAGCGTCTGGAAGCCCTCGTCCTGCGCCTCGTAGGCCGCGTCCATCTTCTCCTGCCGCGAATCCACCTGCCGGAACGCGGTCCCGCCGGACATCCCCGCCCAGGTCGCCTTGGCCGCGCTGTCCTGGGCGTCCCGAGCAGCATCCTCCGGTGCCCCAGGTTCGGGGACCGGGAGCTCAAAGCCCTGGATCTGGACGAAGGGCTCCATCAGCTCCTGCCGCAGGAGGAAGTAGAGCTTGGCGAAGCCGGGGTCCTGTCTCTGGAGCGCGAAGACCGATTCATCCACGACGGCAACGCCCAGAGCAGCCGCCACGCCGGCCCCCCCGCCGTCGCGCACGTCGAAGCCGACCGTGGCGTTCTCGCCCGGCAGATAGGTCTCTCGATCGGCGCTGACCGCCACGTCCAGGTCGCGCGGCGCGTCGACGGCGACCAGCCGGGTGTCACGCACCACGCTCCCGTCGACGCGCACTCTGTAGGCGTGGATCTCGACCTCCCCGACCATGTCGGGGGTCACGTCAACGGCAAACCGAGCCAGGCCTCCGTCCGTCTCGCCAGGCTGGACCGAGGCAGCCCGAGTGGAAAGCGTCTGCCCCCCCTTCACCAGGTCCAGGTAGATCGATCCGGCGCCCGCTGCACCTCCACCCCTCGCGGGCGTCAGAACGACCAGCTCCATGGTCTCGCCCACGACGTAGGCCGCGCGGTCCGCCCGCAGCAGGACGGTGTCCGAGCTCTCCTCCACCCCGAGGGCCATCTCACGCCGGGCGAACAGGCCGGTCGCTTCCTCTGCCTCGATGGTGAGGACGTGATGGTCGCCGCCCTCAGGCACGAAGCGAATCTCGGCAAGGCCGAACTCGCCCGTCGCCGTCTCCAGGATCTGGCCGACACCGCTCTGAACCCGCAGCACTGTCTGAGCGGGCCGTCCATCCGGGTACGAAACCAGAACGTAGACCACGTTCTCGACACCGGGTTTGAGCACACCGCTCTCCGGCACCGCCTCGATCACCAGAGGTTGGGCCGCCACAGGTAGGACGCGGCTCACCTGCTCCGGGTGATCCGTCTGATCGATGACGGTGACCTCGAGGGCGAACTGGCTCTGGCCTGCTTCCAGGCCTGACCCCGCGAAGTACTCCGGGAGCTCGAAGGAGAAGCCGTAGCCGCCGTCCCCATCCGTCTCGCCCTGAACGTCGACCACCACGGTGCGCTCCACGTCCCAGACGCTCCCGACGATGCGAACCTCACCCTCGGCCACGGGCTTGCCGAAGAAGTAGTCGGCCTGGACCACACCGTCCACGCGCTGTCCGGGAAGATAGAAGGTTCGATCGGTGGTCACGTTGACGCCGAACTTCGGGAGCGCGTAGGGGCGCACCTCCACCGTCTTCTCCGACGACGCATCCCCGACAGAGGCGCTGAGCACGTAGTCACCCTGGTTGACCAGGTCGGCCAGCGCAAAGTCGGCGGCGGCTACACCGAAGTCCGAGGTCTCGACACTCGTCCGAAAGACCTTGTTTCCCTTGGCATCCTCCACCAGGAAGTCCATGGTCACGCCGGACGCCGCGGTCAGATCGAACGTGCTCAACGCGAGAGCGCGCATGTGAATCGTCTGGGCGGGCTGGTAGAGGGGCTTGTCCGTGGTCAACAGCACCCGATACTCCCGCTCAATGGTCACCGGGGACTCCAACCGATCCCGTCCGGCGTTCGATCGGGTCTCCACCACCAGGGCCGCCTCGCTGGGTGCATCGGCGGGCACGTGGAAGCTGACCGGCAGCGTCCCCGTCTCGTCGGTGCGCCCTTCAAAAAGGGGCGTGACCCGGCCCGAGCCCTCGGATGAGGCCAGCCCGATCTTCACGCGAGCGTTGGAGATGGGCTTCCCGTCCCCAGCCTCCTGCACCACGACCCGGAGAGATGCGTCGCTATCGGGCGTCAGACGGCTGGATCCCAGCAGGATCGTCCGCTGGGCGTCAACGCGGTCAGGAAGCGTGCCTACCCACCGGAGAGCTACGAAGCCGGCGGCCACGACCAGGACGACCGTGACGTGGAAGAGTGTAGTGAGCCAGCGACGGCGTGACTTCTCGCTGGTGTGGGGCGCTGTGCGTCTCATGGCAATGCCTCCTTCAGTGGACTGGCCCGTAGGCCGTATGCGGCTAGGCCGTACTAGGTCAGGCCGTACTCGGCCAGGCCGTATGCGGCCCATAAGTGCTATGTGGTATAGACGCCGCAATGCGCTCCGGGGTTCCGCCAATTCACGGCGCTGGTGCGAGCCACCTCACAGGGGCGTTGCACCTCGCGCCCGCCTGAACCACTGAGCCACTGAAACGGCTGAACACACTGAGGGGATCCCTTCTAGCCCACCACTTCGCGCAGCCCTATTGGATCTGGCGCAGGGCATGGTTCCAATTCTGCCGCGCCGGCGCGACACTCCGTTGGTTCACAGATCGGAATAGATAGACACCGGTGAGAACAGCCTTGCGGGCGGAGGAAGCTACGAGGCCAGGACCTTCTTCACGGCCTCTGCGAAGCGGGCGAAATCACCGACGCGCTTCATCAGGATCCCGTAGACGCCGGCGTCGTCGATCCTCGCGTAGTCGTGGACGATAAGGTTCCGGAAACGCGCCATGTTCTCCAGCGTTCTCCAGCGTTCTCAGCAGGCTCGCGGGCACGATGCCCTCGTCTGCCAGGACACGAAAGCTTTCTGATGGCGCCCGGGGAATCGGAAGCCCTCCCTGGCGATCATCCGCCGGCCCCGTCGAGACAGACCTCCACGGCGACCTGGAGCCAGCCCTCGACAGTTCGGCGTAGCAGCGGCCCCCACCGATAGGCCTCAAAGGTGTGAAGCGCCTCCCTCTCCCGTTTGAGGTAGGAGACCTCGTTCCGCAGCATCAAGAGACGGTCCAAGATCACGTCATCGGCATCCACCGAGGTACCCCTCCTCGATCTCACGCACCACTGCCTGACGGAAGAACTCACACATCGGCCTGAGGTCAGCGTAAGTCTTCCCTGCTTCAACTTCGAAGTCAATGCGGGCGCTACGATCCCGCTCATAGATCAGGCGTCCCCCGCGAAGAACCTGGACTTGTAGCACCGGCGACGCCCCGTTCAGGATCACGAGGTGGACCGGACGCTCGATGGACGCGTCAAGCACGCACCCCAACTCGAGCCGGCACTCTTTCGAACGCCCCGGGCTGGGATCACCATCGAGCAGGACAGCCACGTCTAGATTGGACGTCTCTCTCGCCCGTCCCGACACCGTCGAGCCAAAAACGTACGCTGCGAGCACGTCTGGCTGTGCAGCCAGAAGAGACTTGACTTCCTAAAGGTCTCGCTGGCCTTCTTCGCGCCTTTGGTCTTCAGTCATGGGACTCCGTCTCGGAACGTGCGATGGATGGTGGTGCATGATACGCCATCTGGTGCGGTGAGACAACTGCCGGACACAAGGGGAGCCCTGAGGCGAACGCTGTGTGTGAGCGGTTTCTGGGTAATCTACGACGGGACTGCCTGGATCACGTTGCGACTCTCAACGAGCGACCCGTGCACCGGCTAGTCCAGTACCGAGCAAGTACACGGCATACGTCAACCGTGCCCGGCTCCATCAGGGCATTGAGCAGCGCATACCGTATCGATTGGTGCATCGGCAAGAACGGCCCGTCAACCCCAGGCTCTCTTCTCAGCCAGTACGCAACGGCTT
>CAZIWL010000132.1:0-12065 GCA_964542755.1 uncultured Anaerolineales bacterium
GCGCACGCGTCGCACCGGAAGCTGGATCTGCACGTCGGTCTCGACGACGCCCGGCACCTGCAAGGCCTGCTGCTCGACCTCGGCTACCCGCTGGGGCCGATCGAAGCTCAGCATCACGTCGTAGTTCCAGCTCTGCAACAGCGCATCGACTGTGCTGTACAGGGAATCTCGCACGCTGAACACGCTGACGAAAATGGCGCTGGCCAACGTGAGGGTTGTGAGCGTCAACAGCAGCCGCCCCTTGCTGCGGAACGTATTACGCAGCGATAGGAGGATGGGCCGCTTGAGCGTCCGGCGTGCAAACCACAGATTGGCGCCCGAGAGCAGCCGGTCGATCAAGCCCACACCAAAGCGCCCCTGACCCAGCCGGTGATGAGCGCTCATCGCCTCGGCCGCAGTCACCCGCAGATTGGAGAGAAACGGATAGAGCGAGGCCAGACTCGGAACCAGCAGGCCGACGACGACTTGCAGGATGGCGGCCTCCGGGGGCATGGCCGCTGCCTGCAGATCGAAATTGAACATCCCGGCCAGGAAACGGCTCAATGCTCGGGCGCCGGCTCGGCTGGCCGGCACCGCCATCACCAGGGCTATTGCGCCATAGACGGCCACCATCGCCAGGTACATGCCCAGGAGCTGCCCTGTGCGAGCCCCGACCGCCTTCATCACACCGATCTGCCGCTTCTGCTGGGTCAAGAGAGCTGAGACGGTGTTGATGATCAAGAATGCGCTCAGGAAGAGCGACAGCGTGCCCAGCACGCCCATCAGCAACAAGATAGCCCGCAGAATGTCGTCGAGGGGCACCTGACCGGGCTCGGACGCGAGAACGGTGGGGATGGTCAGGCCGCTGTTCTCGGCCTTGCGCTTGACCTCGTTGACCGCCTGCTGAGCAAACGCCTTGTCGTTGGGCCGCGTGGCGAGGACGTGCAACTCGTTGAAGCCGTACGACTCGCCGAACCATGCGAGCGTTTCGAAGGAGACGTAAGCGTACGGCGTGCCGTCAATCTGGGCCGGTATCTGGATCAGATCGTGGGCCAGACCGGCAATGCGCAACGGACGCTGCTTCTCGTTGGGAAGTTCAACGATGATGGTGTCGCCTACCTGGGCGTTGAGCAGGCCGATGGCGGCCCGTTCTATCAGAATCTCCCGCTCTGGCGGCGGCCACGCGCCGCTTTCGGGCCGTACTCTGTTCACTCGCATCGTCTCGTAATCCTCGACGGCGAAGAGCTGGAGGTTATTCCACTCGTTAGGTCCCACCTGGACCTGAGCCTGGATGAAGCGTCGGGCATCCGCGTCCGCCACCCGCTCCATCCTCCGCACCGACTGCACGAAATCTTCGTCGAAGAGTTGAAGCGTGCGGACTGTGCCGCTGGAGGGCCTGATGGCCCGATAGCTGCGGTCCATCTCCGTCAGGAGAATCTGCCGCGAACTGACAATCGTGCCGACGGCAAACAACCCTACGGCAATAGAAAGCACGATCAACCCCGTCCGCACCTTGTCATCCCGCAAGTCGTTGAGGATCTTGTGCCAGCGTGAACTGAACATCCCGCCCCCCCTACTCCCTACTCCCGATAATCTCCCCATCGGCCAGCGTGATGGTGCGCGTTCCCCGCTCCACGATGTCGGCGTCGTGCGTGACGAGGAACACGGTCTTCCCCTGGCCCGCCAGCCGCTCGAATACGTCCAGGACGGCGTCCGTCGTGGCCGAATCGAGACTGCCCGTGGGCTCGTCGGCCACCAGGATGGGCGGATCGTTGGCCATCGCGCGCGCGATTCCAACCCGCTGCCGCTGTCCACCTGAGACCTCGCCGGGGCGTTTTTGCGCGTGATCGGCGATCTCCACCTGTTCCAACAGATGCATTGCCCGTTCCCGGCGCTCCCGGATTGACAACTTGTGGGCAAAGTCCATCGGCAGCATCACGTTGTGGAGCACCGTCAGGGAAGGCAGCAGTTCGAACGACTGGAAGACCACTCCCACGGTTTCCCCGCGCCATCTGGCCGCTTGCCCGGCGCTCAATCGGTGTACCGGCTGCCCGTTGACCCATACCTCTCCCGACGTGGCCCGGTCCAGGCCGGTCAACATATTGACCAACGTCGTCTTGCCCGCGCCCGACTTGCCGGTGACCACCAGGAACTCGCCGGCTCGGACGTCCATATCAATACGCTTGAGCGCCACGACGTCGTCGCCCACCCCCTCGTATCTCTTCGTTAACTGCCGCAACTTGATGATGGCGCCGTTTTGTGCGGCCTCGGTTCCGTTTCCCCTTTTCCACATCATCTCTCCTCACCCTTCATTCTGACTCAGCGATGATTCTTTGTCTGATTCACGATCTCCCCATCGGACAGCACGACGGTGCGCAGTGTGCGCTGGGCCAGGTCGCGATCGTGCGTGACCATCAGGATTGTCTTTCCCTCGTCCACCAACCGCTCGAAGAGTCGTATGACCGACTCGGCCGTCCGTGAATCCAGGTTGCCCGTGGGCTCATCGGCGGCCAGGATGGGCGGGTCGCAGGCCAGCGCCCGCGCGATAGCCACGCTCTGCTGCTGCCCGCCTGAAAGCGCCGAGGGCATCTCGTGGGCGTGGTCGGCCATCCCCACCAGTTCCAGGACGTGCATCGCCCGCTGGGGCCGATCGACTGCCGGGTACACGCCGCAGTAGTCCATTGGCAGCATCACATTCTCCACCGCCGTCAGCGTGGGCAGCAATTGGAAGAACTGGAAGATGACACCGACGTTGCGACCGCGCCACACGGCGATCTGCTCCTCGCCGAGCTCGTGTACCGGCGTCTCGTTCACCACCACGCGACCCTCCGTGGGCCGGTCTATGCCAGTGACCATATTGATCAAGGTCGATTTTCCGCTGCCCGATTTGCCCACGATGGATAAGAACTCGCTATGATCCACCTGCAGGTCGATCTCCTTGAGGGCGATAAAGACCCCGGCTGAGCTTTGATAGGTCTTGCTCACTTGCTCAAGTCCGATGAGACAACCGTTGCTTGTTCCATGTCTGTCTGTCGATGTATGGGGTCGCTTCTTCTGTTTCCGATCTAGTCTCAACATCCGTTCGCCTCCGGCGTCATACTTGTCGAGCAGTGTAGACGTTAGCTCCATGACGACTAGCTCTACTGCTTTGAGTATGTGAGATAGGTGGGTGGATTGTCATCCTCTGAAAGGTGGATCGAGGGGGTGGAAGCCTGCGTTGGGCAGTGGGGAAGAACGACAAAAGCGCCCCATTTGGGGGCGCTTGGCGAACAAGGTGACCGGCTCCTGGTGGAGCCGGCGTGCAGTCACCTTAGGAATCGAACTATCTGTCAGTCAGCGACGGGTAGCGCTTTACGTCAATCGCTAGTATCGGCGGGCGCCACGCTCTTGGATAAAGAATCCGTTGAACAACTCAAAGAGACCAACGTCACGCCGAGGTCGCGCAACCGGCTCAGCACGCCGTAGAGAGCGGCTTGATCCGGGAGGACGCCGCTGAAAACCGCTTCCCCCTCCGGGCGATTCTCCACGTCCAGCTCGTCGAACCAGTCGCACCAGCGCTCAGACAGATGCCCCTTCACTCTGATGTGACAATACAACGGTCGACACATCGTCATCTCCCTCTGTCGTCAGCGTTCATCCGTCCCGGAACCTTGCACTTCACTCGCCCTATGATAGGCTCCAGGGAGGCGTTCGTCATCCCCCAAAAGATGGGTGTGGGGGGTGGAAATCCGTGGCACCAGTGTGCTCACGAGACTAGACGGTGGCCAGTTCCAATTCGATGGCCCGCGCCACGGCCTGGGCGCGGTTCGAGACGCTCATCTTGCCGTAGATGTTGTTGACGTGGGACTTGACAGTGCTCACGGCGATGTATAGCCGCTCGGCGATCTCCCGATTGGTCAGACCGGCGACGATCAGTTGGAGCACCTCGCGCTCGCGGTCGGAGAGCGGCTCGATAAGCAACGAGGGCGTTTCTTCCACTTCCTCGTCCTCTTCTCCCTCAATGGTCAGGAGCAATTGACGAGCGTGGGACGGCGAGATACCCCGGGAGATCGCCCGCCGGAGCAGCGTCGCCATCGGTTTCCCCTCGTCTATATACTCATCGACAAAGACGCGCACGTACCCCTCCGACTTGGCCCACCAAAGCGCCGGGCGTAGCGCATCGAGCGCACGCTCCTTTTCGCCCAGGCTCTGCCACGCCAGCGCCTGGAGGATCCGTACTTCGAGACCTGCGCCTTCCCACCCCACCTCGTCGACCGCGTGGAGCAAAGATGTCGCCGCCTCCAACGCCGCGTCGAACGATCGTTGGGCCAGGAGCAGCCGGATCACCGTCGCTTCTTCAATCCAACGCATGAAGAGGTCGACGACGCCGATCTCATCCCGTCGGGTATCGAGATCGGTTCGCGAATCGGCCCGCCCCGTCGCTGCGCTTACCGTTTCTCTTGCTGGTGTCGCTGCGCTTACGTCTTCTCTCGCTGGTGTCGCTGCGCTTACGTCTTCTCTCGCTGGTGTCGCCGCGCTTACGTTTTCTATCACTGCGGTCGATGCGTCCAAAGCGGCTTCCAGATTCCCCTGGAGGATCAACAAGCGGGCCTGATAAGCCTTGACCAAGCGGAAGGTCAACGGAGAAATGTGTTGCCCCCGTCCCAGTTGCAGGGCCGCCTGGATGGCCTGGCGTGCGCCTTCTTCGTTCCCCTGGGCCTGTCTCACCAAGGCCTGGCAGACGTAGTTATCGACCAGCACCTCGACGTTGCCCCAGTGTTTCCCCAGCTCAATGCTGCGGTCGACGTATCGCTCGGCGGCGTCCAGATCGTTTCGTTCCAGGGCCACGTACCCCAGACCCTGGTACATCAAACTCGCGCCCAGGATGGGGCGCTCGTCCGACAATCGTGCCTTCGAGCGTTGGTTCTGCTCGCCCGCGATCTGCAATCCATGCCGGAAAAACTCCTCGGCCGACCAGAGATGACCCTGGAACATCTGAAAGCGCCCTGCGACGTAGATGGAGAGCAGAACGCTCAGCGTGTTGCCCGCTGTC
This sequence comes from uncultured Anaerolineales bacterium, assembly GCA_964542755.1. Lineage (GTDB taxonomy): Bacteria > Chloroflexota > Anaerolineae > B4-G1 > B4-G1 > SKLM01. The sequence continues at coordinate 5,012 of CAZIWL010000132.1, forward strand.
TGACCGACCTCAACGTTCCCCGTAAACGCGCCATCGACTGGCACGGGGTTATCTCGAAGCCACTGGCCAAAACCAAGCATCCAACTGACGACCCCGCGCGTCAGCGCATCGTCTTGCGCCAGCAGGTGCTTGGACGCTCGCCGGGCCAGCCTGATGGCCGAGTTGATGTCTCCCTGGATCATCGTCCAATAGGCGCGAGCCGTGTGCACCTGACCCGATAGAACCTCTCGCTCATCGGGAGGCAACGTCTCCAGGGGCAAGTGCCGCTCAATCTCCTCCAGGCGGGATTCCACGGTCTCCAACTGTCCCAGGATCAGCAGAGCCATGACGTAGAGCATGTTCAGTTTTGGCTGCGAGCGCACCATTTCGTCCGGGAGCGTCGCCAGCCATTCCACGAGTGTGTTCACCTCACCGCGACCAAAGACTTCCTGCCCGGCCTGCTCGATCAACTGACCGGCCCACTCGAACGACTCTCCCTTCAGCGCGTGCTCGATGGCCTGGCTCAACATGCCCTGGCGTTCGTACCAATCGGCGGCGTAGCAGTGCAAGTCGTGAACCCGTTCGGGCATCTGCTGCCGCAGATAGTTGCGCAGGAAATCGGCGAACAGGTGATGATACCGATACCATTGTCGGCGGTCATCGAGGGGCACCAGGAACAGGTTTGCCTGCTCCATAGCCTTCAGAATCACGTCGCTGTCGTCCCGCCCGGTCACCGCGTCGCACAGGGGCGCTGTTAGGCGAGCCAGGATGGAAGTCTGCATCAAGAAGGCCTGCACGTTCCCTGGTTGCCGCCGGAGCACCTCCTCCACCAGGTAATCCAGGACGTACCGGTTGCTGCCCGTGAAGGCGCGAATGAAGTCGGTCACGCTCTCCCGTTCGGGTGCCGAAATACGCGTCTCGGGCACGCGAGCCTGGATGGCCATCGTCGCCATCTGGAGCCCGGCGATCCACCCCTCGGTGCGGGTTGCCAGCGCCGCCACCTCGTCGCCCGAGAGGTTCAGCTCCTGCACCATGCGGCTCAGGAAGGCGGCGATCTCGTCGGACGTGAAGCGCAGGTCGGCCTGGCGGATTTCCGTCAGCAGCCCGCGACCGCGTAGACGGGCCAGCGGCAGTGACGGATCGGTGCGCGAAGCAATCACCAGGTGCAAGTTAGGCGGCAGGTGATCGAGCATGAAGGTTAGCGCATCGTGAATCGCCTTTGTCGCAATCACGTGATAATCGTCCAGCACCAGGACAACGGATGGCGAGGCTTCATCGATCTGGTTGAGCAAACGGGTGACGAACAACTCGGTGGGCGGCCCGGGGGGGCTCTGCAACGTGTCCAGAAGCTCATCCTCCAGATCCACATCGACCGACTTGAGCGCTGCAACGATATAGTTCAAGAAGCGAGCCAGGTCGTTATCCCCATCGTCCAACGAAAGCCATGCCACGGGATGATCACAGCTATGCGCCCATTCGCTCAGCAGCGTCGTCTTGCCAAACCCGGCCGGCGCCGCGACCAGGGTCAGCTTGCGGGTGAAGCCCATCGCCGGCCGCCGGCCCAGACCCGTATCCAGTCGATCGACCAACCGCGACCGAGATACCAGACCCGGCTGCAAAGGGGGTATGTAGAGCTTCGTCGTCAACAAAGGTATGGACATAGGATTACCGTTCAGGCTACAGTAGCGCCAATTCCTGCGCTTTGATCACGGCCTGTGTGCGGCTCTCCACGCCGAGCTTGCCATAAATGTGGTTGATGTGGGACTTGACCGTGCTCACAGCGATGAACAGCTCCTCTGCGATGTCGGGGTTCGACAAACCAGCGACGACTAGGCGCAGCACCTGCAGCTCGCGATCAGTGAGCGGTTCAATCAGGGATTCCTTCAGGGGGCGCGTCAATTTGGCCTCCTCCCTAAACGCCGCCAGCAGCCGGGCTGCATACCCGGGCACAATGCGTCCAGACAGGGCGCGGCGCAGGAGGCCGGCCATGACTTCGCCCTCGTCCAGGAAGGTGCGGACGTACCCCTCAGGCTCAGCGATAGACAGGGCGTCCTGCAGCGCATCCCCTGCTGCTGCCCGATCGTCCTCAGCATCGAATGCCAGAGAGCGGAGCACCTGGATTTTGATGACACTCCCCATCCGGCCCGCTGCCCTGGCCGCCTTAAGCAGCCCCGAGAGCAAGCGAAGTGCGCTGGCCGCTCGCGCTTGAGCGATCAGCACTCGTGCGACCGTCATCTGCTCGATCTCACGCCCCGAATCGAGTGCATCACCGGGGCTGAGGCGCCGCTCGCGGGCCCACTGTGACGCCTCCGCCATGCGGCCCTCGGCCAGCCACCATCGGATCCGTACCTCGGAAACCAGCGCCCAAACGAGAGCATACTGACGCCCTTCCCTCAACCGCTCCGTCTCCCGGAGCACATCGCGGGCACTCTGGCGATCGCACTGTGCCTCGTGGATGCGTGCCAGAAGAGCACGGCCGAATACCTGGTAGGCTACGAATCCTCCCAGCTCGCTCAGCCTGATGCCCTCCCTGACATAGGTCAGGGCTTCATCTAGATCGTTCCACTCGTACAACAGTCCAGCCAGGCCCACGTAGGCCATGCACGCAAAGGGCACAGCGCGGCTGCCGGGGCCGGCCGCGATGTCGAGTGCTTCCCTGTAGGTTGCCATCGCCTGGCGCAACGATCCCTGCATCTCTTGAGCACGGCCCAGTATGGCCAGCGCCGTGAGGGTCTGGTACGACTGACCCGCCGCCCGACTCAGCTCGGCCGCCTCGGAGAGGCTGCGGACAGCGGCAGCTGGATCACCGCTCCAGTGAAAGGCCACGCCCAGATTCTGCGCGACGATGGCACGCAGAATCAGGTTCTCCTCAGGCAGGTTCCCTAACGCCTGTTCGGCGAGCTCGACCGCCTGCGGCAAGTCCCCGCGGACGCCGGCGACATAAGCGCGTACGGCGTTGGCCTCTCCGTGAACATGGTGAGGGTCAATGTCCCGCAGACAGAGTTCCACGTCATCGAGTTGGCCCGACTTCGCCAATGCCCACGCGTGGAGGCAACTCAGCTGTGGGTGAGACCGAACGGCATCATCGGGGAGGGCGGCCATCCAATCAAGTATCGTCGTCATCTCTCCACGAGTGAAGCTCGCCCACCCGGCTTCCTGGATGAGACGTGCCGAGCGCTCGAAATCCTTGGCGCCCAGAGCGTGGTTCACTGCCTCGGCCATCAGCCCATTCTTCTCGTACCACGTGCTCGCCCGCTGGTGGAGCGCACGCAAGATGCCCGGTCTCTCCTGGCTCACGCGCTGCCGCAGCAGATCGGCAAACAGATGGTGATAGCGATACCAGTCTCTCTTGGAGTCCAGAGGCACGACGAAAAGATTGCTCCGCTCCAGATACTCAAGGATTGCTTGCGAGTCGACGCGAGCATCACCGCATGCCGTGTCCTCCATCAAGGCGCTGCATAGGGAAGCGTTCAGGCGGGCCAGGATGCCCGTCCGGAGAAGGAACTCGCGCACCTCTTCGGGTTGCTGGCGCAGCACCTCGTCCCCCAGGTAGTCGAGAATGTAGTAGTGGCTGCCGGTGAAGGCTCGCACGAAGCCCGTGACATCGTCGCGATTGCGCATCGAGACAGCCGCCATCTGGAGTCCCGCAATCCAGCCCTCGGTGCGTCTCTCCAGCGCGGCAATGCTCTGCTTCGAGAGGTCCAGTCCCATCACCCGGTTGAGAAACTCGGCAGCCTCCTCAGGCGTGAAGCGCAGGTCGGCCTGGAAGAGGCCGGTCAGCTGGCCCCGACCGCGGAGGCGCGGTATCGGCAGGGGAGGATCCACACGGGTGGCGAGAACGAGATGCATCTGCGGCGGCATGTTTTCGAGCATGAAGGAAAGGGCAGCGTGGATTGCAGGCGACTTGATCACGTGGTAATCGTCGAGGACGAGCACCATACGGTCTGGTACGGCGGTGATCTGGTTGAGCAGCCCTATCAGGACAGAATCGATGGCCGTGGGGTCAAGGGACGGAAACGGGGGACGGTCGATCCCACCGATGTCCTCGTCTGCCGCCTGGAGAGCGGCCGCGACATAAGCCCAGAAGCGGGCTGGATCGTTGTCACTCTCGTCCAGCGAGACCCATGCCACGCGCTGGAGCAGATCAGAGTGGGCGACCCATTCGCTGAGCAGGGTAGTCTTGCCATAGCCGGCCGGGGCCGAGATCAGGGTCAGCCGGGAGCCTTGGCGAAGCCCATCGTCCAGCCGACTGACCAGGTGGGGACGTGAGACCAACTTGGACCGGATTGGAGGGACGTAGAGCTTGGTCTTCAGAAGGGGTGTGGACACTTGTCTCATTCCTTGGGTCCCGCAGGCCAGACGAGGGCGCATTGTATCATCCATCCGCGGAATGGAAAACCGGCGGTTCCACCCCTGTCTCCACCCCCCCAATCGACCGCTGGTAGGATGACGTGTCTCCCTCAAGCTGATACACTGTTGATGCATGTGAGCTGAGGCCGTTCGTTGGGGGCAGCATGCCGCCCGCGGGCTGATAGACCAGAAGATCCGAGGGAGAAGCGCGAACGGAAGGGAACCAGGCCCTGTGGAAAGCGCCTGGTGTCACCATGGCCAGGCCACCTATCAGATCAGGGTAGGGGGCATCGGCGGCGAGCAATCGTCGGAGTGGTTGGCGGTCCTGACGATCACCCCGCAGGCGGATGGAGCCACGCTTCTGGTTGGCCCGCTGCGGGACCAGGCTGCACTGCACGGATTGCTGAGCAAGCTCTGCGGCACAGGATTGCCCCTGCTGTCCGTGAGGAGAACGTCAGGGCACGCCCTCTGTCAGACCGTCGTTCCCGTTTGGAGGTAGCCACGAATGACGAACCATGGCCAGCTGCCGCCACGGCTCGGGTTGGGTTGCCAGAAAGGTAGGAGAGCGCATGATTGTCGTTGACGAGAAGAGGTGTCGTGGGTGTGGTCTATGTGCGAGTATCTGCCACGAGCAGTGCATCGTCCTACAGGACGGAGAGGATGATATGGCGGCATGGATTATCCATGAGCTGTGCAGCACGTGCACGCAGTGCATCGCAATCTGCCCGCAGCAAGCCCTCTCCTGGGATGGGGTGCCTCCGGTCGCCTACGATATCACGCGTCTGCCGTCCGCGAGCCAACTCGATGAGCTGTTCAAACAGCGACGAACGATCAGGAGGTTCAGGCCGAAGAAGCTCCACCGGGCGCTTGTTGAAGAGATCGTCGGCTACGGCATCCACGCACCCACCAACAATTACGCGCTGAGAGCCGTTCTGGTGGATGATCCGCTCACCATAGATTCGTTTGATGACATCATGATGCGGGCGGTGGCGCGACTATATGGTCTCTTCTTCAGATCGGAATGGGTCTTCCGCATCCTGAGAACCCTCACGCCGGCGGTCGATCCGAAGCTCAAGGTCAAGATGAAGCGCGCCCTGGAGCGGGGGCGCAGCTACGAGACCCCGCCAGCGGCCATGGTCTTCGTTGTGGGCGACCGCCGGATCCCCCTCTCGGAAGCCAGCGCCCACTACGCACTCTACACGATGATCCTTTGCGCGCAGGCGAGAGGGCTCGGAAGCCGCATCCAGTCAGCAGGTCCCATGTCGCTTGACAGGAGTAGAGCCGCCCGAAGGAGCCTGGGTCTGCATAGGCGAGAGCACATCCTTGGCACGCTCGAACTGGGCTGGCCCGCTGTGAGGTTCAAGAACAAAGTGGCTGGCAAGAGTATGAGCATGCAATGGATCGAGAGGAGGCTGGATGATTGACGAGCGTGAGTTGGCTGAAAAAGGGCATCCGATTTGGGCAGCTCAGATCCGTGCCGGCGTGGCGCCACAGGCGATAAGGAACGAGCACAGGCTGTGATAGCGTTCCTGGACCCGGATGGACTGATTGACGATGACCTTAAAATCAGCCTGTCTGAGGAATTCCCTGGCGGTCGTGACACCAACCTTGTGCCGACCTACAGGTTCCGAATGACACCCGTTGATCGGGACGAGGAAACTGGCCGCATCGAGGCAAGAATCGGAGACTCCAGACACATTGCCTACACGCCGGTCACATCCGCTACAGCATACGCCTGGAGCTCCGGCGACAGAGACAAGCTGCCAGAGCCTGCAGATTACTCTTACCCCTGGCGCGGAGGCATGGGCTGAAAACACTGTGGATGACGTGCCACGTTGACACCGGCGCGTCCAGAAGAACCTGTCAGGTTGCGCGGGATAGGGCTGTCCAGATTGTCGACGTCCCAGGGGATACCGACTTGTGCCGGACAGGGGACTGCTAGAAGTGTCGTTATAAGGTCGATCTATGAACGGGCTGTCCAATCACCCCCGCACCGGCCCACGCCACCGCGTGGAAGATCGACATCCATCCGTGATGCAGCGAACAGAGATATGGGGAGCAATGAAATGAGAAAGAAAGGGGCTATTCTCGTACTAGGTCTGGTGATCGTTGTCAGCGGCTGGTGGATCGTGAGACGCGGTTCGCTCGCCCGGCCTGAGGAAGGTGTTGTGGATGTGTGGGCTACGTGGGGTGAGGCCCCCGGTGCGCTCCAAACGCTCTTTGACCGGTACAGCCAGGCGAGCGACGTGCCGGTCAAGGTCACCACAGGGGTGGACAGCGACAGGGTCTTGAAGGCCATGACCGGTCCTGCTCCACCGGATGTCGTGGTGTTGAGCAGCAGTGACCTGGTCGAATCGTACTTCGAACAGGGACTGGTCGAACCGCTCGACCGTTGGATTGAAACCACAGGGATCGACCTGCACGATATGTACCCCGCACCGCTGGAGGAGTGCATGACGCGAGAGGGGGATTACGCCTGTCTGCCTTGGGGCTGCGATGTGTTTGCCCTGTTCTGGAACAAGGACCTGTTCGAAGCGACCGGCCTAGACCCCGAACGGCCGCCACAGACGATGGAGGAGTTGGTCGAGTACGCCGACAAACTCACTGTCCGCAACGAGAGGGGTGAGCTCAGCCAGATGGGCTTCATCCCCGACTTCCCCCGACCTCACATGGAGCTGTACGCGAGCATGTTTGGCGGCTCCTCGACCAACGAAGATGCGGCGGA
>CAZIWL010000133.1:0-3939 GCA_964542755.1 uncultured Anaerolineales bacterium
CCTATCAGTTCGCACTGCTGCAGGGGAAGGCAACCCTGCGGGGCATCGCGCTTTCGGCAGGTCTCGCCACGCTGCTTGCCGTGGCGATTGTGATCGCGGACTTCGTCGTCCGCTATCCCCAGGACCTTAATGTACCGCTCCCTCAGGCGCTGCTCTTCTATCCCGCCATCGGCTTCGTCGCGGAGATCGTGTTCCACATCGTGCCCCTGGCGCTGCTGCTCCTTGCCCTGAAACCGTTCGTGGGCTGGATGGGAGAAAGTCGGGTTGTCTGGCTTGGCATCCTGCTGGTTGCGCTGGCTGAGCCCACCTTTCAGGTGCTGTTTCTAGGAAGCCCTTTCACGTGGACTGATGTGTACACCTGGGTCCATGTTTTCGCCATAGCCGTGCTCCAGTTGATCGTATTCCGCCGCTTTGATTTCGTGTCGATGTACGGGTTTCGTTTGTTCTACTATGCGTACTGGCATATTCTGTGGGGCGTGATTCGCCTCGAGGTGCTGTTCTAGCGCAGTGTGTCACGTGTCTGGCGGGACCTTTGGGCCGCCCCGTACGACGGAAAGAGAGCCGCACGATGTTTGAGTTTCACGACCCTGGCAGACTGGTCGACCACGACCTGGAATTGGTCCTGGTGGAGACCGACCCGGGTGATGCATCCATCAACCACGTGCCTGCCTACACGTTCATGATGAGGTTGTCTGAGACGCGTGTGGACGTCGGTCGCATCCAGCTGCGGGTTGGGTCGACGGACCACGTTGTGACCTACGCCGGCCACCTCGGCTACAGCGTGTACCCGGAGCACCGGGGGCACCGGTACGCCGCGCGGGCTTGCCGGCTGCTCTTTTCGCTGGCACGAAGCCATGGACTGAGGACTTTGTGGGTGACCTGCACCCCTGACAATGCGGCATCCAGAAGGACGTGTGAGCTCGCAGGGGGCAAGCTGGTGGAGGTCGTGAGCCTGCCAGAGGATACGGATATGTACCGAAGGGGCGAGCGGGCGAAATGTCGATACCGCATCGACCTGAGGTTGCCGCCCTAGCACAGCACGTAGGCCGCACGCCGCGGACTCCTGGGGACCTGCCCGGCCCGAAGCGTACTGGTCGGGAAGGTGCCTTAAGACTGACGTGCTGCGTGGGACGTTTGGCTGGCGAGAACGCGGCTCGCCAGGCGGCACCACCGTCGACCAGCAAATTGGCGAGCACTCCCAACGGTGCGCGGCAGGTCGGCTGCTGGGGGACCTTATGGCTGGAAAGGTGGCGGTTCGTCCACTTGGAACTGGGTCACCGCGCCCTGCCCGTTGGTCCACCGAGCTTGTCTCCGCCTGCGAGGGCGGAGGACGATACGCTGACCACAACGCCATCCATCACGAGCAGTACGAGAGCAACCCTTTTCATCTGATCTTGCCCATAGTCCCGTCCGTGTTCCATACCACACTTCCGAATTGATACGGGACAACGCGGGACTATCGTAGATACCATAGACGTGGTGTGGGATGACGGAGCTGTTGATCACAAAGCCGAACCCGTAGGGATCTGGGGACAGCATGCCCTCCTCTCATTGACCGGATCGGCGAAGGTGCGCAGCAGTGTGGTGCTGGAAGCTGTCTGGTCTCGCACGTTGTCGATCCTCGACGCAATCGGTCGAAGGGCAGAGAGGACAGCATGGAGCCATCCTAGACCGTCTCACGTTCGTCGCTGTGGGCACCCCGGAGATGCTGGGGTTACGGACCCGAGGGTCACAGACTCGCGCTCTGGCGATTGTACTAATGAGCAAAGAGATCGAAGACGGGGAAACCCAGATGCGCCCCGTGTCGCGGACCAGAGGGCGTCTGAATTCCATCTTGGGGCGTTCCCTACAGAGAGTGCCGCGGCACACCTGTTATGGTCCACTCTCCAGTTCTGCTCGGCCGCACCCGTTAGCCGCCTTCCGCGCTGAGAGAAGGAGATCTTTCCGTTGAACAATGAGACTAAGCGGACGTATTTCGAAATCTTGCCCAAAGCCGAACTCCATCTGCACCTTGAGGGCGCGATTCCCTACGATGCACTCTGGAGGCTTGTGCAGAAGTACGGTGGAGATGCTTCGGTATCGAGCAGGGAGATGCTCAAGCGCCGATTTGAGTACAGAGATTTTCCCCACTTCATCGAGACCTGGGCGTGGAAGAATCAGTTCCTGCGCGAGTACGAGGATTTTGCGTTCATCGCCGAAGCTGTGGCGCGGGACCTGGTCAGTCAGAACATCCGATATGCGGAGATGTTCTACTCGCCTCCCGATTTCCTCCGCCACGGATTGAAGACCCAGCGCATCACCGAGGCCATTCGTCGAGGGCTTGAGCCAGTCGGGGCTATCCAGGTGGCGTTGGTTGCGGATCTGGTGCGTGATTTTGGGGCGGAGAGGGCGGCTGTCACGCTGGCAGAGGTCAGCGAAGTCAAGCAACTCGGCGTGGTTGGAGTCGGGATAGGGGGATCAGAGCAGGAGTTTCCGCCGGAGGCATTTGCGGAGGTCTTCGTCCAGGCACGTCAGCTTGGGTTTCGCACGAGTGGGCATGCCGGCGAGGCAGCGGGACCGAAGAGTGTTTGGGGAGCAATCCGCGACCTCAAGGTAGATCGCATCGGTCACGGAACCCGCGCGGAAGAGGACCCGAGATTGGTGGCGTATCTTGTTGAGCAGGAGATTCCCCTTGAGATGTGCCCGCTATCGAACGTCAAAACAGGCGTAGTAACCTCGTACGAGGATCATCCTGTGCGACGGTATTTCGAGCAAGGCGTGGCCCTGAGCATCAATACGGATGACCCGAAGATGTTCGGCAACTCACTGGCTGAGGAATATGCGTTGCTGGTGGAAAAGCAAGGGTTCACGCTGGCTGAGATCAGGGAACTGGTGCGGGGAAGCATCGAGATGTCGTGGATGCCGGAGGGCAGGAAACGGCAGATGATGGAATCCTTCCGCGCAGATCCTGGTTGGTCTGCGAGGGACGGCGGCCAACAAGCCCCGTAGGGTGAGGCAGCCGTCGCCGCGGTTGCATCGAAACGGCTGGGCAGAGGCAGGGGCGGCTGCCGGAGGGCTTCAGGCAGACCCGCCGCACACCTTGGCCCCGATCGTCAGCTCTCCCAATGACTGTGGACTCTCGGAACTGGAGGAGGGCGTAGACAGTGAGAATCTGACTCACAGACTATGGAAAAAGTCAAGCCAATCCTCTACACGAGGTACCCAGCGGTGGATTGCGGCACCCGCAGACGCTCAAAGGGCGAGAGCAAGCCATCACACACTGGGCCGTTGACTTCAAGGTCTGTCCATCACGCGCACGTCTTTCGTCCCCTAGTGCGGGCTATCGAAACCGATGCGCCTCTGGCTCACCAAAGGGATGCGGACTATGTGGTGGCGGAAGCCTTGCGCGACTACGACTGCCCCATCTTGGAGGGTCGCCACGCCGAAGCCGGTTGGCAGATGTGGCAAGCGTTGTGGGATGCGAGGGTGAGACACAAGCAATGGGAGCGGTGCATTGAGCGCAGGGAGAAACTCTGCGAGGTGCGACGTCGCTTGGTCCCCTTCATCGACGATCCGGTGGAGCTGTATCAGGACACAGGGGCGAATCCGCTGTGCGTTGGAGATGGCGGCCTTGACTGGATAGGTGCCCCTCGACTTGTTTGGATGTCCCGCCACGGATGAACCCGGGATTAGCATGACAGCCATTCTTTTCCTATTGGCCGGCTACACCATTCAAGCTGCGCGTCACGAGATGGCTGGATTCTTCCACTTCACGGTGCCTGGTCGCGCCTCGTTTGTCGTGTTCTTCACAGCTCCTGCAGCGTGGGGGCTGCTCAGCTGATGTTCATCACGTTTGGGCTGCACACCTGTTCGCGGTGATATGGACTGGTCTGGCGCGACGTTTGGCATAGGCCTAGGCTACCGCTGCGTATCAGCACCGCGGGGCACCTAGCTGTGCGT
>CAZIWL010000133.1:4039-12065 GCA_964542755.1 uncultured Anaerolineales bacterium
GCGTGACAGCTGTCAAGACCGCTGCCACAGCCCGCCGCACGTGTCAGCTCTGCCGCTAGCCGCCATGCTGAGCGTGATGTTTCGTCTTGGGGGGGAAGCGCCTTTGAGCAAGAACTAGCCCTCGATCCAGATCGCGTCTCGCGGATACGGGGTAGGTAAGCGTCCTCAAGCAGCCCAGAAGTGAGGTTCCCACACTTCTCGACGTGCCAGAACCAGCAGACAGTCGTACAAACTGGGTGTTCAGAGCATCTGGTTCCCAGTTTCGGAATCGCTGGACTCGCTCAACTCGAGAGCGGAGAGTACAACGCGGGTGCCCCACAGCGGTCTAACGCCAGTCGATGTAGGTAACCGACCAAGACTCGAGGTACGGACCAGAAGGTTGCAGGTCCATTTCTGACGAACGTCTTGGAGACCGCAGCGCTGCTCCTACCAGCGAGCTGTGTGCCCTCAGTCTCGTAGGACAACAAGACCGGAGGGGGCAGCTTTTCAGCGTGAACTCCCTCAGAATGATACCGGCACGGTCAGGCATCATCCTGGCGAAGCGCCTTCCCCCCGTAGACTATCGGCGAGAGCACAGCTTCTCCCGTCATCCGCCCCTGTAGCTGCTGACGATCTACTGGCGCACGCGCCGACCGGACTTGACAAGTCTTCAGCTTGGGGTATAGTTCATTCTGATTAGTCCATACGTAATAGTCTGAACAGACCCGATTCTTGGGTGAGGGGAGAAGATGGAAAGAGAGCTGCTTCTATTGGGGTTGCTGCGCGGCCAGGACATGCATGGGTATCAACTGCACGAAGCGATTGATGGCCATCTGGGGATGGGTGTTCAGCTCACCAAGCCGACCGCGTACCGCTTGCTCAGCACTATGGCTGAGGATGGGTGGGTGACCTCTTGGGAGGAACAAGAAGGGAACCGTCCACCGCGTCGCGTGTATGCCATCACGCCGCAAGGGGAGGCTGCTTTCCAGAGGATCCTGCGCGAAAACCTGGGCACCTACCAACTCTCGGACTTCACCTGCCACATCGGATTGGCATTTCTGGACGAGCTCTCGGCCGAAGAAGCACTGCCCCTGCTCCACAGGCGGCGTGCTGCCATGCAGGACCTTGTCGACTCCACGCGTGCGCATGGCGAGCATCCCGGTAGTATGCAACTGATACTGGAGCGCCAGGTGCACCTGCTCGGCGCCGAGTGGGAGTGGTTGGACACCGTCATCGCACGGCTCCGAAATGCCCAAGACGGAACAGGCGTGCAAGGAGGCAATGAGGCGTGAACGAAGGACTACACAATGGCCCTGCTATCGAAGCCAGCGGACTGGTGAAACGGTACGGCGATGAGGTTGTGGCCGTGGACGGGTTGGATCTATCGATCCCGGCCAACCGAATCTACGGCTTGCTTGGGCCCAATGGTGCGGGCAAGACGACGACGATCTCCATCCTGACCACCCTGCTCGAGCCGACAGCAGGTTACGCCAGGGTCCTGGGCTTGGATGTGGTGAAAGAGGCGGGGGATGTCCGCCAGCGCGTCGGGGTGACCTTCCAGGAGATGGTACTCGACGACGAACTGACGGGCCGCCAGGTCTTGGACTACCACGGGCGCCTCTACCGTATAGGCAGGGTCGAGCGCCAGGCCAGAACGGAGGAGTTGCTGGCGCTGGTTGAGTTGGTGCAGGCGGCGGAGCGCAAGGCCAAGACCTACTCTGGCGGCATGAAGCGTCGCTTGGAGCTGGCCCGCGCCTTGATGACAACCCCCGAGGTGCTCTTTCTGGATGAGCCGACGCTGGGTCTTGACCCACAGACCCGCGCCCGGATCTGGGAGTATCTCCACCATCTCAAAGAAGAGGGTGGCATGACGCTGCTGCTGACAACCCACCAAATGGATGAGGCCGAGGAGCTGGCTGACACTGTGGGCATCATCGACAGGGGCAAGCTGGTAGTCGAGGGCACGCCGCAGGAGCTTATCGACGAGATGGGTGCGGATACGATTCACGTCATCGGCGACGGTGAGCGGGATGCGTTCGTGGAGACGGTCAAGAGGCTGCCTTTTGTGCAGACTGTAGAGGTAGGGAGGACGGTTATCCAGATTGGCGTCGACTCGGGCAGCAAGCGCCTGGCGGAGATCATCTCTGAGGCGACGGGCAGCGCCTTTGTAGTCGAAGACATCACGGTATCCAAGCCAAGCCTGGGCGACGTCTTCTTGAAGTACACGGGCCGGCGGCTGCGCCACACGGACGGCAACCGAACCCGGCACAGAATGTCTCTGATGGGCTAGACGGACGGAAAAAAGGGGGGACTCACCATGGCTGCCACTGCAACACTGTGGAAGAAACAAATGCGCAAGTTCTTGGCCAATCCAGAGGAGATGTTCGGGCTGATGATCCAGCCGATCCTGTGGGTAGTGCTGTTTGGCGCGGGTATGAAGAGTATGCTCTCGCCGGACACGGCCGGCAGCGAGGCCCCGTATGTGACCTTTATGCTGCCCGGAATCGTGGTCCTCAGCGCTCTGGGCGGCGCCATCGGTGGAGGATCCGTCTGGCTGACCGAGCGACTGCGTGGCATTGTGAAAGGGTACCTGGTGGCGCCCATCCCCCGCCTAAGCATCCTGATGGGCCATGCCCTGAGCACGCTGACCAAGAGCATGCTTCAGGCGGTCATCATCCTGAGCGTAGGTGTGGTGCTGGGTGCCAGGCTCAATGCCAATCCCCTGGGCTGGCTCGGCGGGTTGCTGCTCGTGGCCGGGTTCGGCTTGGGGTTTTCGGGGATTGCGCTGTCCATAGCTTCTCAGACGGACAACCCGGGCGCCTATCACGCCATGATCATGGTTTTCAACCTGCCGCTGCTCTTTCTCAGCAATGCGCTCTATCCCCTGGCTACGATGCCAACCTGGATGAGGATAGGATCATTGCTCAACCCCGTTACGTACACCACCGATGGTTTGCGGCAGATGATGTTCCGGGATCCCTCAGCTCTGGCAGGCAGTGACCCACTACCCCTGTGGCTGTGCTGGTTGGTTGTCCTGGGCTTTGCTTCCCTGGGCACGTGGTTGGCTTATGCCGCATTCAAGAAGTCCATCAAATAGGAGGTGGTAAAATGACGTGCATTGACAAGGTTCTGAACCGAAGAAGCATTAGAAAGTTCAAGAATGAACCAGTGAGTGAGGAAGTCATAGACAAGGTTCTGGAGGCTGGTAGGCGCGCTCCCTCTGCGACCAATCAGCAACCGTGGCACTTCGTAGTGGCAAGCAACCGTGCCGAAAAGGAAGCTTGTACGTTTCGAGGGTTCAATAGCTTTGCCACGGAGGCAGCTTTCGTCGTCGTGGGCTTGTACAGGAAGTCGGAGGCAGTCATCGAGAAGCTCAGCTTGATGGACGTGACCATAGCCCTCCAGAACATGGTGGTTGCAGCCTGGGTTCAAGGCGTGGGGTCATGCTGGATGGGTGCTTTCGATGAGGGCAAACTTAGGGACACCTTGAACCTGCCCGAAGATGCGCGGATTGTAGGTGCGGTCGCATTTGGCATACCTGCTGAAGAGCCAAGGCAACCGACCAAGAAGCCGCTGGGCGACATCGTGCATTTTGACGAATGGTAGGGCTCATTCGCCTCTCAAGCCGGTTGGAAAGGGCGGCTGCGAGATCCGGAGCTTCTGAGTTGCTCTTCCCGTTCTTGATGGTCCACCTCTAGCCAGGGAACGTTGGATCTTGTTCGCCGCCCTGGTGAGGAGGCGCAAATCCGCATGATCCCAGGACCGTGGGCCTGACCGTGACCGTTCTGGAGCCCATTGGAGGGATGCTCACGAAAGCAAGCTCCATAGAAAACGCTGGGTTGCGCAGCAGCTACGGATGGTTGCGGGTGACGGAGGCGGCGATGCGGTCGGAGGGGTCAAGATGATGAGGATAGCCGCAGTCTGGCCAAGACCCCTCTACTATGCCTATGCGCGCGGGACACCGCGAAAGCTACGGCTTCCTCGCGACTACGGCGAACTCATCCGCTCCTGGGTCGAAAGGACGCCCGGCCACATCAGCATAGAATGCGTCTACCTCGAATCCGCCCTCTGCGAACTCCTTCCTGATCGCGTCGGGATCGAAGTACTGCAGCCAGTTGTAGACGGTCCACAAGCGGGCGGGTTCGACAATGGTGTATTTGTCCAGCACCACTTTTTCCCTCTCGTACTTGAACGTATTCAAGAAGCCATAGTAGCGCTCTGGGGACCAGAACCCGTCGAGAAGGTTAAGCGCATACCTCGCGGTTTCGTCGCGCTGTTCAAAAGCGGCCGCGGAGTAGACGTCCAGGAGCACGTGCCCGCCCGGCGTCAGCGAGCGATAGAATCTGTCCAGCAGCCCTCGCCGCTGCGGCTTACTGAGCGCGCAGAAATCGCACATGATCATCAGTATGAGGTCGAAGCGGTCCTCTGCTTCATACTCGAGGTAGTCTTGCTGCAGGTAGCGGATGGACAGCCCCTCGCTCGCGGCCTGTTCACGTGCATAGCGGATGGATCTCTCGGAGAAGTCGATTCCGGTCACCTTTGCGCATCTCCGCGCCAGCCGAATCGTGTACAGGCCCGGACCACAACCAAAGTCGGCCACGCTTGTGTCCTGGGATATGGCGAATCGAGAAACGATCCACGCCACCGACCGATCCATGAAGTCGGTCTTCCGAGAGGCAACGCTGACGTCTCCGTCGAGGTGGAAGGCCAGCATCTGTCGAGACGTATGCTCGTCAGTCCACAGGTCGCGAGCCGTGTAGATCTCGAACGGCTTCGGCCGCTTGTTGATCTCCTCCAGTTCCTTGAACATCCTTGTCTCCGTACTCATCTCTTGGAAAGCGGCTTCCAGGCTCCCGCGGCATCCTGCCACGCAATGGCGCTCGTCCGACTCCGACGGCCTCCGGTCTGCCAGATGGAGAAACGGCATGATACTGCAAATGCGAGACCTATGCGAATGAGACCGGCTTGCAGCCGATGATCCGTGGTCAGCGTGGCCAGCGGCCTTGTCCCGTCGAAGAAGACCCCGGCATGCTGCAAGCTCTGACCAGCGGCCACGCCATCCGACGATCAGACCTCGACTGGGACAAGCACGATGCCCGAGTGACTGAGCCGCGAGGAGCAGCTTGAAGGCGATCGCATGCCCGTCGTTCCTGAGCCAAGCCTCTTCGCCTGCCGTACTCGCGCTCTGACAGCCAAAGTTGGTGATACGTCATCCTCATGGTTCGGGAGCGGTTCGCGTTTCGGGCAAAGGCCAAGGCCTTGCACGACTGATCTTGGCAACCCGGTGAGTGGTTCGGCAGCTGCGTATGCCCTTGAAGTCGTCCGGCTGCTACGGGGCCCTCGTCCCACGATGCGAGATCGCTCGCGAGGGTGGACAGCATCCCGTCTGCCCGCACGGTCGACATGGTACGGAACGCGAGGGCAGCATCCCTCAGGATCGGTGGTCGGCAGGGGCTGGAACACGCCTCAGCGCACTCCGAAAGCCTTGTTGCTGGATCCTCCAAGAAGGCATCTATCCGCCTGCGGAGATCTTCCGTCGCCAGACGCGCATCCAGTCTTGCGCAGCAAGTGCTCGTCTCGAGGCTGGAGGTCCTCGGGAAGTCTAGCCGAGAATATGTGGCCGATGACTGTCAACTTACAAGGGAAAACGACAACGACGTGGTGGCGCAGAGCGTCTGGGTTCCACCGCCGGGGTCCTTGGATGGAATCAACCAGAGCGCGGCGCGCGCGTCTAGTGCATTGGCGCTACGCATCAGCGCCGCGCATCTGATCCGCGAATTCGCACTGCACCGACCGTGGTGTCACAAGTGCGCTGGTCAGACGTCCGTCGGTCGCAGAACGCGGAGGACTCCTGGGGTCCTGCCCACCCCGAAGCGTTGTGGACCGAAAGGGTCCTGAGATTCTGGTCCCACTTGGCGCGCCCAGCCCACAGGAACGCTGCTTGCCGACCGCGCCAACCGGTGACCAGCGAAAACACCACTACTCTCGACGGTGCTCCGCAGGCCGGCTCCTCAAGATCCCATTACTGGAAAGGCGGCGGGTCCTGCACCTGGACCTGGTTCACAGCGCCCAGCCCGTTGTCTCCACGGACCTTGTCCCCGCCCGCGAGCGCTGAGGATGTCATGCTGACGGCGATAGCAACCACGACGACTAGTACGAGAGCGACTTTTCTCATCTGATCCTCCCGGTAGACTGATGTGGGCCGATTCGGTACTTCCAGCTTGATAACGGAACTCGCACCTTTCCGTTACATGCCAGAGCGGCTTCAACCTCGAGCTCGAAGCTCTCAGTTCCCGCGAAAAGGCTGGACGCTGGGATAGCTAAAACCGGGTACAATAGGATGTGGGAGGCACGTGCCTCGACAAAGAGAAGGCCGTGGACGCGCGTATTCGAGATCGTAACGGCACATGTCAGAAGATGGTGCTGCACATACGAATCGCGGCAGCATAGCGTACTATCAGCCGCATCAAGTCTCATGCTTCTCAGGAGCGGACAAGGAGAGGAAGTTGGACTATCGAGCCTTCGAACTAACTGATGCAACAGCCGTTGAGCGTCTCTTCGTTTCCGTATTCTCCGAAGCTGAAGGTGAACAGGAGGGTGCACTAATCGGCAATCTGGTTGAGGACATGATGGCCAGCACGGACAGTCGGGATCTGTACGGCTTCGTGGCGGTCGGTGAGAAACGGATTCTCGGTGCCATCTTCTTCACCCGATTGACGTTCGACGAAGACATCAATGTGTTTGTCATGGCTCCTGTGGCCGTCCGTACGGATCATCAAGGTATGGGCATAGGACAGGCGTTGATCACGCACGGCCTGCGAGAGATGGAGCAGAAAGGCGTGAGCTACGTGACCACCTATGGAGATCCATCCTTCTACGGCAAAGTTGGCTTCCAGCCGATTTCGCAGGATGCTATCGCCGCCCCGCTCGAGCTTTCGCAGCCTGAGGGATGGCTGGGGCAATCCCTCACAGAGGATGAGATCGAGGCCATACTTGGCAAGCCCACCTGCGTGAAGGCGCTAAACGATCCAGCCTATTGGTGAGGTGTGGACACAGGACAGCCTGCTGTAGGCAACGCGGGATGCGCCGGGGCTTGCGGCCACCGGCTTTGATTTGATGTAACAGAAAGAAAGTGCGGCGAAGATCCCAGGCAGTTCAGCTCGAGGCCGTTGGCTCGACTCGAAAGGAAGAATGTGATGACCGAATGGACCTCGGAGACCGCCCAATGGTACGCGAGTAACTACGGAGAGTATCCGACGAACCGGCTTGCAGTGGACGAACTGGATCTGCCCCCAGACGCGGTCGTTGTGGACGTCGGGTGCGGTACCGGATACGCCTTGCGACACGCTTCAGGGCAAGTCACGCGTGGGAGACTGATCGGCATCGATCCAGTCCCTCGGATGATAGAGATCGCCCGAGAAAGGACGCTTGGCCACCTCCACTCAGCACGCATCGAGTTTCGGGTGGGCTCCGCAGAGAGCATGCCAGTCGAGGATGAAGCGGCCGACGTCGTGTTCGCGTTCGATTCCGTGGATCATTGGCAAGACATGAAGCGCGGGCTGGAGGAGATCCGCCGAATCCTTCGTCCACGCGGAATGCTAGCAATCGTGAAGGATCACTCGGTGCCGGGGGCTGCCGAGGCTGGACGCGTTGCTGCAGAATCAGTCCGGAGCGCCGGCTTCTTAGCACTGGACCAGTGCGAAATCGGTGGAGAAGGCGTCAGCTTCACACTGTGGACCTGGCGGCTGACCGAGCAGCAACTGGACGTTCCGCCAGCACCAGCCTGAAGGTGGCGGTCCCGCGCGAGGTAGACGGCTGTCGCTATCCGCGCAGACGCGAGCGTAGCCGAGTTGCACGTGGTAAATGGAGTGGGTTCGGTGGAACCAAGAGTCGTTCTGGATCGATAATTCGAAGAACTCGAAGAACAAGACATGTTCTCCGGCGTGGTACGGATCTCCTGCGGCAAGGCGCGGCTGTATGAGGGCGCGTACGGCCATGCCATGGCTCAAGGAGGATCAGACACTCACTGGACCTGCGGTTCGACACA
>CAZIWL010000134.1:0-11992 GCA_964542755.1 uncultured Anaerolineales bacterium
CAGCTCGCCATCGGCATTCACCACGCTCAACTGCACCAGGAGCTCCAGGCCTATGCCGATGAGCTGGAGCAGCGCGTCGCTGCGCGGACGGCTCAGCTCCGAGCCAGTGAGGCCCGCTTCCGCGCCATCTTTGAGCAGTCGGCGTTGGGCATCGGGCTTCTCGATCGCCGCGGCCAGTTCATCATCAGCAATGAAGCCCTGCAGAAGATGCTCGGCGGAGAACAAGAGGAACTCGTCGGCCGCCGTCTGACCGAGTTCGGCCACCCCGACGAGGATATCGGACCGGACCTTGCCGCGTACCGCGAAATGGCCGAGGGCGTGCGGGACCACCACCGGGTAGAGACCCGTTACCAGGGGGCCGGAGGCGACATGCGCTGGGCCAAGTTGGTCCTCTCCCTGGTGCGCGATGCCGAGGACCAACCTCAGTTCATCATCGCCATCGTCGAGGACATCACCGAGCGGAAGCGGGCCCACCAGGCTCTCATCCAGTCGGAGAAGCTCGCCACGACCGGCCGCCTCGCCGCCTCCCTGGCCCACGAGATCAACAATCCCCTCCAGACCGTCATCGGCTGCCTCGGTCTGGCGGAGGAGTCGATGGTCGAGCCGGAGTCCGAGGACGAGGTGGAGACATACGTCGTGATGGCCCACGAGGAACTGAAGCGCGCCGCCCGCATCGTCAGCCGGCTCCGCGATCTCAGCCGCCCCACCGATCCCGGTCAGGGCGAGCCGACGGACGTGAACGCGGTTATTGATACCGTCCTCAAGGTGAGCCGGAAGGACCTGGAGAACAACCGTATCCGCGTGGTCCGCCAGCTGGCGGAAGAACTCCCTCAGCCCCTGCTCGTCCAGGACCGTATCAAGCAGGTCCTCCTCAACCTCGTCTTGAACGCCCGCGATGCTATGCCCGAAGGAGGGAAGCTAACACTCCACACCGAGCACGACGAAGTGAATGACGAGGTCGTCATCACCGTCGCCGATCAGGGCACAGGCATACCCGAGCAGGTCGTCGACCGCTTGTTCGACCCCTTCTTCAGCACCAAGAACGAAGGCAGTGGTCTGGGGCTTTTCGTCAGTCAGAACATCGTGCAGGAGCAGGGCGGGCGCATCGAGCTGGACAGCACCGTCGGCCACGGCGCCACCTTCAAGATCTGCCTACCCGTCTCCCCGCCCTAGCCAACGGATGCATCACGAATCTCTCGAACACCCACCAAATGTAGGGCAGGTTTCCCATACCTGCCGATCCCTGTACCGCAAGGCGAGCAAGCCGGTCCGCGCCCCCATACCAGGTAGTCCCTTGCGCCTTACGCGTTACGCCTTACGCGTTACGCATTACATGTGCTTCTTACCCCCTACTCCCCCACCCTCCGAATCACCCGCTCCACCAGACCCAGGGCCTCGCTCCGCGTATGCCGCAACCCCGACAACAACAAATCGAAAAAGTCGGGATCCAGCTCACCGACCCGACGAAGATGCTCAACCGCTCGCTCCTCGTTAGCCTCCTCACCGAGCGCCAGCTCCGCCTCGAGCCCACGCAGCTCCTCGACCAACCGCTCCCGAGTCTCTCCCGTCAACGCCGGCTCGCGCCCAACCGTGACCCGCAACTGCTCGAACAGACTATCCACGTCGAACGTCAGCATCTCCTCCTCGCGCCCCAGCTGGAGCACGTCTGGGCTCAACTCCACCGCCTTCTCCACTGTCGTATCACCCGACCGCACGTTGCCGTACAGATACGTCCCCTCCCCCGCCGCGTCCGTATGGCTCCGCGGCTCAATCTCGTGTTCCTCCACGCGCGGGCCCTCGCGAGGCACGAACTCCGACGCCTCCGACTCCGGCATCTGATCGCCCGCCCCTGGCCCCACCGGGCTGCTCGTCGCGTAATACTCCCTCAACAGCAGCTCCATCTGCTCGCCCAGCCCGGGGTCCGCCTCGATCATCGCCTCCAGCGCCCCGGACAGGGCAGGCGCCGTCTCCCGGGGGGCCGACTCGAACTCCGACCACAGGGAGTCGTACTCCAGCTGCCCACCCAGCTCTCCCTCGAGCAGATCGACCACGTCCTGCACCGCTACCGCTGCCTCTGGGCCGTGCAGATCCCGAAACGTCTCCTCGCCGTCCTCGCAATACTCCATCAGAATCGTCACCACATCTTCAACTGCCATACGATTTCACCTCTCTTCGACTGAGTTCATGACTTCCAGAATAGGTCCGCTGGCATCCCCCTCCCGCCCCAGGACAGGTCCCCACAGCCTCGCTGAATACGAGGTTCCCCTCTTTGCGGCGACGAGCACGGTGGATCAGCCGCCTTTCTCGTATGCCGAGCTTCCCTCTCCCTGAGGACAAGAACACGGTGCGCGAGCGGTCATGCTTGCGCGCGAGGTTCCCTCTCCCCTGGGGGGAGAGGGTTAGGGTGAGGGGTGAGCAATCACCAGCGGCAGCCAAACCCGCGCCTCCAAGAACGGCGCCTCCGCATCCACCATAATCGACGCCTCAGCTTCCCCCGCGAACGGTTCCTCCAACCCGAAATCATCCACCGCTCGCACCTCGAACTCATACAACCCATCACCCTCATCGGCCGGGAAGGACGCCTCCGTCGCCAACGTCTGCGCAAGCCACATCATCCACAGCCCCCCGTTGAACCGGTACCGCACGTCATAATACTGAATGCCGGCCGTAGCATCACTCCCGGACCAACTCACCGTGAAGCTCGTGTCGCCCGTCACCCCCGGCAGGGGATCTATCGAGGAGGTCGGGGGCTGCGTGTCGACCGTGATGGAAGCCTCGACAACCCCCTCGAAATCCTCGACGTTGCCTACCTTGTCGACCGCCCGCGCCTCAAAGTCGTACACCCCGTCCCGCAGCGCATTGAACGCGGCACTGGTCGCCAGCGTCTGCGTCTGCCAGTGAGCCCACGTTCCCCCGTTGAGCCTGTACCGGACGTCATAGTAGGCGGTGGCCGACCCGGCGTCATCCCCCGTCCAACTCACCAGGAACGTCGAATCCGTCGTGTGTTCTGGGAGAGGATCCACCGTCGTCGACGGCGGTTGCGCGTCCACTGTCGTGCTCGACTCCGGGGGTCCGTACGCCTCCACGTTCCCAGCCCAATCCTCGCCCCGCGCTCGGAACTCGTAGAACTTTCCATCCTGCCCGGCGGCGAAGACTGCCGAGGGGTCCGTCGCATCCACGATCCACGTCGCCCACGGGCCGCCGTCCACCCGGTACTGAACGTCGTAGGAAGCGATGCCCGACCCTCCCGGGTCCTTCCCGCTCCAGGAGACCTCGAAGTCCCGGTCGACGTAGGCCGGCAGGTCGTCGACGGTGGTCTCCGGTGGTTGAGTGTCTGCCAGGTACGTATAGTCGACCACAAGCCGCGGATAATAGCTGCTGCTCGTCTCCCGCGAGTAGAACGCTCGCTCCCGCTCTTGCACCGCCTCGTCGCCGATGACCTCTATGCCGTGATTGGCGAAGCTGCCGTCCACCCACCCCTCGACCAGGTCCGTCACGTGCCACTCATACCAGCCGAGCGTACTGCCGACATCCGCCTCCTCCCGCACCTCCCGCCAGGCCGGCTCCCGATTCCACGTTACGTCACCCTCGCTCCACATGGAGCAGAGCCGACGGAGGAACGTCCCCATTTCCGCATCGTCGTCCGGCGACGAGAACGACAGCCGAAGTTTCATCGTAGCGGCGTTGATCTCCGCCCCATCGGGCACGTAGCTGAGGACATCAAAGTACAGCAACATCCTCTGGGCGCCGAAGTGGTGCTCGCCGGTGAGATCGTACCCCAGGTAGAGCCCCCCGTCCCCGAAGTTCTGATTCGGCCACTCCGATGCGATGTAGGCATCAGCCGCTGCCGGAATCGCCACCACCGTGCTCACCGCCCCCTCGGCATTCACACTCTGCTCCAGCACCTCGGCCTCCCGCGAAGGCGCCTCCCGCTCCACAATCCTCGGCGGTTCCACGGCCTCCCGCCCCGAGCCCCTCGGCCCCTCCCCCTGTCCCCGCACCGACTCACCAGCCAGCGCCAGCAACCCGATCACCGCCGCCACAGCCAACCGCGCGGCAGCCCCCTCGATCCTCATCTTCCCCACTCCAGCTCCTCCATGGTCTCAGCCTTCCCGATATCCACCACCCACGTCCACGGCGCGCCCCGCCCCCCAAGGCCGCAAACTCGCTCTCCCCTTGGGGAGAGGGCTAGGGTGAGGGGGGAGAGAGAAAAGCGCCACTCACCTCAAAGCCAACACCTCCGCCAGACTCTCCCCATTCACAAACACAGCCGCCCGATCCACCGTCCCATACTGGAGCGCCGTGTACTCCAGCTGCGCCCGGATCCGCGGCCCGTCGCACGCACCGCCTACCACGAGATCCCCGGACAGAGCAATCGTCGCCGTGCGGTTCTCGATCGTCACTTCCTCCACGGTCAAGTCCGACTGATAGAGCGCGTTGTAGTAGCCTGACATCCCATACTCCGGCGTCCCCAGGGATACGAGCCTCTCCAGCGCTGCCGTGAGCGGCGCCACTGTCGGATCGATGACCACCTCCGCGGGCACCACGCTGTCGCCGCAGCCGATCTCCGGCCCCAGCTCCCCTTCGTCGCCCACGGCTATCAAATAGATGTCCGTTCGGCGGAAGAGAGCGCCGTCATCCGGCGTCGGCTCCCGGGCCGCCCCCAACAGCTCATCCAGAGGCGTCCCATTGATGAAGATGGACACCTCATCCACCGTCCCGTACTGCAGCGCCGTCTGCCGCAGCTGCGCTCGCACCCGCGGCTCGTCGCACGCGCCGCCCAGCTGGAGCGCGCCCACCAGGCCGACAACCGCCCGGCCGTTCTCAATGCGCACCGTGTCCAACGTCAGTTCCGACTGATGGAAGACGTTGTACAACCCGGTGTCCCCGTACGTCCGGGTGTCGCCGCTGAGCATCTTCTTCAGCGCCGCCGTCAAGGGCGCGATGGTTGGTTCGATGGCCACCTCCACCGGCACCACGCTGTCGTCGCAGCCAATCTCCTGTCCCCGCTGACCGTCGTCACCCACCGCGATCAGGTAGATGTTCGTGCTTGTGAACAGATCGGCGCCGGGCGTGGGCGTTGCCAGCGCCAGAACGTCGAACTCATCGGAGACGGCTGTCACCGGCTGCTCCTCCGCCGCCACCACGATCACCCAGCGGTCCTCGGGCTCGACGAACGACGGGATCACGATCTGGGTAGACACACGTCCGTCTCCATCCGTCTCGGCGCTGGCAATCACATCGTACTCCGAGTCAACCCGGCCGATGCCGATCTCCACCGGCGCATTGGGCGGGAACCCGCGGGCCACCACCTCGACCTCGGTCCCGGGCGACCCGCTCGTCGGTGCGATCGCCACCGTCCCCTGAAAGCCGGCCTCCTCCACCTCGAAGACGTTCGAGATCGCCTCGTACGCGCCGTCCTCGGTCACCATCACGACGACCCACCTCTCCCCGGCCTCGGCATAGTCCGGAATCGTCGCGGACGCGCTCAACGATCCGTCCGGACCGGTCTCCCTGGTGTCTGCCACCTCGTACTCTGAGTTCTCCAGGCCCACACCGATCTCCACGACGGTCTCCGCCGGAAAGCCCTGCCCAACAACCTCCACCTCCGTCCCCGGAGCGCCGCTCGCGGGCGAGATGCTCACCGCGGGTTCGTATTCCGGCACAGACACCTGAAAGACATTCGAGGTCGCCCGGGCGCCCTCCTCGCCCGTGACCACCACTACCCACTCCTGTCCCGGTTCTGCCGTGGACGGGATGGCCAACGCAGTGCTGAAGGACCCCTCCCCATCCGTCGTGCCGCTCAGGACCAAATCCGGTTCGCCCCCCTGCTGGCCAACGGCCACCTCTACCTCCAGCTCGGGCAGGAAACCAGCTGCCAGGGCCTGTAGCTCCGTCCCGGGCGGACCTTCCGCCGGCGATATCGCCACAGTCGGCTCGGGCAGCAGCCGCTCCGGCGTGGACGTCGGCGCGGCCGTAGCGTCCGGCCCCTCGGCCACCTGTGTGGGCACGAGCGTCGCCGTCCCCTCGGGTGCAAACTGTGCACACCCACTGGCGCCGATGACCGTCGCAACTGCAATCAGCGTGACCCATGCCGCCGTCACGCCCCTGACAATCCTCTTCGAGCTCCCCATTCCCGATCCTCCTCCATTTCCTTCTACTGTTCTGAGTGTCTGGGCAGCGATCGCGCCGCCGCGCGTGAGCTTGCCCTTTCTACGAGCCGGCTGAGAGCCAGCTCTCAGCCGGATGCTTCCTCGAGAGATGCGCTAGTCCGCCGCGCCGGCCCCGGTTTCTCTTCCCTGAATTCCGCTAAGGTCTCCCGTACCGCCCCATCAGACCCGTCCGCGCCAGGGCGTGGTCCTCTGCCTCCTCCAGAAGCTGCGCGCGGCTCACCCCTGGCGGCAGGTCCAACGCCTCGTCCAGCGCGTACAGGCGGAAAAAGTACCGGTGCGTGGAACCCATCGGTGGGCAGGGCCCCCCGTACCCCACATTGCCGAAGTCATTCCGTCCCTGCGCCGCCCCCCACGAGAGCGTACCATCCGCCTCCACACCCTCCGGCAGCTCGTGCCGATCGGCCGGAATATTGTACAGCAGCCAGTGCGTGAACGTCCCCCCAGGCGCATCCGGGTCCTCGCAAACAAGGGCAAATTCCTGCGCCCCCTCGGGCGCGCCAGACCACACCAGGGGCGGCGAGACGTCCGCGCCCTCGCATGTGTACCGGTCCGGGATCGTCTCTTCCGATTCGAAAGCCGTGCTCGTCAGTTCAAAGGCCATCCGCTGCCTCCTCCTCTATCTGTCCTCGAGGCGCTTGTAGCGCCCCATCAAATCTGCTTGTTCGATGACGTGCCCTTCCATCTCCGCCAGGAGGGCCTCCCGCGTGGCATCAGGCTCTAGGGCGAGCTCCTCGTCCAGGGCGTACAGGTGGATCACATAGCGGTGCTCCTTACCATCGGAGGGACACGGGCCCCCATACCCCATCGCGTCGAAGTCGTTTCGTCCCTGCAACCCAGCGACCGGCAGCGTCCTAGCCGGCGGGATCCGCTCAATCAGCGCGTTCACGTCGCTCGGAATCCCGTAGACCACCCAGTGGGCCCAGACGCCCTTCACCGAGTCGATGTCCTCCATCAGCACCGCGAGGCTTTCCGTCCCCTCCCGAACGCCGGTCCACGCCAGCGGAGGAGAGATGTCCTCCCCGTCGCAGGTTTGTTCGGAGGGGATCATCTCCCCGTCCTGGAAAGCCGTGCTTCTCAGCTCCAGCGCCATATCCTCAGTGCCTCCTCTGCCTCTCATTCAAGGCCGCTATGCCGGGCAGTGTCGCGCCCTCCATGAACCTCTGAAACACCCCGCCGCCCGTCGAGACATGTGTCATCCGCCACCACCCCGTCCTCCAGCGGCACGTTGAAGTCGACCCGCACCAGCACCCGCCGCCCGGCAACGTCCACATCGCGTGTCGTCTTCATGAAGCCTCCTATGCGCCGACCCTAAAGGTCTTCGTCAGGTCTCCGTTCGACCCGGAACGACTCTTCTGCGCCAGCATCTCCCGGTGGATCGAAGTCCATAGAGACCTTTAGGGTCTCCGCGTCCCAGTCCCATCTCCCGCCGTACTATCCACCCACCTCGAAGGAGATCTTCGTATTCACCCGATACCCCTTGATCTCCCCACCTTCCACGATCGCCTGGAAGTCCTTCACGTAGATCGACTTGATATTCCGTACCGTCTTCGAGGCCTCGTCCAGCGCTTGCTGCACGGCGTCCTCCCAGCTCTCATCCGACTGCGCCAACACCTCAATCACCTTCACCACTGCCATTTTCGCCCCTCCTTGATCTCACACCCACGCCTCCCGCCCGGCAGGGCGGCTCCATGATCCAACCTTCCTCCCAATCGTGCACTCCCTAACTCGATCACCACCTCCTTCCAACTCCAGCGCCTCAGTGGCCTATCAGAAGCTCCCCACTGCACGAAAGCTACCTGACCCTCATCGACCCGGTCTGTCTCTACGGGTTCTCCACCGGACTCAGCTGGAACGCAGAACGTCCTTGATCTGCTTCGTGATCTCCAGGCCCTCCTCAAAGGGCCGCTGCCACATATTCCGCCCGAAGATCAGCCCCGTCGCCCCGCTCTCCATGCAGATCCGCGCCTTTGCCAGGAGGTCCTCGTCGCTCACCTTGCTCCCCCCGGAGAAGAGGACCATCGTCCGCCCCGCCGACGCCACCACCTTCTCCACCGCCCGCCCGTAGGCCTCATGCTCTTCCAGATCCTGCCACGCCTCATAGAGCTGCCGGTATGGCTCGGGACTCTCCTGATTCCGCGGGTCCCGGAACGCCGGTGCATTCAACTTGACCACGTCTGCCCCCAGCTCCGTCGCCAGCCGCGCGGCATAATCCACGGCGAAGATACTGTTCCTCCCGCCCTTCTTGTCAATAGCCTCCCCCCTGGGATAGCTCCACACGACCAGAGGCATGCCGAATCTATCGCACGCCGCTCGGACATCCGCGAGCTGGGCGAAGTCCTCATCCTGACGTGGGGATCCGACGTAGAGCGTGTAGCCCACCCCGTCGGCGCCCAGTCGCACAGCGTCCTCCACGCGCGCATCCATGGCCGACAGAGGTCGGTTCCCCGGTGGGATGTGAGGCCGCCCATTGATTTTCAGCACCAGCGGCACCTCGCCGGCATAATCACGCATGTACTTCCTCGCCAATCCGATGTGTAGTGCAATCCCTGAGTAGCCGCCTTCCCTCGCCAGACGCCATTGATAATCTGGATTCCCGCTGGGCGGGTTCGGGAAGAAATCGACCGGTCCATGCTCCACCCCGTGGTCGATGGGGAGCAGCAAGAGGGTCCCGTGCCCCGGCCCGTGCTCATACAGCATCCGGTGCAGGCGCGTCCGCTTACCAAGGCCCACGTTCAAATCATCCAGCGTCGTTCTCTCGCCCATCGTCCTATCCCCTCCTATCACCTGCCTCATCTCAATCCCTTCGTCGCGTGCCCCTCCATCTGCCGCAGACGTTTTGAAAGGCGCCAATTCTCGCCGTAGATGCGACTGAACCACATCTAAGGGCAGCATCTACGGGCAGGATCTACGGCCAGACTCGTGCCGAGCGAGCGCCGGTTGAGTAGACGTTGAGCGAAGCGAAACGTCGTATCGAAACCAAGCAAGCGGCACATCCCAGCCGATTCCGCCGCGCAAGCCGCTCCGTGATCTCGACGCCGTGCTGAGCTTGTCGCTCGTAGTGAGCCCGGCGAAATGAAGCCTACACCCAGCCAACGGCGCTGGGCACTCGAACCGCTTCGCTTCCACGGTCGCCCTTTCAAAAACGTCTGCACCTGCGGATCGCTACAGATCTATCGCCGTGTGCACCTCACTGCGCGCCTCGAGAGGCGGTGCAAGGCTATCCAGCAGCTGCGTTCCATGCTCCACTTCTCCCACAGAACCCATCATGGTGCATTGTCGCGCCCCCAGAACTCACATAGACAGGCCGCGCCAACCCTCACCCGTCGCTCGCGACAGATCCGTGCTGGCACCTGTCTAGATCGCGCCTACTTTAGGCCCCAAACCACCTGCAGGTCCACCCGAATCTCCTCCGTGCCCGGCTGGATGGGAACCGCTGCCTCCATCTCCTCCGCTCTGGCGTAGACCGGCTGCGGGCCCCGCGTGGACTCGCTGATAGAGAGGACGTCGCCCAGCTCCGCGCCGGATAGGCCCCCCAGCTGCTCTGCCTTCCGCTGCGCGTTCTCCCAGGCCAGCTCACGCGCTTGGCTCAAGACCTCATCCGGGTTGGTGACCTCGAAGCTGATTCCCTCGATCCGATTCGCGCCAGCTTGCGTCGCCGCGTCGAGCAGCTCGCCCATCCCATCCAGGTCTTCGCTGGATACGCGGACAACATTCGCGGCCATGTAACCCACCAGCTCTCTCTGCCTCGGCTGGCCAGGCTCCTGCGGAAGCCCAGGCTCCTGCTCCGGAGAAGCATACTCCGGCCGGAGCTGGACAGTCTGGGTTTGGATCTCATCTTCCGGCACGCCAGCCTCCCTCAGTGCATCGATCACCGCCTGCATCTGCTCGCTGTTTTCGGACAACGCTGCTTCCGCCGTCTCCGCCATAGATTCAACACCGAGCCGCACCACCACCTGGTCCGGTTGAGCCCCCACGGTGCCGCTGCCGGAGACGCTGATCGTTCTGTCCCCTGCCTCCGGACCGCCCGTCTCGACCGTCGGGGGCAAGCAGCTCGTCTGTGCCACCAGCACGCCCGCCAGCGCTGCCATCAACAAGAACCCTGCCTTTCTACTCCGTTTCATAGTTTACATCTCCCTCGATTTGCTGAGCGCGGTGACTGGTGGGGCTCCGCCCCTCGTCATCCCGCGCAAGTCCTCCACCCCCGGCCCATCGCGCGTCGATACTCATCCCGACACCCAGCGGACCCACACCCGGCACACGTGCATCCCACGCTCCGGCGTGCCGCGCCCTGTAGCGACATCCGTCGCTGCTCCTCCATTCTATCAGAAATGATGCCGCGTCAGCTCTGGGTTACGTGAGAATCGCCTTTGTCTTCGGTTGGAGAGAGTTGGAATTCCGTTGGCCGGCGCGCCAACCGAATTCAAACTCTTTCCAACCAGATCCACCATCAGTCCCAACCCAGCCCATCCTTATCGCCAACAGCACGAGCGTCAGGCCGCATACAGCGAGCACTGCGCCCAGTGCCACGGGCCCCAGGGTGCGGCCGTGGAGGACGTAGACCTGCCCGACCCCGAGCTCCTCGGACAGTTCAGCCGTTCCGTTCAACTCCAGGTCCTGCTCCAGGAGGAGCTGCCCGACGGCAGTCCGCACGTGGAGACAATGCCCAGCTCTCAGCAGCTGGCGGACATCCTTGAATACCTGCGGCAGGAGGGCGGCGTTACCGAGGGAGAGGAGTTGCCTCGACTAACCATCCAGAACGATGTGGACACGCTCGTCGGCTACGTCGGGCGGGGGAATTGGCTGGATCAGTGCCGGGGCGTCGAGGACCCGCCGTCCGCCTGCGCCGGTACCGGCTGGTTCAGCACCAACGGCATGGCCCGCGCTTTCCTTAACAGTCTCATCGTCTCCGTGCCAGCCACGATACTGCCCCTCCTGTTCGCCGCCTTCGCCGGCTATGCCTTCTCCTGGTTCGACTTCCCAGGACGCCAGTGGATGTTCGTCGTCCTCGTGGGGCTCCAGATCGTGCCCCTCCAGATGACCCTCATCCCCATCTTCCGCATCTATGCCGATCTGGGGCTGACGGGCTCGTTCCTGGGGGTATGGCTCTTTCACACGGGCTTCGGTCTGCCCTACGCCATCTACCTTACCCGCAACTTCATGAGCGCCCTGCCGCGCGATCTCTTCGAATCCGCCTATCTCGACGGCGCGTCCCATTGGACCGCCTTCTGGCGGCTGGCAGTCCCGCTCTCGGTGCCTGCGCTGGCCTCCCTGGGCATCTTCCAGTTCCTCTGGGTCTGGAACGATCTCCTGGTGGCACTGGTCTTCCTCGGTTCCGGTAACCCCGTCCTCACCTGGCAGATCAACAATCTCGTGGGCCGCTTCACGGGCCAACACCTGCTGTCGGCTGCGGCCTTCGTCTCGATGGTCCTGCCGATGGTCGTCTTCTTCTCGATGCAGCAGTTCTTCGTCCGCGGCCTAACGGCAGGCGCTGTCAAGGGCTAAACGTCAGACGTTGGAGGGCGCCCGTTCAGCTAGCTCCAAACCCGCGTCCTCCAACGCCCCAACTTCGTTTCCAGGAGGTACCATGCTCGAAAAGGTTGAGCCTGAAAAGAAGGATCTTTCCACGTACCGGCCCGTGGTCGGCGACGAGGCCATCAATGAGATCGAGACGCTCGCCGAGCCGCTCCAGGGTGCCCGTGTCGTGCACGTCAACGCCACGGCCTTCGGCGGGGGCGTGGCTGAGATGCTCCAAACCCTGGTGCCCCTTATGCGCGATGCTGGTCTCGACGCCGAATGGCGCGTCATCGAGGGCGCCGACG
>CAZIWL010000135.1:0-11983 GCA_964542755.1 uncultured Anaerolineales bacterium
ACTGCAGCATGTCCCGCAGCTGCATAGTATCTTACGCCTTTTAGCCTTTTCCTTTTTCACCAGGTGATCTCCTCCAATCATGATAAGGACCTGATGCCCATAATATTTTAATATATATGTGATTTATTTCAAAAGGATTTTGCACACTGCTTGTAAAAACATCACTACCTGATATAATCTATATCCACAAAAGTCCTAAATGGCTTTTGTATGTTCTTTAAAAGATTTATTTTAAATAACAAGAATTTTTTCGAGGATGGGTGAGATTCCCTACCGGCGGTAAAAGTCCGCAACCCTGCTTTGAGCAGGCTGACTTAGTGAGATTCTAAGACCGACAGTAATAGTCTGGATGGGAGAAAATTTTGACTTGTATATACTTATATGAGCCGTGGTTTTCTCCGCGGTTTTTTTTATGCAAAAAAGGCAGGTATAAGTGACGGCATTTACTGCAGATGATAAAAGATTTATGAAAAAAGCCCTGGAAATGGCAGAGAGGGGAAGGGGTCGTACTGTGCCCAATCCCATGGTGGGTGCGGTAATAGTAAAAGACGGTGTCATATTATCTAAGGGCTATCACCATAAAGCTGGGAAAGACCATGCCGAGATAGATGCTATAAAAAACAGCCCGGCGCCCGTCAGGGGCAGTACCATATATGTGACCCTGGAGCCCTGTACCGTTTCCGGAAAGACTCCCCCCTGCGCTGATGAACTCATAAGAAGGGGCTTTAGCAGGGTAGTTATCGCAGCAGTAGACCCAAATCCTGAGGTCATGGGTGCAGGAATAAGGAAGCTGGAAGCAGCAGGCATTGAGGTGGACCAGGGATTATATGAGGATAAAGCTAAAAAGCAGAATGAGGTTTTCTTTAAAAATATGATAACCGGTATGCCTTTCGTTTGTGCCAAGATCGCCTCTAGCATAGACGGAAAGCTGGCCGCACCCACTTCGGATTCAAAGTGGATAACGGGCACTATTTCAAGGAAAAAGGTCCAGGACTTAAGATGGGAATATGGCTGTATACTAACCGGTATAAATACCGTCCTGGCAGATGACCCTGCATTATTTCCCAGGCAAAAGCTTGACGGTGATCTTAAGGAAAATATAGATTCATTCCTTGAGCGGGATGGGAGCGGAAGGTTTGCCCGGGTAATACTGGACAAAAAGTTAAGGATCCCCCGGGATTCTTCCATAGCCAGGACAGCTGACAGGATAAGGACTATTATCTTTACTGGCAGTACCAGAAAAAAAACCAGCTTTGATGATCATATAAATCTAGAGTATAAAAGTTCAGGCAGCTGGAAACTGCGGGAGATCCTGAAACTCCTATATGATAAATATGACATTAATTCTGTCATGGTGGAATCTGGCCCTACCATGCTTACCTCATTTTTAAATGAAGGCCTTATCGATAAATTTTTGTTTTTTATAGCTCCCAGGATAATAGGAGGGCGGGATGCTTATACTATGTTTAATGATACCGGGGTTAAAATGATAAAAGACAGCATAGGGATAAGTTTTGATTCTTTTGGATCATCCGGGGATGATATACTCATAACTGCATATCCTTCAAGAGAGAAAGGCATATAATGTTTACCGGAATAATAAAAGAGATGGGTACAATTACTTCCCTGGCTGATAAGGGCCGGGACAGGGAATTTACGGTAAAGACAGAAGTGCTCTCCGGCTCCATCAATATGGGAGACTCTATATCAGTAAACGGGGTATGCCTTACCGTAAAGGATTTTGACAGGGAAAGCTTCTCATCCGATGTATCTTCCAATACCCTGGAATACTCAAATCTGGGAGACTTAAAAGCCGGGGACCAGGTAAATCTGGAAGACTCCCTCTCCCCTGATGGCAAGCTGGGAGGCCATTTTGTCAGCGGCCATGTGGATGCGGTTGCAGCCATAACCGGCATTTCCGGCACCGGACGTTCCTATGAGCTCACATTTGACTTGAATGAAGACATTGAACCATATATTGCTGTCAGGGGTTCGGTATCTGTAGACGGCATAAGCCTTACAGTCACCGAGGTTTCAGACAGCAATTTTAAGACAGTTATAATACCCCATACCTACAAAAACACTACCCTGGGCAGCAAGGGTATCGGGGATACAGTAAATATAGAGGTGGACATGCTGGCCAGATATATTGTAAATTACCTTTCCCGCAAGAAACAGGGAGAGGATCCTGGTGAAAAAGACAGGATGCTTAAGGAGAAATTGGAGAAAAATGGTTTCATCAAATAAATCAAATCCTACCTTTTCTTCCATTGAAGATGTAATGGAAGATATAAAGAAGGGCAGTATCATAATTATCGTAGATGATAAGGCCCGGAATAATGAAGGTGTATTTTTCCAGGCAGCAGGGAAAGTAACTGCTTCCTCGGTAAACTTCTTTATTACCCATGCAAGGGGCATGATGTTCCTTCCCTGCACACAGGAAAGGCTTGCCCAACTGAAGATACCCATGATGAGCAGTGAGAGCAGCAATAATATGTCAAATGTGGGCGCCCTGGCGGTTTCCATAGATGCGCGCTCCATCAGCGGTACCGGCATTTCTGCCAGGGACAGGGCACTTACGGTAGAGACATTTATAGACCCAGGTACAAAGCCTGAAGACATTGCCATACCAGGACATATCTTTCCCCTGCGGGCTGTGGGAGGAGGCGTCCTGGAGCGTGCAGGCCATACTGAAGCTGCAGTAGACCTGGCCAGGATAAGCGGGCTTTATCCCTCGGGGATCATAAGCGAGGTCATAAGGGATGATGGTGAGGTAGCCCTTCTTCCCGACCTTAAAGATATCGCCAAAGCCTCAAGCCTGAAGATAGTCACTATTGAGGAACTTATAAGGTACAGGAAGAAAAAGGAAAAGCTTATAGAAAAGGTCGCCGAGATCACGCTTCCCACCAAATGGGGCGATTTTAGGGCTGCCACCTACAGGTCCACTATAAATCCCGAAACCCATATTGCCTTTATAAAGGGAGATGTAAAAGGCAAGAAGGATGTACTGGTAAGAGTCCATTCCCAGTGCCTTACCGGGGATACTTTCGGCTCCATGCGGTGTGACTGCGGAGACCAGCTGGATAATGCCTTTAATATGATAAATGCCGAAGGAGTGGGGGTGCTTCTTTATATGGCCCAGGAAGGCAGGGGTATAGGCCTTTGCAATAAGATGAAGGCTTATGAGCTCCAGGATAAAGGCATGGATACGGTGGAGGCCAATCTGCACCTTGGCTTTGAGGCAGACCTCAGGGATTACGGCATAGGCGCCCAGATCCTTTCTGACCTGGGTCTTACTACCATTAGGCTTATGACCAATAATCCCAAGAAGATAGTTGGGCTTGAAGGATACGGCCTCAAGATAAAGGACAGGGTGCCGGTAAAGATAGCGCCCAATAAAAACAATAAAAGATATCTCAGCACAAAAAAGAAAAAGCTAGACCATATGCTGGATTAGGAATGAATTATTAATTATTTTTAGACTAGAAAGGAAAAGACAATGAAAAGCTATGAAGGAAAACTGGATGCGTCAAAACTTAAAATAGGTATAGTTGCAAGCAGGTTCAATGACTTTATAACATCCAAATTGCTGGATGGAGCCATGGACTGCCTGAAAAGGCATGGATGCCCTGAAGATAATGTGGAAACAGCCTGGGTCCCGGGAGCCTTTGAGATACCCTCAGCTTTAAAAGTAATGGCAGAGACAAAAAAATATGATGCCATTATCTGCCTGGGTGCGGTAATAAAGGGAGGCACATCCCATAATCAGTATATATCCAATGAATCCATAAAAGGCGCTGCCAAGATAAGCCTGGACCTCAATATCCCCGTATCTTTCGGAGTGATAACCCCGGATACTCTGGAGCAGGCTATAGACAGAGCCGGTGCCGGGAAGGGAAATAAAGGCTGGGAGGCTGCACTGGGAGCCATAGAGATGGCAAACCTTTTTATGGAGATAAATTCTTAGAAGATTGCCTGGATCACTCATCAGCAAATAATATAAGGCCGTCATAATTGGCCACAAAGATAAAGCCGCCGGATACAAATACATATCCCTGGAGCCCACTTGTACCCTCCACACTATAATCATCCCCGGCATCTTCGCAGCTGGAAAATACTATTGGAAAAGTAAGAAAGCATATTATGGAGATGACGTATATTATATATTTCTTCATAGGGACATATTATCTTATATTTCCTAATTATCCACTGATATTTCAAAGTAATTAATTTTAATTAAAAATATAATATTAATATTAATTTATACAATTATTTATTTATATAATATTTATTTTATTAAAGGATATTATGTGGTGGGCATGTAGGTTAATCGGTAAACCACTAGACTGTAAATTAAGTTATGCCGGTTCAACTCCGGATACCTCCACCAACCAACAAAAAAAACAACCCGATAAGGATTGTTCTTTTATTATTCTTTTGCCGGTTCATCAGCTCAAAATAACCACTAGACTGTTTTTATTTTTCTACAACTCCCAATTCTTGAATCAAGGTTTCTAAATATGCATAATAATGTACATTTATCTCATGAATATCATTACGGCTATACCTGCAATAGCTATAAGTATCCCAAAGACCAGGGCTATATTAGCATTTTTTACATTGGTCTGGACAATATCTTCTTCACTTCTCACAGAAGCGATAAACGGCTTATCCTTCTCCCCTGGTTTCCCCAGCTGTATCCTATTTCCTTCCAGCCAGGCTTCGCCTAAAAAATACAATTGCTGGCCCAGGGGAATTGTCTTTTCCAGCATCCTGAATCCCAGTGTCTTGGAGCCCATATTGCTGAACTGGAAACCGCTGAAAAAATCATATTTTCTCATATTGTTTACCGGTTCAAACCTGTCCAGTGTCTTAAGAGTCTCCAGCTTCAGGCCGGATTGGTTAACGTCCAGGTAGACCTTATCGCCAGTCTGCCTGTCATTTACGGTTATAGGGTTGGAGCTTTGCTGGTTCCCCATCTGGGCTTCTTTTCTTACCAGCTGCCTGTGGGTGCGCCCTTTATCATCCCTGAAGGTATGTACTTCCTGGTATACCTGATAAAGATATGACTGGTAATAGGCTACATCCCTTTTAGAGTAAGGGGTCTTTTCCGGATCATCTGAACCGGCACTTCCTTTTAATTCAACATAATGCCGGTATCCGTGCAGCCCTTCTTTTTCACTATCTTCCAGAAGCGCCTTCAGTTCCCCGATAGGCGTAGTCTTCATGAACTTTATCTCAATATTACGCGCTTTTATTTTCCTGGGCACAAAAAAGCTTAGCGCTGCCCCTCCCAGTATTAACAGTCCTCCAATTATATATGGTAGCATATCCTATTACTTTCCTATTCTTTACCCATTTCTTTTTTCAAGCGTAACAGCTCATCATCAAGAGCTTTTTTATCCTCCATCTTTGCAAATGGATCATCTTCTGATTCCTCCAGTCCTGAGATATCATAAGCCGCATCTGCCTGGGCTTCCTTCTCGGCAACCTTTCTCTCCATCTTATCCATCTTGGCAAATACCCCGGAGCTGTCAAGATCGCCTACGGCACTGGCTACTTCTTTCCTGGCATCAGCTACCTTATCCCTTGCTATTATCATAGACTGCCTGGTGCGGGCTTCTACCAGCTTTTCCTTAAGGATATCTACCTGGCCCCTTAGAACGCTGAGCTGTTTGGAAATACCCTCATGGATCTCTTCATACTGTTTTACATCTTCATCTGATTCCAGTTTTTTAGCCAGGGCTTTCTTGGCTAAACCCTCATCTCCTGCTTCCAGGGCATCCTTGGCCCTTTTTTCCCACATCTTCGATTCTTCTTTCGAGGCATTCAGCTGCTTTTCCATCTGCCTTTCACTGGCCAGTACTGTACCTAGTCCCTGTACGGCTCTCTGAAGCTGGTCCTCCATGTCGATTATTATCTGCTTTACCATCTTTTCCGGATCTTCCGCCCTGTCGATCAGGTCATTGATATTGGCTTTCAAGAGATCTGCCAGTCTGGAAAATATCTTCATTTTCTTCCTCCTCTTTGAATACTATTGCCTTAGAAAATAATTACCGGTCCAGGGAGATGCCTGTCCTGGAACAGCTATGAAATAATTCTATTATATATGATAGTCCAATACAATGTTTTTAATCCTGGAGCCTGTCAGATGGCTGCTGCCAACCTGGCCTTATTTGTATAACAGCCTGCCTTCGATCTTTTTTGAAATATTCTGGTTATTTCTCAGGAACTCTTCCAGCACTTCCTGGGCAGAGGTGGTTATCACTTTATGCTTTCCGCTCTCCAGGAGCTCTTCATTTGATATGCCCAAATAATCTCTTGAATTATTAAAATGATATCCTTGCAGGGCTACCGTATACAGCTTATTATCTTCCACGGGTTCGCCGCCTGCATATATGCTCTCCAGGCTGGAAGTCTTATCATTATAAATTACCCTTAATGAGCCATTTACCTGATAGCACTCACCTTCGCCATCCCTATTATCCAGCCTCATTATATGGGCAAATATCTGCTTTAGTCTTTTCCCTTTGACTGTATACCTGTTGAGGAAGTCATCATATGGAAAACAGGCTCTGAAATCCTTAAGCGTCACTACTGGTCCCATTTCCTTTACCCTGATGGAGCCGCTGCCAATAAGTGCGATATCTGACTGGGCTGATTCTGCAAATGCATCGGCCACTAAATTGCCCAGGGTGGTCTCTTCTTCCCTTAAGGGATGGGTAAGCTTTGTAGCCAGTTTGCAGATCATGGTACTGTACTTCCTGTCGACGGCATCCTTAAATGAATCTATATAATCCTGCAGCTTCCTGTCCGGTTCTGCCAGGCTGCTGTTTATGGGGATAAGCTCCCATTTATGCTCTACTATGCTGTTGGTATCATCATCCACCACAATATCGAACCTTCCCACCTGGTCCGATCCAACTCCCGCCTGGGTTATGAGGATATCATTTACTTTTTTTGGCTCTTCCAAAACCGTATGGGAATGACCCCCTATGATAAGGTCCACTCCCCACTCAGGCTTTAGCAGCTTTGCCAGCTCTATATCTGACTCGAAACCGATATGGGTCAGAAGGATGGTAAGGTCTATATCATCATTCTTATAGGCATTGGTGATCTTACCAACCTCATCACTTGCTTCCTCAAGGGATATGAAGCTACCGATGAGCTCGTCCTGCTTTATTGATGCCAGCACTTTGTCGGTTATAATGCCGGTAAACAGGATATCAAATCCAGCCTTTTCTTTGATGACATAAGGAAGCATCAGCCTTTTATTGTATTTCTTAACATAAAGGTTGGCATTTACCAGGGGAAAATTGGCTATCTTTTCCAGGAACAGGAGGTGGGGCAGGCCGTAGTCCAGCTCATGGTTTCCCAGGGATACTACATCAGGAGCTAAGTAATTCATTATCTCTATGGTTGAAACCCCCTTATACTCCAGGTCTATAAGCGATCCCTGCACCATGTCTCCCGAGATTATATAAAGCACATTTTCCTCTTCCTGCCTTACCTTGTTTATATACCCGGAAAGGAGGGATAGCCCTCCGATGAGGTCGCCTTTACCATCTGCAACTTCTGCCAGGAAATCTCCGTGAATATCATTTGAATGAAGGATGGTGAATTTTTTAGTTTTCATATATGCCTCCCTGATCGATCAGTGATTGTGAGAGATTTAACAATTACAAAATTATTATATGGTATAATCCATATAATCCTTAATTTAGGATTTTACCATAATAGGGAGTTAAAAAAATGAAAATAAATATCCTATATGAGTCAAAATTCGGCAATGGCAAAAAAATGCTGGATGAGCTTTCCCAATTACTTAAAGACAAAAAGCAGGAAGTGGAGCTTTTCAAGTTCACGGAAACGGATCCCGGAGACCTGCCCCGGGCGGACCTTTATCTTTTCCATACGCCCACCAGGCAGTTTATGCTCCCCCTGGGTGTGCGTTCATTTGTAAAAAGATTTGTCCCTCCCGGGGAAAAGGCAAAGTATGCCCTGTCTACTACCTATATGGATCCCCGTACCATAGCCCTTAAAAAAGTTGATGCATACCTTCAGAAAAAGGGTATGGTAAAAGTGACTGAAGACCTGAAGATAAAAGTCCTGGAGATAAAGGGCCCGCTGGAGGAATACGGGGACAAGATAGAGGATTTTGCAGAAAGGCTTATAAACTAATACAGGAGGAGATGCATGGCAGAAGAACTGACCAAGGGACCGGATGAGATATACTGCCCGGAATGCGGCAGGACTATCCAAAGAGGGTCGACTGGATGTCCTTTATGCTATGCTGATTTCAGGAAGATGTTTTCCATACGGGAAATCCCGGGAAATCCCCCTTCTTCCCGAAACTATTATCAACCTACACCAACAGCTGCCAGGCGCGACCCGGTAAAAAACAAGGTAGCGGCTATAGTCCTGGCTGTCTTCTTTGGATACTGGGCATGGCTTTATACCTATGGAAAAAACAGCATGAAATTCTGGTCCATGATGGGATTGTTTGCGGTTATCTTTGTGATAAATATCGCTTATTCCTGCTCCATGGTACAGGATGCGATGTCAGGAATGGCCTATAACGATAATTATTTCTCCGGAGGCTTTTTGGTCTTTATGGGAATAACCTACTTCATATACTTTGCAGCCTGGGTCTGGGCTGTAGTTGATAATGCCGCAAAGCCTGAAAGCTATTACCGTGATTATCCCAATGGATAAAATGCTATAAAAAAATTGGAAGTGGCTATGTCCCCATAATCACTTCCAATTTAATATCCCTATTAAATAAAGCATTTAATAGTTCTGGCAATTAAAAACCGCCATTACATAAGCTCAGCAGCCAGGTCTACTGCAGAAGATGCATCAGCTGCATAACCAGCTGCACCTATTGAATCTGCATATTCCTGTGTCAGAGGAGCTCCGCCTACCATTACTTTCACACTCGCTGTGTCACTATCTGCCTTAAGGGCGTCAATGACTTCCTTCATGGCAGGCATTGTGGTTGTAAGAAGCGCGGAAAGACCAAGCACCTTAGCGCCTGATTTCTTTACTTCTTCTACAAATTTGTCTGCGGGGATGTCAACACCAACATCCACTACTGAGAATCCTCCGCCCTCAAGCATCATGCACACGAGGTTCTTTCCGATGTCATGGAGGTCTCCCTGTACTGTACCGACTACCACGGTGCCCTTCATCTCAGCACCGCCTTCAGCCAGAAGCGGCTTGATGATGTCCATTGCGGCATGCATAGCTCTTGCAGCTATGAGTACCTCGGGAATGTACATCTCATTTGCCTTAAACTTAGTACCTACTACATTCATTCCCGGTACCAGGCCTTCGTTTAAGATCTCTGTTGCAGCCACTCCGTCTGCTACCAGCTTTTCTGCCAGCTCTTTTGATGCTGTATTATCGCCCTTTATGATAGCATCAGCTAGCTCCTGGTATTTTGCCATACTCTACTCCTTTCCTTGGCTCCAATTATAAAACAGCCTTATACACAGATAAGGCTAGCTTTTATAATAGCATGAAACCAGCAAAAATAAAGCAAAAGTTGATGCGGTTCTGCCTGCTATTTAACAGTTGTAAGGAATCTGGCGGTTTTTTATTTACTCATTTTTTTTTATGTTGTATACTTTTTTTGCAGACAACAAAACTAGAAATTTTTTATGCCCATAAATGCTAAGGAAAGCATAGAAAAACTTAATTCAGAGATCCTGTCTTGTCAGAAATGCAAGACTCTTGCGGAGCTTAGAAAGACCCCGGTCCCCGGTGTGGGCTCACCAAAAGCCAATATAATAATAGTATCGGATTTCCCCCATAAGGATGGCGCTGAGAAAAAAGGTATTGCCTTTTCTGGAGACGGATCAGGCCAGTTCATCAGGGATATCCTGGACGAGGTCAAGCTCTCACTGGATAAAGACACCTATCTTACCTATCTGGTAAGATGTACTCCCAGAAAGAAAAAAGATGGAAAGGTCACGGAGGAGAAAAAGCCGACGGCTGCCAATATAAAGAACTGTATCTCCTATTTGGCCCAGGAAATATCCATCAGCACGCCTCATATAATAGTAGCGCTGGGCCTGGATGTCTCCAATACCCTGCTGCAGGACTTCTTTTCAATCGGGAAGAAGTTTAGCAAGATGGAAGATATCCATATGAGGGTATTTGAGAATCCGTCTTTTAAGCTGGTGCCTTTTTTCAGCCCGCATGATGTCAAGTATGAAAAGATTATACCGGAAGAAAAGTATATAGAGGATTTCAAGTCTCTGGCAAAACTTCTTAAAATGGTGTAATTGTCCTGACAGGAACCTGGGAGCCTAGTCTTCCACAAGGTAGACTCTTATTTGCCTGCGCCCAAATTTAAAGCATTCTTCCAGGCTTTCAAAACAAAGGTCCACCCTGTAGTTTTTTATCCATCCTCCTGTGTCTGCAGCCAGGGCTTCTCCATATCCTGGTATATAGAGTTTGGTGCCCAGTGGTATTATCCGGGGGTCTACGGCAACTATTCCTTTCCTGGCCCGTAGTCCGGTAGCAGTGATGCCATTGCCGTTTATATCATTTCCCCCTTTGCCGAATGCATAATATCCTGTAGCTGTCATCTCCCACTCCCCGGCAAGTGTAAGCCCTGCCGGCTGTATGGCAGCTATCCT
Organism: uncultured Anaerolineales bacterium; assembly: GCA_964542755.1. Taxonomy (GTDB): domain Bacteria; phylum Chloroflexota; class Anaerolineae; order B4-G1; family B4-G1; genus SKLM01. Next base: position 10,647 of record CAZIWL010000135.1, read on the forward strand.
CTTCTTGATGGCAGCCAGTAGGTCCTGGACTTCTTTTTCCTCGCTTTCAAGGCGGGTAAGCAGTACCTTGTTCTCGGCAATATCGATTTCCAGCTTCTGTCTTTCCTCCTCAAGCCTGGCTTTGAGTATCTGGTTTTCCTGGATCTTTTCTTCAGATTTTCGGCTTATCCGGTCGAATTCTTCCTTTTCAAACCTGAGTTCCCGGATGAGCTCTGCTTCCTGCAGCATGATATTTTTGAAAAGGTAAAGATTATTTACCACTTCATTTAGGTTCTTGGCACTTATTATGAACCTGGCTACATCATTATTTCCATATTTATATGAAAATATGGCCTTATCAGATAGGAGGGTTTTTTTTGCTTCCATACTCTCCAGGATCTCCTGCTTCTGGACTTCCAGCTCCTGCATTTGGATTTTAAGCATGTCCAGGTCTTTATTTATGGCAGAGATCTCATTTTTCCTGGTCTCTACGATGGTCTCTGAAGCTACTATATCTTCCAGCAGGGCTTCCTGCTCAGAATCCAGCCTGGCTATGGCATTGCCAAGTTCCTTTAAGGTAATGGCGTGGAGCTCTCCCGGGGATCCTAAAAGGACCAGGGCTGTCAGGAGCGCTGCCAGGACTCCCAGCAAGATCCTCCTTACCGGGAGTATATTATTTCCGGGGAACACCCCTGAACTATTTGTTTTTTGATAATGCATCGGTACCGTTAAATTAAACCGTGTCCATAAATATTAATTTGGATTTCTTGTATTTATGTAGTATTTTATCTTTTCTTATTCTAGAATTTTAGTATATTTGGATTAATTTTTATAGGAATATTATTTTTACCCGGAACAGGGCTTTATGAAAATACTTGTAGTCAGCGATAAGATAATAGATATAATCTATACTCCATCCATAGAGGAACGGATGGCTGATATAGATCTTGTAATATCTTGCGGTGACCTCCCCAATAGCTACCTGGAGTTTATAGTAACCATACTGAATAAGCCCCTGTATTATGTCTTCGGCAATCATCACCGGAGTACTGTATATACGGAAAAGGGCAAAAAGACCGGAGGCCCTGAGGGCTGCATCAATATCGATAACCGGATAGTAGAGCATAAAGGTGTCCTTATTGCCGGCTTTGAAGGCTCTATGAGATACAGGCCCGGAAAATACCAGTACTCGGATTTCGAGATGTGCATGAAGATAAACCGGTTAAAGCCCAGGCTGTATGCTAATAAACTGTTTAAGAAGAAATATGTGGACATCCTGGTTACCCATGCACCTCCCCTGGGAATACATGATGAAGATGACCTCTGCCACCGGGGATTTAAGTGCTTTAACAGCTTTA
>CAZIWL010000136.1:0-11764 GCA_964542755.1 uncultured Anaerolineales bacterium
GCGCATCGTGGCCGAGCGTGAGAATGAACCGAGTGTGCCCGTACTCAGCGTAGATCTTCATCACGTGCCAAAGGATCGGCTGATCGCCGATCTCGACCAGTTCTTTCTTGGATATCGTGGTGCCCCCCATGCGTGTTCCTTGTCCGCCGCACAGGATCACCACGGGTATGCATTCGGTGGTCACACTGATCCTCCGTTTAGGGGTCTCGTCAGGTGGAGGCCTGGACCATCCTTCGCAGGTTGGGGACGAAGGGTGGGTACGCGATGCCGTGCTCGGTGACGATGCCTGTCACCAGCCGATGCGGGGTCACGTCGAAGGCCGGGTTGGCAACCGCGATTCCCTCCGGTGCGATGGGCTGGTCTTGATAGGTCACCCCGGTGATCTCCTCCTCCGAGCGCTCCTCGATCGGGATATCGTCCCCCGTAGGCAGCGAGAGATCGACCGTTGAGGTCGGCACGCAGGGGTAGAAAGGCACGCCGTTGTCCTGGGCGGCCAAAGCCAGTTTGTAGGTGCCGATCTTGTTCGCCACGTCGCCGTTGGCAGCCACGCGGTCGGCGCCCACCACCACGATGTCCACCTCGCCTCGGCGCAAGAAGTGTCCCGCGGCGTTGTCAGCGATCAGCGTGAACGGGATGCCGTGCTGCTGGAGCTCCCAAGTGGTCAGTCGTGCACCCTGGAGCCTGGGCCGCGTCTCGTCAACCAGGACGTGGATAGCCTTCCCCTGCTCGTGAGCAGTCCGGATCACACCTAGTGCCGTCCCATAATCGACGGTCGCCAGGGCTCCCGTGTTGCAGTGATGGAGAAGGGTGTCACCGTCCTGGATGAGTGCGGCGCCGTGTTCTCCCAATCGCCTGTTGATCTCCACGTCCTCGTCGGCCAGCTTCTGCGCACCGCTGAGAACGGCGGCACGCATAGCCGCCGCATCCACCTCGGATTCCGCAAGCTTCAGCATTCGGGACACTGCCCAGGAGAGGTTCACGGCCGTGGGGCGAGCTGCCCTGAGGATATTGGCCGCCTCGTGGAGATCGGTGAGCATGCCGTCTCGGGTGTTCGCTTCGCTTTGATGAGCGGCCAGGGCCAGTCCGAAGGCCGCTGCCGCACCGATGGCTGGCGCGCCCCGGATAGCCATGTCCCGAATCGCCTCGGCGACCTCATCCGGGCTGTCGCAGGACACCATCTCGAAGGTCCGTGGGAGGAGTCGCTGATCAATCATCCTCACCGTGCCGCCGTGCCATTCGATACTTCGCATTTCGATACCTCCTGCGCGCTGATCTGGAAGCGCGCTATACTAACACGCGCTATAGGGCTTGTCAACCAGGGTGATCCGTTGGCGTGCACCAACGAGTTGTCGCCCCTTCCGGTGCGATGCACCTTCCAGGTGCGTTGCACCTCACGGGCACCCAGAGTCTCCCATCGGCGGCGATCTCCGCGACAAGTCGTTAGCGTACCCGATCCGCTGCGCCACCTATGCAAATGCGGCAGCGTGGTACCACGCTGCCGCATCATCACCCAACTATGCCACTCGGTCCGGCCAGGTGCTCGAGCTATCCTGGGGTCGCGACCCCGAGGATCTCGGATTTCTTCATCTTGGGCTCCTCCTCGGCATCCTCTTCGACCTCCTCGGCGGGCTCCTCCTCTTCGACGACGTCCTCCGCCTCCGCTTTAGCGAGGAGTTCCTTCTCGGCCTCGGGCGGTGTTTCCTCCTCCAGTCGGAGCGGGACCCCCTCGTAGATATCAATGGGCCCGTCCGATGAGGGATTGTTGCCTCGATAGCCGGTTCCCGCGGGGATAAGCTTTCCGATGATCACGTTTTCCTTCAGCCCCAACAGCGGATCCTCTCGGCCCTCCGCTGCCGCCTCCGTCAGGACGCGGATGGTGTGCTGGAAGGAAGCTGCGGACAGGAAGCTCTCAGTGTTCAGCGCTGCCTTGGTGATACCCAGCAGAATGGGCATCGCCTTGGCGGGCTCACCCCCGTCGGCCATGATCTTCTGGTTCACATCCTCCAGGTCCAGCCGTCGAATCAGGCGCCCCGGCAGCAGATCCGTGTCACCAGACTGCGTTACCCGCACCTTGCTGAGCATCTTGCGGAAGATGATCTCAAAATGCTTGTCGCTGATGTTCACACCCTGTGACCGATAGACCTGCTGGACCTCGTGGAGGAGGTAGTCCTCCGTGGCCTTCCGGCCCAGCACCTGCAGGATGTGAGTTGGATTCTTCACACCCTCGACGAGCTGTGTCCCTGGTGCGATCTTCTGTCCCTCTTCGATCAGGATGCGCCCTGTCTGAGGCAGCTTATGCTGCACCTCGCGGCGTTCCTCGTGGATGAGCGTGACGTGCGCGTTTTCGATGACCACGCGACCGTCTTTCTCAGCCTCAATGACGTTATCGTCCTCCGAGGAAGCGATTGGATCTCCAGCTTCCACGTCGTCGCCGTCCTCAACCACGATGGTCCAACCCTCTTCGATGTCGTACTCGAATCGCTTTGTCCGCGTGTCCACCACGACGACATAGCGCTGCTCGTCTGACTGGTGAACGTGCGCAATGCCTCCGACTTCCGCGATTGGGGCCTCTCCCCTGGGGGTCTTCCGTGCCTCAAAGAGCTCCTCCGCACGGGGTAGACCGACGGTGATGTCGCGTCCGGCGGCAACGCCACCGCTGTGGAAGGTTCGCAGCGTCAACTGCGTTCCTGGCTCGCCGATCGACTGTGCCGCGATGATACCCACCGCAGTGCCAACTCCCACGATATGCCCACGGCCGAGATCGCGGCCGTAGCAGAGGGCGCAGATGCCGTGGCGGAGCTCACAGGTCAGGGGCGAACGGACCATCACCTCGTTGATCCCCCCGGCCTCGATGGCTTGAACGGCCTCTTTGTCGATGATCTCGTCTCGATCGACGATCAACTCGCCCGTCTCAGCGTTTGCCACGGGGCTGGCTGCCGCCCGCCCGACCAGCCGTTCCTCCAGGCTCTGACCTGCGATATCGGCATCGGCATAGATCCAGATCCCGTTCTTCGTGCCGCAGTCGTGGGCGTTGATGATCACGTCCTGGGCCACGTCCACCAGTCGCCGGGTCAGGTAGCCGGCGTCGGCCGTACGAAGCGCCGTGTCCGCCAGGCCCTTGCGCGACCCGTGGGTGCTGATGAAGTACTCCAGTGCGGAGAGTCCCTCCCGCAGGCTGCTCCGAATGGGCAGGGGGATGATCCGCCCGGATGGGTCCGCCATAAGACCACGCATACCGGCCAACTGCGAAATCGGGCCGTAGCCACCCTTCGAGGCACCCGAGCGCGCCATCACGGAGACGGTGCTGCTCTCCGGCTGGGCTCGCGCCACAATGTCGGCTACCTTCTCACGGGCCCTGGACCACAGCTCGACCGTGCGCGTGTACTGCTCCTCCTCCGTCAGTAGGCCACGGCGATACTGCCGATCTACCTCGGAGACCGTCTCCTGTGTCCTTTCCAGAACCTCATACTTCTCCGACGGGATCACCAGGTCGGAGATAGCAACCGTGATGCCTGATCGCGTTGCATACTCGAAGCCCAGATCCTTGAGGGTGTCTGCAAGTTCCGTGGTTCTGTCGCCGCCCAACCGTCGATAGCAGAGCCCCACCAGATCCTGGAGACCCCCCTTGTCGAGCGGCTCGTTGACGAACCGAATCTCATCGGGCAGATAGCTGTTGAAAACCGCGCGGCCCGCCGTTGTCTCGATCGGTTGCTCCGGCGCCGGCTTCTCGTCGTACACCTGGGCCACCAGCACCGGCGTGTGGAGCTTGATATGTCCCAGATCGTAGGCCAGCTTCAGCTCCTCAAGGTCGACGAAAAGCCTAGGTTTCTCCCCCGCATACCGGGGATCGTCCATCGTCAGGTAGAAGATGCCCAGGCACATATCCTTCGTGGGGCCCACCAGGGGCTGGCCGTTCGACGGCTTGAGCAGATTCCGCGTCGAGAGCATAAGCGTGCGGGCTTCTTCGACTGCCCGCTCCGAGAGCGGGACGTGGACCGCCATCTGGTCGCCGTCGAAGTCCGCGTTGAACGCGGGGCAGACCAGGGGGTGAAGCTGGATGGCCTTCCCCTCAATGATCGTGGGCTCAAACGCCTGGATGCCCAAACGGTGCAGGGTGGGAGCGCGGTTAAGAAGGACTGGGCGATCTTTGATGACCTCTTCGAGCACCTCCCAGACCTCCGGCCGCTCCCGCTCGATCAGACGCTTCGCTGCCTTCACATTGGTCGCGTAGTTGTACTCCACGAGTTTGCTGATCACGAAGGGCCGGTACAGCTCAAGCGCCATTGACTTGGGCAGCCCACACTGGTGCATCTTCAGCTTGGGCCCGACGATGATCACCGAGCGTCCTGAGTAGTCAACGCGCTTGCCCAGCAAGTTCCGTCGGAAGCGTCCCTTCTTACCCTTCAACATGTCGCTGAGCGACTTCAGCTCACGCCGCCCGTGGCGCGAGCGCGCCTTGCCCCGACTGTTGTCGATCAGGCAGTCCACAGCCTCCTGCAGCATACGCTTCTCGTTGCGCACGATCACGTCCGGCGCGCCTAGCTCAAGCAATCGCTTCAGTCGATTGTTCCGGTTGATCACCCTTCGGTAGAGGTCGTTTAGGTCCGATGTGGCAAAGCGACCACCGTCTAGCTGGACCATAGGGCGCAGGTCCGGCGGAATCACGGGCAAGGCCGTCAGGATGATCCATTCCGGCCTATTGCCGCTCCGACGCAGCGCCTCGACGATCCTTAGGCGCCGTCTGGCCCGCTTGCGGCGTGTCTTTGAGGTATCGTGCCGGACCTGGTGCCAAAGCTCCTCGGCCAAATCATCGAGATCAAGCGCAGACAGAATCTCGTGGAAGGCCTCCGCTCCCATGCCAGCCTTGAAGACCTGTCCCCAGCGGCTCCTCAGCTCTCGCAGCCGGGGCTCGCCAATGCATTGATACTTGGCCAGACCCAACAGTTCCTCCCGCTCAGCGTCCATCTGGGTCCGCCAGTCGGTGACCTCAATGGCTGCCCGCTTGTTGATCTGGTCGATCTCGTCCTGCGTCGCATCGCGCCAGTGATCCAGTTCCTCTCTCAGCGGCGCGACCTCTTGCTCTCGCTCCGTCTCAAGCTTGTCCTCGACCTCGCTCAGGTGATCCTGGACGGTCGTGTTCAGAAGTGTCAGATGCTCGTTGCCGACCACCTCACCCTGCTCGGCGATGATCTCACCCGTGGGTTTGAACACCATCGGCGCCTGGAGCGTCTCCCCCTGCCGGTTCTCTAGCTTCTGCTGCAGGGATTGGGCCGCCTCAACCACTTTGTCCGTGGCCTCGGCCAACTCATCGTCGAAGCGCTGACGGATTTCCTCGATCTGCTCCTCGATGGAGCCCTCTTCCTCCTCCAGGCGGCCCTTCAGGGCACCGATGCTCTCCTGAGCGACTCCCTCGCGTCCTTCCTTCTTCTCCGCAAGCTCCTCTTCCAGCCGCTGAAGCGCCTTCTGCCGCGCGTCCTCGTTGACGTTGACGATGATGTACTTGGCAAAATAGAGCACGCGATCCATGTCGCGCTTGCGGATACCGACGAGCTTACTGAGATGGTTGGGGACCCGCCGGGTGTACCAACTGTGAGCTACGGGCGTTGCCAGATCGATGTGGCCCATCCGCTCGCGCCGCACCGAGGAACGGGTTACCTCGACGCCGCACTTGTCGCAGACGATGCCCTTGTAACGAATATTCTTGTACTTGCCGCAGTAACACTGATAATCCTTAGTGGGGCCGAAAATGGCCTCACAGAAGAGTCCATCCTTCTCTGGGCGAAGGCGGCGGTAGTTGATCGTCTCGGGCTTGGTGACCTCTCCGTAAGACCAGGAATGAATTTCGTCTGGCGATGCTAGCTTAATCCTTAAGCTACGGAAGTCCTGCGCCTCTAGGAGGTTGTCGTTTCGGTTATTCATCATCCTTCCTGTTTTCTAGGGAGCGCTCTAGCAAGAAGAAGCGCTGATGGCCTCTCGGTACTCAGCGCTTCTTTGAAGTAGAGTTTAACCGCAAACCTACATTATAAGCAATTGGTGCGCTTTGTCAAGTTAAGGTGAGTTGGCCGACGCACTAACAAGTTGTCGCGGATGGACCGGGGATTGTCTAGAATTGATCCAAGACAGCCTGTAGAGGCCCATTTCCACACGCTTTCCGATTTCCTCCGCGAGATCTATGACAACCCATTCGTGCACCCAAGGGAAGCGGTCGCCTTGCGAAGGTTCCACGAGACCCGCCGACCTACCAGAACCTTCGCCACCCGCAGCGCCCTCTGCCACGCACCAACCCCCTACCTTCGCAAGGCTGCCGTTGGATGCCAAAGACAACCTTGCGAGGATCCCCGATCGAACTCCAGCGACCTCGGCCCCGCTTCCACAGGCGATACTACCAACACCCTAGCCATCGGAATCCTCGCAAGGGATACGGGTGTGCCAACGAGTTGTCGCAGACGGAGCGGGGATTGCCTAGAATTGATCCAAGACAGCCTGTAGAGGCCCATTTCCACACGCTTTCCGATTTCCTCCGCGAGATCTATGACAACTCGTTAGTGCACCCTGAGCTGGCGCCGCCGTGGGACTGTCGCCGGCTGCAAAAGGTACCCACAGGCCAGCCGGCGGTATGAGACCTGGTGGACCCGGGGCCGTGATGCGGCTGGGGGAGTACGATTGTGGGTCCCGTGGGGTGGTAATGTGATTAGCTCAGATAAGCCATCGCCTCATCCTCCACGCTATCCATCACGAGGGTGACGTGGCGTCCACCGGTGACCGTAGGCACGTCTATAACCTTGACGTACCGGGCGTATGCCCCATCGTTGGGGAGCAATACCTCCAGTGCGTTCGGCTTCTGCTCGAAAAACGGACGGTTGAAATAGGTCTCAGCATCAGCGAGATAGAGCGGCAGGGGATAGATGTGGGATTCTACCAGATCCTGGAAGAAGTGTGTCCCGTAGGAGACCTCGGGCCCGCCCTTCGTTGCGGTCTGAGCGATCTCCACCAGGGCGCGGGCATTGTAGATCTCTGCGTAGCTGACCTTGATACCTAGCTCGGCATTGCTTGTGCCCCATCTGCCCGGCCCCATCAGGATGAAGCGCTCGTCCTTCAGCACCCTATTCAGTCGTCCCACCAGGCGGGCGATGTCCAACCTGGTCGAGTGGTCAGCCTGCACGAAGTAAGCGCGTGGATTGACGTAAACAAGGTACCGGATCCCCCGCACCTCGCCGTGGGGAACCATTCGTCGAGTCAGGAAGAGCCTGTCGCGCTCGGGCACTTCGTCCGTCGGTACGACGATGCTCTCTCCCCCCTCGCGCCAGCTCTGCGGGCGGCATTGCAGCAAATGAAGCACGAACCCTCTCGGCCGCTCCTTGGATATCTCGACGGTGAACTCGACGTCTACTGGTCTCTCATAGTGTTCCTCAAGCCTGCTCAGCACCGAACGCATCAGTCCCACAAAGCTTTGGTTCCGCAACAGCTCGTTGAACGTGAGGACCAGCTTGGGGTCCCTCAATGTACCCGGTGCGTAGATGGGCTGCAAGTAGCTGCCCTTGTCCTCGCTGGTCAAGAGTCGTACGTGGGGATAGCGATCGTCCAGAACTCGGCTGAAGGGCACCGTCTCGAAGCGGTTTTCCCTCAGATTGATCAGATCGACAAACCGCTGGGAGTACTTCCGTATCTCCTGGGCGTCTACCTCTGGTCGCAGTTCGGGGTGGCTCAACGCCACCATCCGAGGATAGTCGGCAGCAACGCGATTCACAGCCCGGGTCCCCAGCCCGAAGACCAGGCGCAGCAGACCTGCCTCTGGGCGGATCTTCTGACTCCACCGGTAGGGATTGCGGCTGAATCCGACGCCCGCCAGTGCCGGGAAGAAGTACTGTCCATACTGGTCACCCTGCACCTTCTGGATCAGGATCGCCATTCGTTCGTCGTAGTCGACCAGGCCCATTCGCTGTCGATAAAGCAGGGCGTCCGGACTGAGGACGCTGGCATAGACGCGCAGGATTGCCGTGGTCAGCGCGTCCAGATTCTCCTCCAGCGTTCCTTGATTCGGGCAGAAGAAACTGTCGTACTTGCCTGCGAAGGAGAATCCAAAATTGTCCTCCAGTAGGCTCGAGGAACGGACGATCAAAGGCGTGTCACCCACTTCCGCGAGGATCAGGCGCAACTGAGTGCGTATGCCGTCCGGCAGTCGCCCCCGCAGGTAGGCCTGCTGAATGTCCGGATAGTCAGCCTCGATCTCCTCCTGCGGCTTGTACTTCTGGTTCATAAACTCGTCCAGCACATTGAGGGAGTGGAAATCATAGAAGACGTCGGCCCCGATGAAGTAGGAGTCCGGGATCGCGACGCGGTCTACCAGATCCAGCTCGCCCTCCCTATCCGCGTGCTGGAGAATCTTCCACGCCAGCATCATGCCGGCTGCCTTCCCCCCGATTTTCCCCTGGCCAATCCGACGGTCTGCTATCATCTCGAAATCTTTGGCCTCGAAGAACGTCTTGGCCAGCCGGAGGAACCCCATCTGGTCGCTGATCATACTCTTCGTCAGGACCACGATGATCTCGCGGAGGTGGTGCTGGATCTCATCGCGCTGCTGAGTGGGGAGCGACCCGTACTTCTTTGCCTGGGACAGCAGAATGTTCTGAGGGGCGAGCTCCGGATTAAAGGAGAGCGAGATTCGCGGCCTGGGGGAACGATCCGCCAGGACGTCCCGCACTATCTTCTCGAAGAGCTCGTGCGGCAAGTTGTACGCGAAGTAGAAGTCCGTCAGATGGTCGCGGATCTGCTCGAGTCGCTTGCCCCACACCTGCGAGGATTCCTGTGCGAAGGGGTCCTCAAGTCCCTCCCGCTTCTGCGACATCACGGCCTTTGCCTTCACCTCACTCTCAAACTGCGTGGGGGATATGACACCGCGCGCGAAGAGTTCTCGCCTCATCCCGGCTCGAATCTGCTGCGCCAGAATGGGGTATTGGGAAATCTGGAGGTATAGCTCCAGTACTTGCGGGATCTGCTCGGGCTGTGGGTCCATGGGTGGCAAGTGCTCCTATCCGTCGTAAACCTCGTCCTTGGACACAGTATACCTGACGGACATTGGCCGTCAACTAACTCGCTCCGCCGTTGCTGGAGCTGGCACAGAGAGTCTGGCCCGCTCGGACGGCGAAGGTCGGATCGACTGGGCTGGCGGGCCCGGGGGTGACGGCCCTTCCTGGGAACACCTACGAGCTGTTATCGACAGGCCCTCGATGCGGTGTACCTAGGCCGTGCGACGCACCTTGATCGCCGAAAGCCGCCTTCAGCGCTTCCCTCCCCCGCTTCCTGTCGTGCTCCCGCGCCGACCCTGGCCCGGTCTGCCAACTGCGCCAGGTCGCTGGGATAACCGTCCGTCACCGATTGACGCGCCGCGGTGCTTGCTGTATCATTGGGCTACAGGATGGTACGTTCCGCCACGGCGAGTGCGGGGTGTAATGTATCTCAGACGCGAGATATCTGAGATGGACGATATGGTTGTCATCAGGCGGCACGCCATCCGGAGGTCCGCAAGTTGAGGCCTGGTCGTGGTCTATGACCAAGCCCACGTTTGGTAGTCAGTCTCTGAGGAGGACCAATGTCTGCGATTGTTGTCGTGGGGACCCAGTGGGGGGATGAGGGAAAAGGACGTGTAGTGGATGGACTTGCGCGCCAGGCCGATGTCGTGGCCCGCTACAACGGCGGTGATAATGCGGGCCATACGGTGGTGGCCGAAGGACACACGCTGAAACTCCACCTCATTCCCTCTGGTGCCCTCCACGACCATCTCGTTTTGCTCATCGGCGCCGGACTGGTGGTCAATCCGAAACAGCTGGTCGCCGAAATGGACGAACTGGCCTCTCTTGGCGTCGATGTCAGCCCATCTCGGCTCAAGCTCAGCGCCGCGGCGCACATCATCCTGCCCACCCATCGGGCGCTCGACGGGGCCCACGAAGCGTCGCGCGGATCTGAGGCTATTGGCACCACCAAGCGTGGCATCGGGCCGACCTATGCGGACAAGGCCTCCCGCGTCAACGTACGGGCGGGCGACATGGCAGAGCCAGATCGCTTCGCCGAGCGGGTGGCCCAACGCGTGGAGGCGCACAACGAGCGATTGGAGCGCTACGGACAAGAGGCCCTATCGGCCGAGGAGGCCGTGCAGACGTATCGCCAGTACGCGGAGCGATTGGCCCCACACCTCGTCGACGGATCGGCCCTCATCGGTGAGACGTTGGAGGCCGGAAAGGTGGTCCTCTGCGAGGGCGCCCAGGGTCTGCTCCTCGACCTCGACCACGGCACCTATCCATACGTCACAAGCTCGTCCACCACCGCCGGCGGGGCCACCACCGGCCTGGGGTTCGGGCCGAAGCACGTCTCCCGCGTCCTGGGCGTGGTCAAGGCCTACACGACCCGAGTCGGCGAGGGCCCCTTTCCCACCGAGCTGGTGGGCGAGGTCGGCGATCGCATTCGCAGCGCCGGCAACGAGTTTGGGACCACCACTGGGCGCCCCAGGCGTTGCGGATGGCTCGACCTGCCCATCGTCCGCTATGCCGTCCGAATCAACGGCCTGGATGAGCTGGCGCTGACCAAGCTCGACGTCCTCAGTGGGCTGGAGAAGCTGCGCATAGCTGTCGCCTACCAGCGCGGGGGGGAGCGTGTGGACCACTTCCCGGCTGAGTTCGGTATCGAAGCGCTGTCGAAATGGACCCCTGTCTACGAGGAATCGTCCGGCTGGGAAGAGGACATCACCGGCGTGCGGCGTCGCGAGGATCTCCCGGCTGCCGCGCAGGCATACGTCTCCGCGATTGAGGACTTCGTCGGCGTCCCCGTCACCTTCATCGGCGTGGGACCGGGACGGGAAGAGGCCATTCGCTGACCTAGCCCAGACAGATCGAACGGTCTGAGACCGCCAATCGAGCGCGCTCTCTGCCCACCTGGCGAAAGGGCGCGGAGCGCGCTTCTCTATGCTTATGCCGGGCGCAGCGGGCCGCCCGGGCACCGGGACAATGGCATAGCGTTCAGCAGACCATGCCGCCGCCGACCAACTGGGCGACCCCGTATCTAGGATCGACCGTTCTGAGCTGCGCTAAGGTGATGGAGGTGAGGTAAACGCACGGTCCGCTCCGCCGCCGGCAGCCTCCTCCAGCCGCTGTCGCGTCCGACGCGTGTTCTCTTCGATCGCCAGCATGAGGAAGATCAGCTCCCCGACGGCATAGAGCACCAGGAAGTAGATCACGGTGCCGACCAGGATGGCGATGAAGGCTACGATGGAGCTGACCAACCCCATCGCTCCCGGGAGCATACTGGCGCGCTCTCCCAGGAACTGCAACAGGAAGCCCCCGGTTCCAAGAATCCCCATGATCAGCACTCCCAATGCGGAAAGGATGCCGACGATCAGCTCGATCCAGGCGAAGACCTTCCACAGAGTACCGATGATGCGCAGGACGCGGAATCTCTTTTCCATCAGTGAGCCTCCTCCCTTGCTAAAACCTTTGTGATGACTTGATTATATCACACGTTGTGATCCTGTCACACCTTGCGAAGGTTCCGCCAAGCCCCCGGCCTTCTAGAACCGTCTCGACCACCATCCCCTCCGTCGCAAACTCAAGAGTCTACCCCCGCAAAGACACGCGCCCCCTTGCGAGAAAGTCCATGGCGCGCACGCACGCCACTCTGGAATGGAAGAAACCTGTGCTCCACTGTAGAGGCAGCGCTAGTTGAGACACCGAGACCGACAAGCCAATGGTGCGAATGCGCCCATCCCGGCTCAGCC
>CAZIWL010000137.1:0-11747 GCA_964542755.1 uncultured Anaerolineales bacterium
GCAACGAGCCCGAGGCTGAGGGCAGCTACGACAACGGCGCCAAGGACGTGCCGGCGATCCCCTCTGAGGTGATCGCGGTGGACGCCGACAACGTCCAGGAGGCGTTGATCGACTCCGGCTACTACGCCGCGGACGAGTTCGAGAACTTGCCCTAGTTCAGGATCGTGAGACAATGCGGGAATAGTGATAGCTTTCGCTATCACTATTCCTACCACACTCGTATAGCTTGAGAACCGGAGGCGCTATGACTGCTCCCATACTGGAGATGAGAAACATCACCAAGGAATTCCCCGGCGTGAAAGCTCTGGACGAGGTCAGCTTTCGCGTCGCCGAAGCGGAAATCCACGGCTTGGTGGGCGAAAACGGTGCGGGCAAGTCCACACTGATGAAGGTCCTGAGCGGTGTCCATCAACACGGCACCTACACAGGTGAGATTCTGCTCCGCGGTGAGCCACAGGAGTTCCACAGTATCAGCGAGAGCGAGGTGGCGGGCATCGGCATCATCTACCAGGAACTGGCCCTGGTGCCCGAGATGACCATCTACGAGAACATCTTCCTCGGCCAGGAGATCACCGCGGGCCTCTCCATCGACTGGCACGAGACCATCAAACAGACGACGGAGATCCTCAAGAGGGTCGGGCTCGACGTCAATCCCAGCACCAAGGTCAAGAACCTTGGCGTGGGCCAGCAGCAGCTGGTCGAGATCGCCAAGGCCCTCCATCGCGATGTGAAGATCCTGATTCTGGACGAGCCCACCGCAGCTCTGAACGACGACGACAGTGAGAACCTGCTGAACTTGCTGCGCGAGCAGCGACGCCAGGGCGTGACCTGCATCTTGATCTCGCACAAGCTGGGCGAGGTGATCGACGTCGCCGACACCGTCACGGTACTGCGCGATGGGCAGACCATCTGCACGCTGGATGCCCACAAAGGGGAGGTCACCGAGTTTGCGCTCATCAAGAACATGGTGGGGCGCGAAATCAACAGCATCTATCCAGAGCGGAAACGCCACCCATTCAAGGCGGCTGCGGCTGCGGTTGGAGAGGCCAAGAAGGCTGGGGTCAAGGTCATCTCGTATGACCGGCTGATCACGAACTCCACTGCCCTGGACTACTACGTCACCTTCGATAGCAAAGCGGTCGGTGCTTTGCAGGCCCAATACTTGGTCGATCACGCAACGGGAAAGGGCAATCCACTGTACCTCTACGCTGGTGCTGCGACGGACCCCAACAGCTTCATCTTCTTCAAAGGCGCGTGGGAAGTGCTGCAGCCCAGGATGGCCGATGGTACGTTTGTGACCAAGAATTCCAGCGAGGCAGTCGCTCTGCAGGACAAGTCCAGCCTAAGCCACGACGAGATGACCCAGATCATCAGTCAGGTAACGACCAAATGGGATGCCAGTACCGCCAGGATACTGGCGGAATCTGATCTGCACGTCGCAAGCGAATCGGACAAGGGGGACGTATTCATCCTCGCCCCGAACGATAACACCGCGCGCGCGATTGGCGAGGTCTTTGCTGCGGATGAGCACGTCAAGAGCTATGTGATCACCGGTCAGGATGCTGAAGAGGCTTCCATACCCAGCATTCAGGACGGCAGACAGTCGATGACGGTTTTCAAGGATGTGCGCATCCTGGTCCAGACCGCGGTCGAGGCTGCATTGGCCTTGCTCAACGATGAGACACCCAAAGCCAAGACCACCTACAACAACGGTGCGATCGATGTTCCCGGGCTCGAGTCGCCGGTGAGCGTCGTAGATCAGAGCAATATCCGGGAAGTCCTGATCGAATCTGACTATTACAGTGCCGATGAACTGCCCAGCGCCTTGGAGATGGGAGACCCTTCCTCCAGTCCAGCGGTTGGGATCGTTCTGCCGACCAAAGATGAACCGCGCTGGATCCAGGACATGAGTCACTTCCAGGAAGCGTTCAAGGCTGCGGGTAAGGAAGTCGAAATCCTGTTCAGCCAGGGCGATTCCACCAGAGAGAAGGCCAATGTGGAAGCGTTGGTCAACAAGGGCATCGACGTGCTCATCATCTGCCCCCATGGTGGCGGGGAAGCCGTTCTCGAGGTCAAGAAATGGAATGCGTACGATCCGCGCGTGGGTCGGCAGATACTGAAGGACGTCAATTTCGAGCTTAGGAAGGGCGAGGTCGTCGGCTTTGCCGGATTGATGGGTTCAGGTCGCACGGAAATCGCCGTGAGCCTGTTCGGGAACCCCGACGGTTACCACGTGGAGGGTGAGATCTACGTCCAGGGTGAGGAAGCCAGCTTCAAACATCCGCAGGACGCTATCAAGGCCGGCATCGCCTATCTGAGTGAGGATCGGAAGGCCAAGGGACTGATTCTGATCCAGGATGTCAAGGAGAACGTCACGCTGGCGAACCTGCGCGAGATCGCCCACCGGGGGACCATTGACGGGAACGCTGAGATCAAGGTCGCCAATGACTATCGACGCTCCCTCAACATCAAGACACCGAGCATTGAGCAGAAGGTCGAGAACCTGAGCGGGGGCAACCAACAGAAGGTCTCCCTGGCAAAATGGCTGTTTGTCAAGCCCGACGTACTGATCCTGGATGAACCAACCCGGGGGATTGATGTAGGTGCAAAGCTGGAGATCTACACCATCATCAACCAGCTGGTCAGCGAGGGGATGAGCATCATCATGATCTCTTCGGAGCTGCCCGAGGTCTTGGGGATGAGCGACCGAGTCTACGTTGTTTCCGGCGGCAGGGTAGCAGGCGAGATGCCTGTGGAGGAAGCGACGCAGGAGAAGATCATGGCTCTGGCCACGGAATACTAGGAGGCACAGCATGTTTCTCAAGAACCTACAGAAGCTCCTGAAGGATAACATCCGCGAATACGGCATGTTCATCGCCCTGTTTGTGATCATGGCGATCTTCACCGTCACAACGGACGGCATCTTCATCTCCTCTCGCAACATCAGCAACCTGCTTAACCAGACCGGCTACATCGCGGTCTTGGCGGTCGGCATGACCCTGGTCATCGTCATCCGACACATCGATCTATCCGTCGGTTTCCTTGCCGGCTTCCTGGGTGCCGTCGCAGCCATCGCCATGGGGTTCTGGGGCCTGCCGGTCTACGTGGTCATTCCGATGATCCTGGCGCTCGGTTTCATCGCCGGCCTGGTCACGGCCTACCCGGTGGCGCAGCTGGGCATTCCATCCTTTGTCGCCTCGCTGGCCGGCTGGTTGATCTATCGAGGCCTACTCCTGCTGGTGACGGCGGCAACGGGGACGATCATCATCCAGAACGATGTGTTCAACGCGATGGGCAACGGCTACATACCCGATATCAATCTCGGGATCCTGCCGGGCGTGCACAAGGTCACGCTGCTGTTGGGCTTGGCAGCCATTGTCCTCTCCATCATCAGCTCCATCAGCAGCCGCAAGAAACAGCAGGCCTACGACTTTGAGGTGCTGCCCTACGACATGTTCATCCTGAAGTTGGTGTTCACGTCGGTGCTGGTGGGCCTCATCACGTGGGTCCTGGCCGGCTACAACGGTCTCTCGTGGACGGTCGTCGTGGTGCTATTCGTGGTGGGCATCTACCACTTCATCACGACGCAGACAGTGCTGGGACGGCACATTTACGCCATCGGCGGCAACCCAGAGGCGGCTGAGCTGAGCGGTGTCAGCGTCAAGCGGCTGACCTTCATCGTTTTTGGCTCGATGGGCATGTTGTCGGGCTTGTCGGGTATGCTCTTCGCCTCTCGACTCCAGTCTGCCACCACGCAGGCCGGCACGCTGTTCGAGCTCGATGCCATCGCCGCAGCGTACATCGGTGGGGTATCGGCGGCCGGCGGCGTCGGCAAGGTCACAGGTTCCCTCGTCGGTGCCATCGTCTATATGTCACTGACCAGCGGTATGAACCTGATGAACGTCGACATCGCCTATCAGTACGTGGTGCGAGGCGCGGTGCTGGCCGCGGCCGTCATCTTCGACGTCGCCACGCGGCGGACTGGGAAGTAGCCCTGAGGGGGATCTGTGGCTCCCACTCTCGGAGAAGGAGAAGGTGCGTCCCTTGTGAGCGCTGATACCAAAGCCCTGCTGCGCGTCGACGGCCTGTCCCGTGACTTCGGGACGGTCAGAGCACTGAGGGACGTCACCTTCTCCCTGCGTCCGGGCGAGGTGCTGGGCGTCGTGGGGCAGCGTGGCGCGGGGAAGTCGACGCTGTTCCAGCTCCTTAGCGGCGTGCACACACGCTCCAGTGGAGTGATCACGTTCGACGGTCAGCCCGCAACATTCCAGACTGTCTCCGAGGCAGAAAGCCTCGGCATCGTAGCCGTCCACCAGACCCCACGGCTCTTCGACCACATGAACGTCATGCACAACGTCTTCATGGGCCGCGAGATCCGCGCCAAAGATCTATTCAGGTTCAACAGAGAAGGCAGAATGCTGGAGGCCACCCGCGACCTGCTGGACGCCTTCGATATGCCCACCGAGCTAGCGGAGAACACGGTGGGAGGCCTCTCCGACGAGGAGAGGCAGATCGTGGCACTAGCGCACGCCCTATGCCGCCCTTGCCGGCTGCTTCTGCTGGACGACGCCCTTGAGGCGCTCAGCTTCGCCCGGCAGGAGCTGTTGCTTGAGCGTATCAAGGCGTTGTCAGACCAGCAGGTTGCGGTGATCCTGAGCGGTGACGACTTGAAGCAGGTCTTCAGCGTCACGCATCGCATCTTGATCCTCTACCAGGGCCGCCAGGTCGCCCTGCGTCGCACCGATGACACAACCCCACGAGACATCGTCGAACTGATGGTTGGCTCCAATCGTCAGGGTCGAATCACACCCGTTATCTGGGCCTACGAAAACTACCACGAGGCACAGAAACAGACCGAGGATCTGCGCCAGACTCAGCGCGAGCTCAAGCAGAGCCTGGAAGAGAAAAACTCGCTTAACCAACGCTTGATCCAACGGCTTGAGAATCAGGTCCAAGCCCTGGACCAATTGAACCTGGCGCTCCAGGAGGCCGGGCGGCGCGTGATGGAGGAGCGGGAGGCGGAGCGAAAGGCTCTGGCAAGAGAACTCCACGATCAGATCATCCAGGACCTGTTGAGCTACACCTATCAGCTTGAGGAGGCCGAGAGCCGTATAGAAGACGGAGAGCAGCGGCAGGAGATCACGAGGATTCGCGACAGCATTCGGGGTGTCGTGGGCAGCCTTCGCCAGGTCTGCAGCGACCTTCGTCCCCCGACCATCGACAACCACGGTCTCCCGGCCGCCATCCGCTCTCTGGTCAGCAAGTGGACCAAACAGACAGGCATTCTGGTCGAGCTGGCTATCGACCCTGAGTTGGGACGCTTGCCAGAACCGATCGAGCTATCCGTCTTCCGCATCGTCCAGGAGGGCTTGCACAACGTTCAGAAGCACGCTCAGGCCTCTCAGGTCACCCTCCGCCTCCGGCGCACACCCAAGGCAAGCTTGCGGGTCTACCTGGCCGACGATGGACACGGGCTCGATAGCCCCGTCGATCTAGCGGCTCTGGCGGAGAACAACCATTTTGGACTGATCGGCATCAGTGAGAGGGTGTCGCTCATGGATGGCACCCTGGATTTCAGCGTCCACCCCGGGGGCGGGTTGGAGTTTGAGATTGAGGTCCCCAGCCCCTATCCGTCTATCCGTAACTAGCCCTTGGAGCGCTCCAGTGTGGCGATACGCCCTCCTTCAACAGAATAGAGCAGCCGGCCGCCCGGCATAATCTCACCATGTCCAGCCATCGGGTTGTTCTGGCCGACGATCACGCTCTCGTCCGTTCCGGGATCCGCAACGCGCTGCAGGATCTCCCCGGGATTGAGATTGTCCGAGAGGCGTCCGACGGTCCCAGCTTGCAGAGCGCGTTGGAGGAGACCACCCCCGATCTCCTGATCGTCGACGTGAAAATGCCCGATTTCGCGCCGCTCACTGCCCTCCGGACGATCCACGAGGCCTATCCGGACCTGTGCATCCTCGTCATCAGTGCCTACGACGACGACATCTACGTTCAGGGCCTTCTCAAACTCGGCGTGTGCGGTTACCACCTCAAAGATCAGCCGTTAAGCGACCTTAAGCTGGCGGTACAGAGGGTGCTGAGCGGGAAGCGCTGGGTCTCCAGCCCCTTGCTGGATCGGCTCGTGGACCACTCGGGGCCAAGTCCCATGGCTTCCTCAATCACCCCACGGCAGCGCGACATGCTCCGGCTCCTCCAGCAGGGACTCGACAATCAGAGCATCGCCCGGCGCCTCGACCTCAGCGTGAAGACGGTGGAGAACCACCTCACCCACCTCTACCGCCGCATCGATGTCCAGAGCCGACTGGAGGCCGTGGCGTATGCCCACGAGAACCCCGAGATCCTTGGTGTCTCAGGCCAGGAAGGGCCCGCCCGCTCTGTCGCAGCCCGTCCAAGCTCGCTTGCCGCGCAGTTTGAGGTACTGCTGGTCGAGGACAGCAGTCAGTACCGTGTGCAGCTGCACCGAATGATCGGTCGCGCCCATCCTCAGGCCGTCGTCTACGAGGCCGACAACACGGAGGAGGCCCTGCGGCTCGCGGATTCGCTGAACCCCTCGCTGATCCTCGTCGACGTGGTCCTGGGCGACGAGGACGGCATCCGCTGCACGCGTCGGCTCAAAGCCCAGAACCCGAGCACGCGCATCATCCTGATCAGCGCCTATCCCGACCGCGAGTTCCACCGCCTCGGTCTTGAGGCCGGAGCTGTCGCCTTCCTGGACAAGAAGGACATGAGCACGAATGTCCTCCGGGAGATTATCCAGGACAGCATCAGCTAGGTCTCCCCGACCATCGTAGACTCCCCATCCGACGTACCGGGCCCTCCTCTGGATAGCGAGTCGGCCCTCGCCATCGCCCCACATAGCGAGCATATGCTAGAAAAGCACGTGCTCCAAAAGCACATGCTCCAGAAGCACATGCTCCAAAAGCACGTGCTCCAAAAGCACGTGCTCTAAGTCCCCGGCATAGGCCCTCATCCCGTCCAAAGTCGGCCGCGACCCCGCCGTGCTTGCCCTTCGTCTCCTTCCAGGTATAATGGCTCGTTCGATAGTTGGCTGACCAATCAAATGGGGAATGGGGAATGGCGAATGGCGGAAGGGACGCTTTCAGGGACGATCGGCTATCTGCTAGCCCGAGTGTGCAAAGCCCACCACTTCCGGGTCCGTGAGCTCCTGCACGAGATCGGCCTCTACCGCGGACAGCAGTTCGTGCTCTGCGCGCTTTGGCGGGAGGAGGGTCTGACGCACTCGGAGCTCGCCGAGCGTCTCAGTGTGCACCCTGCCACCGTCTCAAACGCCCTCAAGCGTATGGAGCGCGCGGGGTTTCTCGAGCGGCGTCCAGATCCAGTCGATCAGCGCGTCTCCCGCGTCTATCTCACGCCCCAGGGGCGCGAGATCCAGGGAGATGTCGAGCGAGTCTGGGCAAGATTGGAGAGGCAGACGTTCAACGGGTTCGGCGAAGAGGAGCAGCGGACGCTCGAGGGCTTCCTGGAGCGCATCCACGAGAACCTGGAGGGGGTCGAACCGTGACGCTGACCGCGATGGGCACGACCGGGCGCTTTCGCCAGCGCAGAAGGCCGCGGCTTCGGATGCTGAGCCCGGCTGCCAACATGGTGGAGATAGACAACGTGGCGAGCGTTGGACCGTATGCTCAAGGCCATTGGGCAAGGCGATGGAGACGCAACGACGGCTGTGAGCCAATCCATCTTCCATCGCAAGGTGAGAGGCAGAGCAGGGGATAATCGATGAAACCACTTGTACGAATGGGCCGCTTCGTTCGGCCCTACTTGCAGTCGGTCGTTCTGGCAGTGATCCTCTTGATCGGGGTCGTCGCGGCGGATCTGCTCATACCCCGCCTCACGCAGCAGATCATCGACCGGGGCATCGCCGAGCGCGATATGAATGCGATACTGCGGACCTCGCTCCTGATGCTGGGCGCCGCGCTGCTGAGCGCCCTCTTCGCCGTGGCGAACACGGTGCTCTCGGTACGCGTTGGACTGAACACGGGGGCCGATCTGCGAAGCGCCATCGCGCGGAAGGTGCAGACCTTCTCCTTCGGCAATCTGGACGACTTCCAGACCGGCCAACTCATTGTGCGGTCCACCAGCGACGTCAACATGATAGAGATGGTGGTCCAGATGGGCATGCGCATCCTGGCGCGGGCGCCGCTCTGGGCCCTCGGCAGCATCGTCATGCTCCTCCTCACCAGCCCGCGCCTGGGACTGATTATGGTGGCCCTGCTGCCCCTCATCGGCATCTTCATCTGGATCTCCCTCACCAGGGCCCGCCCCCTCTTTCTCCAGGTCCAGAAGAAGCTCGACCGCCTCAATCAAGTACTCCAGGAGAATCTGGCGGGCGTTCGTGTGGTCAAGGCCTTTGTCCGCGGGGACTACGAGATAGAGCGCTTCGAGCGGGCGAATCGCGATCTCTTTGAGCAGACCTTGACGGTGGTCCGCTTGCTCTCCTCCGTGATTCCGACCATGTTCTTCCTGGTCAACCTCTCAGTCGTGGCCGTGATCTGGTTTGGGGGCATCTCGGCCATCGATGGCGCATTCACCGTGGGTCAGCTGGTGGCCTCCGTCAACTACATGCTCTACGCCCTATTCCCCATGATGCTGCTCGGTATGATGGTGATGCCCCTCTCCTCGGCCAGCGCGTCGGCGGACCGAATCTGGGAGGTGCTCGACAGCGAGCCGGACGTGCGACGCCCAAAGGATGACTCCCCGCTCCCCCGTGTCGAAGGCCGCGTTGTGTTTGAAAACGTGTCGTTCAGCTATGACGGGAAACAGGGCGAGCCCGTACTCACCGGTGTCGACCTGGTCGCCGAGCCCGGCCAGACGGTCGCCCTCCTGGGTGCCACCGGCTCCGGGAAGTCGACCCTGGTCCACCTCATCCCCCGTTTCTACGACGCGGACGAGGGACGTGTCACGCTGGACGGCGTCGACGTGAGACAGATCCCACTCCACCAACTGCGAACCCACGTGGGCGTCGCCCTCCAGGAGCCGGTGCTCTTCACCGGATCCATTGGGGACAACATCCGTTACGGCCGCCCCGACGCCTCGGACGACGAGGTGATCGCGGCGGCGAAGGCTGCCCAGGCCCACGACTTCATCCTATCCTTCCCACATGGCTATGAGACTGAGGTCGGACAGCGGGGCGTCAATCTCTCGGGCGGTCAGAAGCAGCGCCTCGCTATCGCTCGGGCGCTGCTCGTCGGTCCCGAGGTGCTCATTCTGGACGCGAGCACGTCGAATGTCGACGTGCACACCGAAATACGCATTGAGCGCGCGCTCGAGCAGCTGATGAAGGACGCGACAACGTTCATCATCGCGCAGCGGATCAGTTCCGTGCTCACCGCGGACAAGATCGTTGTCCTAGACCGCGGCCGGATCGCCGCCGAGGGAACGCACGACCAACTGATGGCCGCAAGCGAGATCTACCAAGAGATCTATCGATCGCAGCTTGGGGATGGAGGACTAACAAGTGGTTGATCGCAGAGACGGGCGAGGAAAGACGGAAGCAACGCAGCGGCGCAGCGGAGGCCCGCGCGGGCCCGGCCGACACGGCGCCCGCATCGAGCGCGCCAAGGACGTCCGGGGGACACTAAGGCGCCTCCTGGACGCCTTCGAATCGTACAAACTGGCTCTAACCGCCGTCGCGCTCCTTGTGATCCTTGGTACCGGGCTCAATCTCCTCGCTCCCTTCTTGATGGGGCTGGCCATCGATCGCTTCATTGCCGCCGGCGACCGGTCCGGGCTGTTGCGCATCGTGCTCCTGATGCTCGGCGCGTACGTCGGCGTATGGCTGGCCCAGGCCGGACAGTTCGCTCTGATGGCCACCATGTCGCAGAAAGTGCTGCGGGATCTCCGAAAGCGGCTCTTCGTGCACCTGCAAGGCCTGTCGCTGAGCTACTTCGACCGGCATCCGCACGGCGAGCTGATGAGCCGCCTGACGAACGACCTGGACGTGCTGAACCGCGTCCTATCGCAGCAGATCACCCAGACCTTGTCCAGTCTTCTGACCCTCGTCGGCATCCTGGTGATGATGTTCGCCATCAACTTCTGGCTGGCGCTGGGCTCTATGATCGTCTTCCCCTTCATGCTCTGGTTCGTCGGCTGGGTGGGCCGCAAGACCAGGAGTGGCTTTCGGGAGTATCAGGCGCGCATCGGCCAGCTGAACGGCGAACTGGAGGAGATGTTCAGCGGCCAGCGCGTGATCATCGCCTTCGGCCAGGAGGCGCGGGCTCTGGCCGACTTCGACCACGCCAACCACCTGGTACGCGACGTCGGCGTTCGCGCCCAGACCTTCGCCATGCTCGTGCCCCCTCTCATGGGCATTCTCAGCAATGCGAACATCGCCATCCTGGCCGGATTGGGGGGATGGATGGTGCTTCAGGGCGTCGCCACCGTGGGGACCATCGCTACCTTCTACAACTACTCCCGACGCTTCGCGGCGCCGCTGCGACAGTTGGGCAACCTCTACAATCAGCTCCAGTCCGCGCTTGCCGGCGCAGAACGCGTCTTCGAGATCATCGACGAAGAACCCGATCTGCCCGATAGGGCGCAGGCGAGGGAGCTGAAGCGTGTCGAGGGCGAGGTCGTCTTCGACCGCGTCGATTTCAGGTACGAGAACGACGTCCCCGTGATCAAGGACGTCAGCCTGGAGGCATGGCCGGGCCGCACCTTTGCACTGGTGGGGCCAACGGGGGCCGGAAAGACGACCCTGGTGAACTTGCTCACCCGCTTCTACGACGTGGACGCCGGAGCGATCACCATTGACGGCATCGACATCCGAGACGTGGAGAAGGAGAGCCTGCGGCGCCAGCTGGGGATCGTTCTCCAGGACACCTTCCTCTTCTCCGAGTCGGTCATGGAGAACATTCGCTACGGCCGCCTCGACGCTACGGACGACGAGGTGGTGGACGCCGCCAGGGTAGCGAACGCCCACCAGTTCATCCGCCGCCTCCCCGAGGGGTACGACACCAAACTCACGGAGCGCGGCGCGAACCTCAGCCAGGGCCAGCGCCAGCTCCTGGCCATCGCCCGGGCGGTCCTGGCCGACCCGGCGATTCTGATCCTGGACGAGGCCACCAGCAGCGTGGATACGCGCACCGAGATGCGCATCCAGGAGGCCCTCCTGCGCCTGATGGAGGGACGAACCAGCTTCGTCATCGCCCACCGTTTGAGCACCATCCGTGACGCGGACCGCATCCTGGTGATTTACGACGGACGGATCGTGGAGCGCGGGAACCACGAGGAGTTGTTGGCCGGGGGCGGCTACTACTACGACCTCTACACGAGTCAGTTCAAGGGGCGTGAGATGCCAGAGGAGCTTCCCGCACCCTTGCCGGCGTCGTCCTAGTGCCACCCACCGGGCGGCCGGATGGGGACAGATGGTGACGCACGGGGGGGCTGAGGTGACGTGGCGGGGAACGTCGCTCCCCCTCTCTTACGCGCCCAGGCCGGGTGTCGCTTGGGACGGAAGGACCCTCGGCGGTGACCCCACGGGCACCTAGAGATCACGGTCGAACTGGAAGATCGTTGAAGTCCGTTGACCTTTGGATGAGCGTTGGAAAGCTCGCTCCAGTGAGACCCCGGCCAACGAATCGAAAACGAATAGGCGCAGGATCCAACCCCGCGCCGCCCCAAGACCCGCCAGATCCACGTGTGGGCCGTTTGCCGCTAAACGCAGAACTTAGGGCGCGGCCAAACAGAACAAACACCTATTGTGACATAGGGACCTTCTT